>JBBAVM010000009.1:0-40146 GCA_040397685.1 Pirellulales bacterium
GGCTTCAGCCTGTCATGCCTCGTGTCGTGGGACAGGCTTCAGCCTGTCATGCCTCGTGTCGTGGGACAGGCTTCAGCCTGTCATGCCTCAACTCGCCCAACCCGGCTCGGGCTCGCCCCATACCATCTCGCCGGACGTTCGCTGCGCCCTTCCTGGGCTTCGCTCACTCGGAGCTGACTGCGCTCCGCCATCCATGGCTGCGCTTGTCATCTCACGCCGGCTCCCGGGACACGGGGAGCCCGAAGCCTCCTCAACTCGTAGGCGCTCAGAACTTTCGGCGGAGACGGTCGGTGGGCACGCGCAGACGAAGGGAGTCGTTGAGGACCATGGGCGTCTGATCAAAACCCACGAGCTAGAAACTCTCAACACGACCGGAGTCGAGCATGCCTACCGCCGGCTCCGAATGCGGGTTGTCATCACACGCCCACGCGCCGGCCTTCAGCCTGGCTCGTGGCGGCGGCCTGCACGATCTGCATCGCCCGCAGGGCATCGTCGAGGCCGCTCATCGCCCGCACGAGACTCGTCACCTTGCGATGGAACTGCACGAGCATGTGCTCGCCGACGGGCCGCTCGCTCTCGAGCGACTCCTGGTGGCGGCCCACGGAATCGAACCACACGAGGCTCGACGGCAGATCCACGAAGGCGATGCCCTGTTCGCACACCACCTGAAGCGCCGGCGGCGGCCGGAACCCCACGGCCTCCTCCCACTGCCGCGGCATGTAGTAGCCGCAGCTGATCTGGGCGAGCGCCCCGTCGCCGGGGCGACCCGATTGGGAGAAGTCGAGGCTCATCATCTGGTAGTCGTCGGTCTCGGCACCGGGAAGTTCGGCGTGCCGCACGGCCACGACGCTCGTGGCCTCGGTGCCCGCCACATAGCGGCACCAATCGACCAGTTCCATCAGGTCGCGGGCCTCGCTGCCGCGGTCGCGCGGCGGAGGGCCGAGGGGCGACTGCGACAGCGGAACACGGCGGTGACAGAAGAGCATCCGCGGCTTGCCGAGCCGCGTCGCGATCAGTTCCTTGAGCCGCAGCGTGGCCGGCGCGAAACGCCGCGGGAGTTCGGCCATGAACGCGATGCCCGACTGCTCGACCCTGCTGCGCAGGATCCGGGCCTCCTCCGGGTCGACGGGGAACGAGATCGCGGAGTAGACGGCCTTCCCGAAATCGCAGGCCGCGAGGATGGGCGCGACCCCGTACCACTGGTCGGAAAGATAGAGCAGGGCGTCGATGTCATCGCGGGCCGCCAGCGCGCGATAGCCATCGACAGGGGCCGTGCCGAGCTCCCCCGCCGCCCGCTGGGCCAGGTGCGACACCTGCTCGCAGATCCCACGCACCTCGAAGCGATCGACGAGCGACCGCAGGGCGGGCAGGTATCGGCTTTCCCACTGCGAACCCAACCCGACGATGCCGACGCGGAGCTTCATGCGGAGGCTCCGTCGGCGGCATGCCGCGCTTCGGAGGCACTGCTGGCGATCGCCCGCTCGGCGGCGAGTGTGAAGGCCGTCGCCTTGTCCGAGATGTCCTTGCGGCACCATGCGCCGGGCCAGCGGATCTCCCGGACCCCGGAGTAGGCGAGCAGTTTGGCCCGGGCGAGCGAATCTCCCACGGCCGTCACGGCGAGCGTCCGCCCCCCATCGGCGACGACCGTCCCGTCGGCGGCGAGCTTCGTCGCGGCATGAAAGACCTCGACGCCGGGAATCGCGGCCGCCGCGTCGAGGCCCCGAATCGGCCGGCCCTTTTCCACGGGTCCGGGATAGCCCTCCGACGCCATGACGACCGTCACGCTGGCGCCCGGACGCCACGCCGGGGGCTCGACCTCGTCGAGCCGTCGACCGGCCGCCGCATCGAGGAGGTCGTAGAGGCTCGATTCCATCCGCACCAGCAGGGCCTCGCACTCGGGGTCGCCGAAGCGGGCGTTGAATTCCAGCACCTTCGGCCCCTGCGCCGTGAGCATCAGCCCGGCGTAGAGCACGCCCTGAAACGGCACCTTCGCCCGCCGCATGGCGTGGACGGTGGGCACGAGGATCCGCGCCTCGATGTCGGCGAGCAGGTCGGCATCGACGAATGGCGTCGGGCAGTAGGCCCCCATGCCGCCGGTGTTCGGCCCCTCGTCACCGTCGTAGGCGGCCTTGTGGTCCTGCAGCGGAGGGAGGGTGACGATCGTGCGGCCGTCGGTGATCGCCATCACGCTCACCTCCATGCCATCGAGCCGCTCCTCGACGAGGATGCCCTTCGCGGCGATGGCGAACTGCGGGTCACTGCCGAGCGTCTCGACCGCCGCGAGCGCCGCCTCGCGATCGGCGCACACGAAGACGCCCTTGCCCGCGGCAAGGCCATCCGCCTTGACGACGACCGGCATGTCCTCGCGGGCGGTGAGAAACTCGCGCGCGGCGGCGAGGGAGCGAAACTCCCGAAACATGGCCGTCGGCACGTCGCCACGGTGCAGGATCTGCTTGCAGAACAACTTGCTCCCCTCGAGCTGCGCGGCCTTCGCCGTCGGGCCGAAGATCTTCAGGCCCGCGGCCGTGAAGGCATCGACGATTCCGGCCACGAGCGGCGTTTCGGGGCCCACGACCGTCAGGTCGATGCCGCGCTCCTGGGCCACGCGCACGAGCGCGGGAATGTCGGTGGCCGCGACCGGAATGTTCTCGCCCACCAGGGCGGTGCCGGCATTGCCCGGCGCGATGAACACCTCGGCCCCGTCACGGGCCAGTTTCCACGCGAGGGCATGCTCTCGCCCCCCCGCACCTACGACAAGCACTCGGGGCGACGGCACGAATCAGGCTCCTGCCCTGGGGGTGGGGAACGACGGGCCCGCGAAACGGCGGAGGGCTCCGCAGCCGCCCGGAGCGCCTGGGCAACTCGATGGCGCGGTCCGCGCGGCGGCGGATTGTGCCCGGATTCCCCGCACGTGAGCAAGGACGTCGGCGCAACCCACGGAGTTTGAAGCGACTTCGACGTTGACACCTCCGGCCGCGCAGATACAGTTTAGGGGTGAGTTCGTGAAAAAAATCACGAAGTCGGCAAATGCCGGTCGAAACAAAGATTTTCACCCGCCAAACCAAGGATTTTCGAGCGGTTTTCACGCGGCCAACAGTCCCGCCTGCGGGGTGTTCTGATCTGCTTGCGGCACGTGCGGAACCGCCGAGGTAATCGTGAATGGCTGAACGCAAAAAAATGTCGGTTGCGGAAATTCTTGCAGCCGCCAGGGCTCAGAAGGGTGGCGAGCAACCGGCTGCCGAGGTTGCAGCCGAAGCGCCGGCGGCCGCGCCGGAAGGCGATGCTGCACCAGCGCCGGCCAAACCCGCTCCCGCCAAGCCTGCCGCGGCCAAGCCTGCCGCCGCGGGTGGTCGCCCCAGCGTGGCGGACATTCTCGCCATGGCCCGTGCCAACAAGGGCGAGTCCGCGGCTGCGGCGCCGGCCGCCGCGGCGAAGGCAGCGCCGGTGAAGCCCGCCGCCAAGCCGGCCGAGAAACCTGCTGCGAAGGCTGCGAAGCCCACGGTCGCAAAGGCACCCGTGGCCCGCGACACGGCGAGCATTCTCGCTGCCGCCCGCGCGGGTGCGAAGCCGGGCCCAGTCAGCAAGGCCGACGCGCCTCCGCGCCCGGCCAAGCCCGCGGCGGCGAAGTCGGCCGGCGCCGAGCACGCCGCCAAGCCCGCGCCGGCCCTCAAGCCGGTGCCACCCCGACCGATGAAGCCGGTCGTGAAGAAGGCGGCGGAAGGGGAAGAGGATCGCCGTGGATTCCTCGAGATAGCGCTCGGCTCGTTCATGGCGATGGGATTCACGGCGCTGTCCGTGACGGGCGGCCTGTTCTCCCTTGGGCTGGCCCGATTCTTTTTTCCGAACGTCCTCGCCGAGCCGCCCAGCCGGTTCAAGGTCGGCTTCAAGGAAGGCTTCCCCACCGGCAAGGTCGAGACGAAGTTCGTCGCCCAGTACGGCGTGTGGGTGGTCAACAGCGAGTTCCAGGGCGCCCAGCAGATCTACGCTCTCAAGACCGTGTGCACGCACCTCGGATGCACGCCGAACTGGCTGGAGGCCGAGCAGAAGTTCAAGTGCCCCTGCCACGGCAGCGGCTTCTACAAGGACGGCGTCAACTTCGAGGGCCCAGCCCCGCGGCCGCTCGAGCGGTATGCCATCCGGATCGCGGATGACGGCCAGGTCGAAATCGACAAGAGCCGCACGTTCCAGGAGGAACTCGGGCAGTGGGCTGATCCCGAGTCGTTCGTCACCGTCTAGTTCGCAGTCCGAGGAAGCGCACGAGTCATGGCCATCGGCGAAACCATCCGTAACTCCCAGATCTGGAAGAGCATCTTCCGCCACCCGATGCCGCTCGATCGGCGGAATCGGATCGTGGTGATGCTCACCAATTTTTTCCTCCACCTGCATCCGGTCTCGATCAAGAAGCAGGGGATCGCGTTGTCGTTCACCTGGTGCATGGGCGGCGTGACGTTCTTCCTGTTTCTCGTCGAGACAGTCACGGGCGTGCTCTTGATGTTCTATTACCGGCCGACGCTCGAGTGGGCCTACAACGACATCCTCGCGCTGCGCGACGTGACGAGCCTGGGAATCCTGCGCGAACTCCATCGCTGGGGGGCGCACGCGATGGTGATCACGACCTGGCTGCACATGTATCGCGTGTTCCTCACCGGCAGCTACAAGCCGCCCCGCGAATTCAACTGGGTGGTGGGCGTGATCCTGCTCCTGCTCACGCTCCTGCTGTCGTTCACCGGCTACCTCCTGCCCTGGGATCAGCTCGCGATCTGGGCCATCACGGTGGGCTCGAACATGGCCCGGGCGACGCCCATCCTCGGTTATGAAGGCCCCGGGCAGCAGCTGCTGACGATCGGCGGGATCGACATGATCACCGACGCGTCCGACGCCCGGTTCGGCCTGCTGGGAGCCCGGTTCGTCGGCGAGGAGACGCTCAACCGGTTCTACGTGCTCCACTGCATCGCCATTCCCCTGGCGGTCGCGCTCCTCCTGGCGATCCACTTCTGGCGCGTGCGAAAGGACGGCGGCATCAGCGGCCCGCTGTAGGCCCATCACCCATGCATTCCAACGGCCTGTTTCTCAAAGACGTCGCAGGATTCCTCGGCTCCTACTACACCGGCCTGGCGGTCATGAACGCCGTGGCCGCGCTCATCCTCTGGCGAAAGAAGGGGCAGCCCGGCTGGGCGACCGTGTGGTCGGTCTTCGCCGGCGTCATGATGATCCTCGCGAGTCTCGCCCTCTCCGGCTCGGAGGCGCTCGTTCCCTCGCTGCCGCAGTCGGTCCGCACGCTCGTCAACGCGCTCTCCGGCCCGGTGCTCTACACGCTCGGCACCACGGCGCTGTTCACGATCCTGTTCGTGTTCCGCAAGTTCTTCGTGCAGCCGATGGTGGCATGGACGGTCCTCAACGTGGCCCTCGTCCTGATGGGGCTGTCGATGGCCGACGAGAATTTCGCCTCCATCGTCATGAAGCCCGACAACGTGCCGATCGTCGGCCTCGTGTTCCTGCTCGCCTTCTTCACCTGGGTGGCCACGAAGCAGGCGGTCGTGAACGACGAGCGGATTCGGCAGGGCTTGCCGCCGATGGAGAAGGTGAACGACGAGAAGGTGCTCGTGTGGCCCGACCTCGTCTACACCGAACTTATCTGCATGGTCGCCGTCTCGGCCTTCCTGCTCGTGTGGGCCATCGCGTTGCCCGCACCGCTCGAGGAGCCGGCGTCGAGCGTCAAGACGCCGAATCCGTCGAAGGCGCCGTGGTACTTTCTTGGGCTGCAGGAAATGCTCGTCTACTTCGACCCGTGGTATGCGGGCGTCGTGCTGCCGAGCCTGGTGGTGTTCGGCCTGATGGCGATGCCTTACCTCGACTTCAACAAGAAGGGCAACGGCTACTATTCCATCGAGGAGCGGAAATTCAGCTATCTCGTCTACCAGTTCGGATTCTTCGAACTCTGGATCACCCTCATCATCCTCGGGACGTTTCTCCGCGGCCCAAACTGGAATTTCTACGGGCCGTTCGAGTACTGGACGCCCTACAAGGTCGAGGTGCTCAACAACGTCGATCTGCCGCAGATGTTCTGGGTGAACCTGCTCGACCGGCCGCTGCCGCGGGCGCCGCAGGGCGCCGGGGCGTTGACGCAGGTGGGCTACATCCTGCTGCGGGAGGCGCCGGGCCTCGTCCTGATGGGCGCCTACCTGCTCCTGCTGCCGCCGCTCCTGGCCGTGACGGTGTTCCGCGGCTTCTTCGCCAAGATGGGATTCGTGCGCTACATGATCATGGCGAACCTGATGCTGCTCATGCTCTCGCTGCCGCTCAAGATGATCCTGCGCTGGACGTTGAACCTGAAGTACATCGTGAGCATCCCCGAGTTCTCGCTGAATTTCTAGCGTCGGGCTCTGGCTTCGCGCCCGGCTCGAGCTGATCCCAAACCCGTAAGGCCCCCCGACTCCTCTCGAAACCATGCCCGCAACCGAACAGACCTGGCGGAACCTGAAAGTCCTGCACGTCGCCTTCGGCGTGACGGCGATCCTGCTGCTGCTCGCGACGGTGGCGATGCTGGCGGTGGACCACAACCGGCCGTGGAAGAAGTACCAGCGGGAATTCCGCGCCCTCGAGACCTGGTCGGCGGCGGCCCGCGTGGACGAACAGGACTCGCGGAGCTACGAGACGCGGGCGGCGGAACTCGACACGGCGCTCGCCGAGGCGCGGCGGGCCGATCTCGACCCGGCCGTCGTCGCCGAATTCCTCCGGCAGGTGCGCACCGTGCCCGCCGACGCCGAGGCCGCCGATCGCGTGCAGCTCGACGTGGACACGCTCAAGGGTCAGGCCGATCCCGCGGAGCGGCTCGCGTTGCGCGGCGACCTCCTCGAGCGGCTGCGCGACATCGCCAAGCGGGCGAAATTCCGCGAAGACCTTCTCGCCGGGCAGCTCAAGCTGCGGAAGGCCGAACTCGACAAGAATCGCGCCGACTACGAGCTGGCCGTCGCCGACGACGCCGCGCAGGACAAGCTCGACAGCCTGCTCGCCCGCGCCGATGCCAAGCGGGCGGAGGTCGCCCAGGCCACGCTCGACAACCAGGCCGCCAACACCCACCGCAAGACGCTCGAGTCGCTGCTCCGCCAGCTCACGGCCCGTGAGGACGCCGCCGCGAAGGACCTGGCCGATCACCGCCAGAAGCTCACGCAGCTCACGAAGACGCTCAAGGACCGCGCGCCCAACGCCGGCAAGGCGGTTCTCGAACTGCCCGTGCTCGACGCGTTCAACGGTCCCCTGCGGGTGGACCAGATCTGGCTGCCGCAGCTGACGCTCAACAACAACTTCCGCGACGTCGCCAGGTTCGACCGCTGCACGACCTGCCACAAGGGCATGGATAAGTCGCTGCCCGGCCAGCCGACCGAGCCCGCCTACTGCGAGCGTGAGGCGATGACGATCGCGCTGTCCACGCCGGCGGCCGCCGTCGGCCAGCCCGAGGGCGATGCGAACGACCAACTGGAGCAGGCCTACGGCCTGCGGCTCGCGCCGCGCGGCCTGTTCCGCGCCGACGACCCGACGATCAGCGTGGTGCTGCCCGAGTCGCCCGCGGCTGCCGCCGGGCTGTTGCCGGGCGATGTGATCACGGCGGTGGGCGGCGGCAAGACGCTGGCCCGCAAGGTGGCCGTGTCCGCGTTGCTCGAGACGCCCGCCTGGGGCACGCCACTCGAGCTCACCGTCCAACGCGGCGTCCCCCAACCGTATTCGACCCACCCGCGGCTCGACCTGTTCGTCGGCTCGACGAGCCCGCACCCGATGCAGACGTTCGGCTGCACGATCTGCCATCAGGGGCAGGGGAGTGCGACGAGCTTCAAGTGGTCGTCGCACACGCCGAACACGCCGAAGCAGGGGCACGAGTGGCACGACGAGCACGGCTGGTTCAACAACCACCACTGGATCTTCCCGATGCTTCCCCAGCGGTTCGAGGAATCGAGCTGCCTGAAGTGCCACCACCAGGTTGTCGATCTCGAGCCGAGCGAGAAGTTCCCCGAGCCGCCGGCGCCGAAACTGGTCGAGGGCTATCACCTCATCCGGCAGTACGGTTGCTACGGCTGCCACGAAATCAACGGTTGGGCGGGCCCCGAGAAGCGGATCGGTCCGGACATGCGGCTGGCCCCGAACTACCACGAAGTGGCGGAATGGGTCGCCACCGATCCGGGCCTGGCGGCGCTCGGCCCGACGGTTTCGCGCTGGGTGGAGGAAGTCCGGTCGAGCCCCGACGGCACGCAATCCCGCGAGCGGCTCCGCGACGCGATCGAGCGGGACGCCGCCGCCGGCTCTGACGCGAAGCTTTCGAAGCGGTCCCACGAACTCGCCGTGTTGCTCAAGGAGCCGGAGACGCCGGGCGGATTCCCGAAGGTGGGCCCGAGCTTGCGGCATGTCGCCAGCAAGGTCGGCTTCGACTGGCTCTATGCGTGGCTGCGCAACCCGCAGGACTTCCGGCCCTCGACGAAGATGCCCCGGTTCTTCGGCCTCTGGGAGCATCTCTCGGGGAAGGGGCTCGAGGAGTCGCAGCGGTACGAGCCGATCGAGATCCGCTCGATGATCAAGTACCTGGTCGGGGCGAGTGCGCCGTTCGACTACGTGAAGCCGTACGACGGCATCACGGCGAAGCCGGACGTCGAACGCGGCAAGAAGGTCGTCCAGGTCCGTGGCTGCCTTGCCTGCCACCAGCACGCCGACTTCCCGGAGGCCACGAGCACCCACGGGCCGAACCTCTCGCGGATCGGCGCGAAGGTCGCCTCCCACCCCAACGGCCAGGCCTGGCTCTACAGCTGGCTGCGTGAACCGGCGCGGTACCACCCGCGCACGATCATGCCCAACGTGCTGCTCGAGCCCGTGACGCTCACCGACGGCACCGTCAGCGATCCCGCCGCCGACGCGGTCGCCTACCTGCTGACTTCGACGGAGAACTGGAAGCCGGTCGATGTGCCCGCCGCCACCACGCTCACGTCCGACGAGCGGAAGGCGACGGAGGAACTGGCGCTCATGTATCTCAAGGACCGGTTCACGGCGGTGAAGGCGGCCGAGGTGCTGGCGAACGGCCTGGCTCCCGAACAGGCCAGCATCCAGGGCGACGAACGCATGCTGCTCGGGATGACGTCCGCCACGAAGGACGCCGTGCTCCTGAACTACGTCGGCAAGAAGACGCTCGCGAAACTGGCCTGCTACTCCTGCCACGACATCCCCGGCTTCGAGGACGGCAAAGCGGCCGGCGCGGCGCTCGCCGACTGGGGTCGCAAGGAGCCGTCGAAGATCGCTTTCGAGCAGGCGGCACACTTCGTGATGCACCAACTGGAGCACGGCCACGCCGGTCACGGGCATGGCTACGCTGCGCCTGCCGCCGAGCCCGCCGCGACCGCGAAGCCACCCGCCGACGAGCCGCTCGCGCCCGACCTGGCCTACGAGGCGCCGGCCAAGGGCCACATCACGCCGGAGTCGCTCGACCCCGACACGGGCTTCTACCTGGAGAAACTCCTGGCCCACGAACGGGAAGGCTTCCTCTGGCAGAAGCTGCGCCAGCCGCGCAGTTATGACTACAAGAAGGCGGAAAACAAGAGTTACAACGAACGGTATCGGATGCCGCAGTTCCCGTTCGACGCCAAGCAGCGCGAGGCGGTGATGACCTTCGTGCTCGGACTCGTCGCCGAGCCGCCGGCACCACAGTTCATCTACAAGCCGTCGCCGCGCGAGGAAGCCCGCCTCAAGGGCCTCGTCGTGGCCGAGCAGTACAACTGCGGTGGGTGCCACACGCTGCAGATGGACCGCTGGGACCTGCGGTACAAGCCGGAGTCGATGGGCACGGCCCAGCCGATCGCCGACTACCCGTTCCTTTCCCCGCACTTCTCCCCGCAGGCCGTCGAGAAATCGCTGGTGACCGACCGCCAGGGGCGGCGACACACCACGCTCGTCGGCATGCCGATGCTCGACCCGGAGACGGGCCGGCCGCAATTGGTGGACGAAGACGGCGTGCCGATCGAGGAAGGCGACACCGAAGCGGTGCCGCACCGGCCCGTCATGCTCTGGCAGGACGCGCTCGTGGACGGAGAGCCTCGCCCGGTCGGCGGCCAGAACGTCATGGTGCCCGAGGACGCCATCCGTGCCGGGCGACACTATCCCGGCCACGGCGGCGATCTCGCCCGGCTCCTGTTCCCGGTGGTGATCGCCGACGAGAAGCAGATCAACCCGAACGTCAAGCCGGACGACGCCTGGGGCTGGCTGCCGCCGCCGCTGGTCGGCGAGGGCCGGAAGGTGCAGTCCGGGTGGCTCCACAAGTTTCTGCTCAACCCGCACACGATCCGCCCGCCGGCGGTGCTGCGCATGCCGAAGTTCAACTGGTCGGCGGCGCAGGCCGCGAGCATGGTCAATTACTTCGCGGCCGTCGATGGCGCCGAGTACCCCTACGTCTACGACCCGCGGCTCGATGAAAGCTCGGTCGCCGAGACGGAGCGGGCCCGGCCCGGCCATCTCGTCGGCGCGCTCAAGATCGTCACCAACAACAACTACTGCGTGAAGTGCCACCTCGTGGGCGATTACGCGCCCCCCGGCAATCCGAAGGCGCTCGCGCCGCAGCTCGAGCGGGTGCACGAGCGGCTCCGGCCGGACTATGTCCACAACTGGATCGCCAACCCGAAGCGGTTCCTGCCCTACACGGGCATGCCGGTCAACATCCCGTTCGACAAGCCGGTGAGCCAGGACCTGTACTCGGGCACGAGCGAGGAGCAGGTGGACGCCCTCACCGACCTCCTCATGCACTTCGACACCTTCGCCAAGCGCAACCTGTCACTCGACGCCTACTTGCGGCAGCAGCCGCCGCCCGCCAGGCCCTCGGCCCGAACGAACCCGGTCGCCCCGTCGCCCCCCGAGGCCGCGGCCCCGCCCGCCCCCACGCCGCCTCGCGCGACGATCGACTCCCGCCGCCCGCCGGTAGCCCTACGATGATGGTGTCGATCGAGCCGCCCGCCCCCCGGAGATTCGCCATGTCCACCCGCCTCGCGTTCGCCGCCGTGATCCTCGCTCTCGCAGTCCTGCCCGCCCGCGCGGATGAGTGGGGCACGATCAAAGGGCGATTCGTCTTCGGAGGTGACGCCCCCGCCGCCTCCGAACTCAAAGCCGACAAGGACGTCGAGGTCTGCGGCAAGCACAAGCTCGTGGCCGAGGAACTCGTCGTCGGCCCCACGAAGGGTGTGGCCAACGTCGTCGTGTTCGTGCGCGACAAGTCCGTGAAGGTCCATCCTGATCTCGCCGGAACGAAGGGCGACAAGGTCGTGCTCGACAACAAGAACTGCCGCTTCGAGCCGCATGTGGCGGTCGTGCAGACCGGCCAGCCGCTGGTGCTCAGGAATTCCGACACCGTCGGCCACAACAGCAACGTCGCAACGATCAAGAACCCGCCCTCCAACAGCCTCATTCCCGCCGGCCAGGAGTCACCCGTGACGTTCGCGAGCGAAGAGGCCATCCCGGCGCAGGTCACCTGCAACATCCACCCGTGGATGAAGGCGTGGCTCGTGGTCCGGCCGAATCCCTACGCCACCGTCTCCAAGGAAGACGGCTCGTTCGAGATCAAGAACGTGCCCGCCGGCGGCGAACTCGAACTGCAACTGTGGCACGAAAAGGCGGGCTACATCGGCGAACTCACCGTCGCCGGGAAGTCGGAAAAGATCGCCAAAGGCCGCAAGAAGGTGAAGGTGGCGGCGGGTGACAATGATCTGGGAGAGATGACGCTCGATGCGAACCTGTTCAAGAAGTAGTCCGACGCTCGCGATCGCGGCGGCATTCCTGGCGGCCGGCTGCCAGGCGGAGCGGGTGACGACCCCCGGCGCCGACTCGGAGGCCGCGCAGAAGCTTCGCGCCACGCTCGTGTCGGCATCGACGGGCTCGACGGAGACCGCCGCCGCCCCGACGGGCACCGGCTGGGGAACGCTGAAGGGCCGCTTCACGTTCGCCGGCACGCCCGGCGCGCCGAAGCCGCTCGTGGCCGACAAGGACACCGAGGTCTGTTCGAAGGCGGGCATGAAACTGCTCGACCGCTCCCTGCTCGTGGACCCCTCCACCAAGGGCCTGGCCAACGTGGTCGTGTTCGCCCGCAAGACCGGCCGGGTGAAGGATCCGGTCCCCACCGTTCCGGTGGTCTTCGACCAGAAGCAGTGCGAGTTCCTCTCGCCGGTATTCGCAGCCCGCGTCGGGCAGCCGATCGACGTGAAAAACAGCGACCCGATCGGGCACAACACCAACATCGCCGGCTCGGATTTCAACCAACTGATTCCGGCGGGCGGTGGCACGACGTACGCCCCGAAGGCGGAGACGGGCATGCCGACGATGGTGACGTGCAACGTCCATCCGTGGATGAAGGCCTACATGGTCTTCCGCAAGGACGGGTACGTCGCCGTGTCGTCGGCCGACGGCACGTTCACGATCCCCGATCTCCCGGCTGGGGAGCCGCTCGAGTTCCAGGTCTGGCATGAGCGGTCCACCGGTCCCAACGGCGCCCTTGGGCTCGAGAAGCCCGAACTCAAGTGGACGCCGAAGGGGCGATTCCAGATCACGCTCGAGCCCGACGCAGTCAAGGATCTCGGCACGCTCGAGGTCCCGGCCTCCGCCATCGGTACCTGACATGACGCCCTCCATTTCATCCGCGACCATGCGCCACGCCCTTCCGACCTTCATGCTCCTGTGCTCGTGTCTCGTCGCCACGGGATGCGGCCGCACGCCCCCCGCCTACTTCCGCCCCAACATGGTGGAAGCGACGAAGCAGCGGCTGACTCCCGACCAGGAACAGCAGGTCGCGACGGTGCTCCTCGCGATGTTCGGCACGCCCGACGAGCCCGTCTGCCTGCCGGAGACGGGCCTCGACGAGGCGAAACTTCGCCTGGCGGCCGGCCCCGTCCGCAGCGACATCGTGGGCCGCAAAAACGGCCTCTACCGGGAACACTGTGCCCACTGCCACGGCGTGACGGGCGACGCCCTCGGCCCGACCGCGGCATTCCTGAACCCGTACCCGCGCGACTACCGCCCCGGAGTGTTCAAGTTCAAGAGCACCGAACGGGCCGACAAGCCGACGCACGCCGACCTCGTGCGCCTCCTGCACAACGGCGTCCCGGGCACGTCGATGCCTTCGTTCGCCCTCCTGCCGCCGGCCCAGGTCGAGGCGCTCGTGGAGTACGTCAAATATTTGAGCATGCGCGGCGAGACGGAACTCGCGCTCATGCGGGCGTTCTTCGAACTCGACGACGACGCCGGCGGCAAACTCCCCGAGACCCGGGAGTTTCTCGTCGATGAGACGCTCACGCCGGTGGCGGAAAAGTGGAAGGCGGCCGCCGACGCCCAGATTCAGGTGCCGCCGATGCCGGCCGACATCGACCTCGTCGCCTCGATCGCGAAGGGCAAGGAACTCTTCTACGGCGACAAAGCGAACTGCGTGAAGTGCCACGGCGTGACCGGCCTCGGTGACGGTCAGGCCAACGACTACGACGACTGGAACAAGGCGATTGTCGAGGTCCGGAAGGAACTGTCGAGTTCCGCCGAGCAGGCTCGCGGCGCGTCCACGTCGGGGATGAGTCCCGAGGAGCTGTCCGAGCATCGGGTGCAACTCGCCTGGCTCGACAAGTTCGGCAAGGTGCTCGACGGCGACGCCCTCGAGCCGCGCACGATCCCACCGCGCAACCTGCGGCACGGCATCTACCGCGGCGGCCGACGGCCGCTCGACCTCTACTACCGCATCCACGCCGGCATCAACGGCGCACCGATGCCCGCGGCGAAGGGGACCGTGCCGCCCGAGGACATCTGGCACATCGTCAACTACATCCGTTCCCTGCCTTACGAACTCGACGGTGAGCTCGGTGCCGACAAGCCGATGCTCGCCCGCGACCGGTTCTGACCCCGTGGAGCACGCCCCGTGAACCGCCTGTCCGGCATCTTCTGGAGCCTTCTCTTCCTCGCCGTGCCCGTGCTCGGCGTGGCGACGTTCGCCATCGCCCCGGCAATCGACGTCTGGCTGCCGAAGGACGTCTCGACCCACGGCGCCGCGATCGACGGCCTCTTCTACTTCATCCTCGTCCTGACCGGCGTCGTGTTCGTCGCCACGGAAGTGATGCTGTTCTGGTTTCTGTGGAAGTACGACGCCGCGAAGGCGGCCGGACCCGCCACGTACATCCACGGCAGTCACGCCCTCGAGGTGGTCTGGACCATCATCCCGGCCGCCACGCTGCTGTTCCTCGCGATCTACCAGATGAACACGTGGGCCGACGTGAAGATGCGGCGGCCCTCGATGGCGCCCTCGGTCGAGGTCGTCGCCCGGCAGTTCGAATGGCGGCTCCGGTATCCGGGCCGCGACGGCACGCTCGGCACCGCCGACGACCTGTTCCTCGTGAACGACCTTCACGTCCCGCTCGACGAGGACTTTCTCGTCCAGCTCAAGAGCATGGACGTGCTCCACAGCTTCTTCCTGCCCAACCTGCGGATCAAGCAGGACGCCGTGCCGGGGATGAAGATCCCGGTCTGGTTCAAGGCCAAGGAAGCGGGCCAATACGACATCGTGTGCGCCGAACTCTGCGGCTGGGGCCACTACAAGATGAAGGGTCGCGTCACGGTCGAGTCGCGCGAGGACTTCGACCGGTGGCTCGAGTCGCAGTACGCCCGTCAGGAAGCCACGCAGCCCGAAGCCGATCCGTCCAGGTCCGTCGCCATCACCGAATAGTTCAGGAGGCATCCATGAGCATCGCGAGCAGCCCGTCCACCGTGCATCACGAGGCGGTTGCCCAGGCTCCCGCCCCGCACCCGGCGGGGTTCCTTTCGACCTACGTGTTCTCCAAGGACCACAAGGTCATCGGCCTGCAGTTCCTGTTCTCGACCCTCGTCTGGTTCCTGATCGGCGGCCTGCTCGCCCTCGCCGTCCGCTGGCAGATCGCGTGGCCGTGGTCCGACGTCCCGGTCCTCGGCAAGCTGTTCGCCCAGGAGGGCGGCCAGATGGCGCCCGAGTTCTACACGATGCTGTTCACGATGCACGCCACCGTGATGATCTTCCTCGTGATCATCCCGATCCTCGCGGGCGCCTTCGGCAACTTCCTGATCCCGCTCATGATCGGCGCCGACGACATGGCGTTCCCGACGCTCAACATGCTGTCGTACTGGTTCATGTGGCCCGCCTTCATCGCGTTCGGCGCGAGCTTTTTCGTGGAGGGCGGGGCGGCGTCGAGCGGCTGGACCAGCTACCCGACCCTCTCGACAAACGTGGCGTCGTCGCCGGGCAGTGGCTGGGGCCAGACGCTCTGGCTCCTCGGCCTCACGATGGTGGGCGTCTCGAGCATGCTCGGCAGCGTCAACTACATGACGACCATCATCCTGATGCGGGCCCCCGGCATGACGATGTTCCGCCTGCCGATGACGATCTGGGCCATGTTCATCACCGCCGTGCTCCAGGCGTTCGCGCTGCCGGTGCTGACCGCGGCCGGTTTCATGCAGCTCGCCGACCGCACGCTCGGCACGGGGTTCTTCTCCCCCGAGGGCAACATCGTCAACAACTGGATGCAGGCCACGGGCGGCGGCCAGCCGCTCCTCTGGCAGCACCTGTTCTGGTTCTACAGCCACCCGGCCGTCTACATCATGATCCTGCCGGCGATGGGCATGGTCAGCGACATCCTGACGACGTTCGCCCGCAAGCCGCTGTTCGGCTATCGCCCCATGGTCTACTCGATCGCCGGCATCGCGGGCCTGGGCTTCATCGTCTGGGGCCACCACATGTTCATCTCGGGCATGAACCCGGCGCTGGGCATCACCTTCATGGTGTCCACGATGATGATCGCCCTGCCGAGCGCCGTGAAGACGTTCAACTGGCTGGGCACGATCTGGGGCGGCCGCATCCAGTTCACCACCGCGATGCTGTTCGCCCTGTCGTTCGTGTCGATGTTCATCATCGGCGGCCTGTCGGGCATCTTCATGGCCGCCACCCCGGTGGACATCTTCATCCACGACACCTACTTCATCGTGGCCCACTTCCACTACGTGCTTTTCGCAGGCACCGCGATGGGCGTGTTCGCGGGCATCTACTACTGGTTCCCGAAGATGTTCGGCCGCACGATGAACGAGTTCTGGGGGAAGGTGCACTTCTTCCTCACGTTCCTGTTCATGAACGGCACCTTCTTCACGATGCACATCCTCGGGGCCGTCGGGTTCCCCCGCCGGCTCGCCGACGCCTACCACTACGAGACGTTCCATCATCTCCAGCCGCTGAACGCGTTCATGACCTGGTGCGCCATCGGGATGGTCGCCACGCAGATCATCTTCGCGGCGAACTTCTTCTGGAGCATGTTCTTCGGGCCGGTGGCGGGGCGCAACCCGTGGCACTCCAACACGCTCGAATGGACCGCCCCGAGCCCCCCGGGCCACGGCAACTTCGACTTCCAGCCGGTCGTGCACCGCGGCCCCTATGAGTACTCGGTGCCGGGCGTCGAGAAGGATCACCTCATGCAGACCGATCCGCCGAATGCGGCCGCCGCCGCTCTCGCGGCGGCGCACTGAAGCGAAGGGGAACGTGTCTGCCAGCCCAAACCGGCTTCGGGACGGCGAAAGTCTCCTCGCGGAGGCCGCGGCGGCCTCATGCTCGTCGAGCGTTCGCCGATCCCTTCGCCTCCCCGGCTTGAGGGCGCACACGAACGGGCCGGAGTCGGCCTTCGATGTGACGTTCCCGCTCGCGTGCCTGCTCGTCGGCGTGACGGCCGTGCTGCTCTGCTTCGGGGCGCTCGTCACGACGTACGACGCGGCGATGGCCGTGCCCGACTGGCCGGCGACGTACGGACACAACATGTTTCTGTTTCCGTTCGCTGAGTGGTTTTACGGGCCGTGGGACCTGTTCCTCGAGCACGGGCACCGCTTGCTGGGCGCGACGGTGGGGCTGATCACACTCGCGCTCGGCTTGGCCGTCTGGGTCCGCGAGCCGAATCCGACGGTCCGCGGGCTGGTCGTGGCGGCGGTGCTGCTCGTGCTCGTGCAAGGCGCGCTCGGCGGAGCCCGTGTGCTCCTCGACGACAAGACCGTCGCGAAGGTGCATGCCTGTACCGGCCCGCTGTTCTTCGCCGTGGCCGTGGCGATCGCCTCGCTCACCGGCCGCCGCAGCGTGGGGCAAGCGTCTCGCCTGCCTGAATCCGGGCTCGTCCGCTCGTTCCTGGGCGTGGCCGTCGCCTTGATGGTGGCCGCGTACGTGCAGCTCGTGGCGGGCGCGCAGCTGCGGCATCTCGACGCTGCGAGCGTGACGCCTGGCGCGTTCCGCTGGCTCGTGGCCCTCCATCTCGCGGGGGCGGCGGCGGTGGCCGGGCTGTCCTGGCTCGCCGTGTCACTGGGTGGTCCGGACATTTCGCCGACGGCACGGCGGTGGGCGGCGGTGATCGCCGCGCTCGTCGCCTGCCAGCTGGCCCTCGGCGCCGGCGCCTGGGCCGTCTCGTGGGGCGTGCCCTCGGGCCTGCTCCCCGACGGCTGGATGCCGGCCGAGCCGCTCGCGGCCCGGAGCCCGCGCGGCGCCGCGATCGTCACCGGCCACGTCGTCCTCGGGATGATGATCCTCGGCGGTTCGGTGGCGCTCGCGATCGCCGCCGGCCTGTTCGCGAAGCCCGCCGCGAGGGCCGCCGCATGACGCCGCCACCCGTCGCCCTCACCGCCGCGGCCGAAGCCATGACCGACATCGCCCGGCTGCGGCGGGGCATCTCCGACATGCTCTCCGACATCTCCAGGCTCGCGCGACCGAGGATCGCCCTCATGGTGCTCGCCACCGTGGTCACGGCCTATTGGGTCACCGGCGGCGGTCGGGGCGATGCCGTGCACCTGGTCGGCCTCCTCGTGGGCACGGCGCTGGTGGCGGCGAGTTCGAGCATCGCCAACCAGATTCTCGAGCGCGATACCGATCGCCTCATGCCGCGGACGGCCCGGCGGCCGATCGCCACCGGCACGTTGACGGTGTCCGCCGGGTGGGCGATCGCGGCGGCGACGCTCGGCGCCGGCGCGGCCATCGCGACGATGTCGGCCGGCTGGCCGGCCGCTGCCGCCGCCGTCGCCACCTGGCTCTTGTACGTTGTCGTCTACACGCCGCTCAAGCGTGCGACGCCGCTCAACACGGCCGTCGGCGCCGTCGCCGGCTCACTGCCCGTGGCGATCGGCTGGCTGGCCGCCGACGGGCCCGCCCGGCTGGCCGCGGGCGACGCCGCCTCGGCCCTGACCGCCTCGGCCCTCGCCACGGTGCTCTACCTCTGGCAGTTCCCACACTTCATGGCGATCGCCTGGCTGTACCGCGGCCAGTATGCCGCCGCCGGCCTGCGGATGCTCACGGTTGACGACCCGAGCGGCCTGCGGGCGGCCGGGCAGTCGCTCGCCGCGGCCCTGGCGATGGTGCCGGTGAGCCTCGTGCTGGCCGTGCCCTCCGGCAGCATCCGCCTGTTTTTGGCTGCGGCCGTGGCCTCGATCGTTTATGGTGGTGCGGCCGTCCGGTTCGCCGTGCGGCGCGATGACGCCTCCGCCCGCATGCTCCTGCTCGTGTCCCTCGGTTCCCTGCTGGCCCTGCTCACCGCCACGGTGCTCTTCGGACAGCCCCGAGCCGTTCCCTGATTCGCCCTGATCCAAGCCCCTGAGATTCCATGAACGCCTCCGCGATCTCCATTCCCCACGACCATGGCCACCACGGCGACGATCACGGTCACCACGGCCACATCACGCTCCAGTATCAGCCGGGCCTGCCGCTCTCGAAGGGCAAGCTCATCATGTGGCTGTTCCTCTCGACCGAGATCATGTTTTTCGCGGCCCTCCTCGGCAGCTACGTCGTGCTCCGGTTCGGCGCCGCGGTCTGGCCGAAGCCGCACCACGTGCATCTCTCGGAACCGATCGGGGCGTTCAACACGTTCGTGCTGATCTGCTCGAGCGTGACGATCGTCCTGGCGCTCGAGGCCGCCCGTGCCAACAAGACGGGGCTTGCCAAGGCCTGGATGGTGCTCACCCTCGCGCTCGGCACGCTGTTCCTCGGCGTGAAGGCCTACGAGTACCAGGCCAAGTTCTCCCACGGCATCTATCCGTGGTCGCCCCGCAGCCGCGTATTCGAGAAGCCCGATCTCTACTACGGCTCCGCCGTCCGGGCCCGGCTGGGTGAGCCGGCGATGATCGACCGTCTCAAGGAGCTCGACGACACGCCCGAGGACAAGCTTTCCGCCGAGGAGGTCTCGGCGCGGCGGCGTCTCAAGCAGATCCGCCAGATGGTGACGAGCCCCGACCAGCAGCCCTTCGACCTCGCCGTCGTCGCCGACCAGGTGATGCCGCTGCCGGCCGACGGCGCCCAGGCTCACGGCGGCCACGGCCCGCACGGCCTCAACGACACGTTCCCGTGGCTCAAGCTGCCCGCCGTCATTCCCGGGGGCAACATGTGGGCCAGCACCTACTTCTTTCTCACCGGCTTCCACGCGATCCACGTGCTCGTGGGCCTGATCGTGTTCGCGATCCTGCTGCTTTACAAGCTCGGCCCGAAGCGCGCCGGGATGATCGAGAACGCGGGGCTCTACTGGCACTTCGTCGATCTCGTGTGGATCTTCCTGTTTCCGCTCTTGTACCTCTTCTAACGCCCCGCAAACACCGCCTGCGCGGTCCGAGAACCTTTCATGACCAACCACGCCCACGACCCCCACGGCCCCGTCACCCGCGCGGGTGAAACCGCCGACGAGACGCTCGAGCACGCCGCGCACGCCCACGAGGGCGACCACGGCCACGGCGGCATCGGCAAATACCTGCTCGTGTTCGCCGCGCTCTGCGGGCTGACGACCATGTCGTTCCTCACCTATTCGTCGTTCTGGCCGTGGCGCGACGAGCCGCACGTCGGCTGGGCGTTCATGATGGCGGTCTCCTGCACGAAGGCGATGCTCGTGGTGCTGTTCTTCATGCACGTCCTCTGGGAAGCCAACTGGAAGTACGTGCTCACGATCCCGGCCGCGATGATGGCCGTGTTCCTCGCGATCATGCTCGTGCCCGACATCGGGCTGCGGAACCGCATGGTGGCCCAGGAGCGGGCGCTCCACATGGCCCGCCAGTCCGACGTGCGGCTGATGCAGCAAGCCGCCGAGGCGAAACTCCTTTCGGATCAGGCCCATTAGTGGGCAGTCCCATGCTGCATCGTGCCGTTCGTGGGATAGGCTTCAGCCTGTCTCGCCCGAGGAGTTCGGGGCTGCCCACACCCTGTCGCCGGACGTTCGCCTTCGCCCTCCGGGCTACGGCTCACTCGACTCCGGCTGCGCTCCGCCATCCATGGCTGCGCTGGTCAGCTACGCCGGCTCCCGGGGCATGGGCAGCCCCTCACAGTCTTGCGGTTGGCGCGGCGATTCTGTGCCTCGTCGGCTGCACGAAGGCGCCCGAGCGAGCGATCGATCGGCCGCTCGCAGAGAGGCCCGCCGCACCGCAGCCGGTCGTCGAGCAGGTGGAGCCGGGGGCGCCCGCCGCGCCGTTCACGCTCACCGATCAACGTGGCGCACCGTTCGATTCGGCGAGCCTGAAGGGCAAGGTGTGGCTCGGCAGCATCTTCTTCGCCAACTGCCCCGGGCCCTGTTTCCGGGAGAATCAGGCGATCGCCGACATCCTGCGGGAGGTCGCCGATCCCGACCTCGTGGCGGTGAGCCTCACATGCGATCCCGACAACGACACGCCCGACGTGCTCCGCCGCTACGCCGACCGGTTCGAGGCGGACCCTGACCGCTGGAAGTTCCTCACCGGCGACATGGCCGTGATCAAGAAGGTGGCCAACGAGACGTTCTTCCTGCCGGCCGAGGTGGGCGTGCACTCGGAGCGCGGCGTCGTGTTCGACCGTGAGGGCAGGCTCCGCGGAGGCTACCACCTCCTCCAGCCCGACCGGGTGGAGTTGCTCAAGAAACTGATCCGCGACGTGCTCGCCGAAGGGAAGCCATGATGCCCGGCCCGATCGCTTGCACCTGCCTGCTGGCGGTGCATCCACTCGCCACCACCAACGCCGTGCTCAACGCGCTGTCCACGGTGCTGCTGGTCGCGGGCTGGCTATTCATCGCCCGGGGGCAGTGGCGGGCCCATCGCGCGGCGATGATCGCGGCGTTCGCGGTGTCGGCCGTGTTCCTCGCCTGCTACCTCACCTACCACTGGCTCGTCGGCCACGTCCCGTTCCAGGGGCAGGGGATCGTGCGGCCGGTGTACTTCACGATCCTGATCACCCACATCGTGCTCGCCGTGTTCGTGCCGATCCTGGCGCTGCGGATGTTTTTCCTCGCCTGGAAGGGCCGCTGGGACGCCCACCGCCGCCTGGGGAAGATCACGATGCCGATCTGGCTCTACGTCTCCGTCACCGGCGTCGTCATCTATGCGATGCTCTACCACCTCTTTCCGGGCGTGTGAGCCCTGCGGGCATTCTCAACCCGCCCAATCCGGCTTCGGGCTTCCGTAGGCCGAGGCTTCGGGCTCCCCGTATCCCGGGAGCCGGCGTATGCAGGCAAGCGCAGCCATGGATGGCGCAGCGCAGCCGGAGTCGAGTGAGCCGTAGCCCGGAGGGCGAAGGCGAACGTCCGGCGACGGGATACGGGGAGCCCGAAGCCGGCGCTCCACGAAAGGGGCAGTGACAGGCTGAAGCCTATCCCACGCGCCGGCCCACCGGGTCCCGTCTATAATCGGAGCATGACGATTCGTCCCCTCGCCACCGCCTGCCTGCTCGTCGCCGCCTTCGCCGCAGCCGAGGCGCTCGGCTGCCCCAACTGCAAGGATGGCATCGCCGCCAACGACCCCGAGGGCATGAATCTCGCCCGCGGCTACTTCTATAGCATCCTGCTCATGCTCGCGATGCCCTTCACGCTCGTCAGTTCGTTCGGCGTCTACGTGTGGCGCGAGATGCGGCGGCAGCAGCGGGAGCAGTCGGCCGGCGGCGGTCCGAACTCCGCACCTGTCGCCCGCGGCGCGGCGGAATCGTGACCCGGCCGGCGCCGCGGAACTACCTCGCAGGTGCGGAGCGCCGGCGGCTGTTCTGGCGGTTCATGCCGCCCGCCCTGCTGATCTTCCTCGCGCTCGGCTGGATCGAGCGGGCCTGGTTCAAGCCGGCGTCCGTGGCCCCCGCCCGGCAGGTGGATACGCGGCTCAAGGATGCGCATCTCGAGCGGACGGTCGCGGATGCGGTCGTCATCGAGGCCGAACCGGAGCCGTTCGTGGCTGCGGCGGAGGAGGTGGGGGCGACCGCCAGCAGCCTGGCGCAGGTTCGCGACGACACGGTCTTTCGCCCCGACGACGAGGACGCCTGGTTCCAGATCTGGATGACGCTGCGGTCGGGCGACGTCGCATCGCTTCGCCGGTCGAACGCCCGGCGCGTGAGCTTCATCGAGTTGTTCAGCCAGCCGCGGAGTTTCCGCGGCCGGCTCGTGAGGTTTGCCGGCACGGTCCACAGGCTGCAGCGGGTGGAGGCGCCCGCAAACGACTACGGCATCACCGGCTACTGGCAGGCGTGGATCGAACCCGCCGACGGACCGGCATCGCCGATCGTCACCTACTTCCTGCGGCTGCCCGAGGGCATGCCGACGGGCATGCGGGTCCGCGAACCGGTCGAGGTCGTGGGGTACTTTTTCAAGCGGTGGGCCTACGAGGCGAAGGACACGATCCGCACGGCCCCGCTGGTGATGGCCCTCGAGCCGGACTGGCGGCCCCTCGAGTCTCCGCCTCCGGGCGGCACGACGTTCGGCGGCTACGCGCTCGCCGCGATGGCAGGCCTCGTCGTGGCGACGCTCCTGGCGATGCGTCTCGCGGGGCGGGGGCCGTTGCCCAAGCCCGAGCCGCCACCCGAGAATCTCTCGGCGGCGCTCGCCGACGCCGACATCCTGTCGCCCGCCGAAGCGCTCGGCCGCCTCGCGGCGGCCGACAGGGCCGCTCGATCACCGCCCCCCGTTCCCGAGGAGCCGAAGCCGTGAGTGCCTCCCGCGTCCTCGCCCGCATCATTCCGGCATCCGGCATCGTCACCCTCGCGCTGCTCGTGGCCGGCAGCGCCGCGGCGGCCGAAACGACCGGTTCACCGGCCGACTTTCTCGCCACCTGGAACCTCGATCGTGCCGCCCGCGCCGCGCTCGAAGAGCCCGGCCCGTGGACCGACGCCAAGCTGCAACTCTGCCTGCGGCTCCTCGCCCGGCTGAGCCTCGCCCCGGCCGATGCCTCCGCCAGATGGGTCGAGAAAGCGCCCGCGATGGAGGCCGCGACGGCTGCGGGCGACGCGTTCGTCCGCCTCGAGGGCAGGGCGGTGTTCGCGGCGCCGCTCCCGCTGCCGCCCGACCTGGCGGAAGTCGCGAATCGGCCGGCGCTCGACGTCGTGCGCGTCCAGACGCCTCACGGGCTCGTCGATGTCATCGCCGACGCCGTGCCCAAGGCCTGGCGTCGCTGGGAGCCGATCGACGAGCGGGTGTCGGTCGTCGGGCTGCCGGTGTCCACGGCGGAGGGGCCGGCCCCCGTCCCTCCTGCCGGGACCCGGGCGGCATGGCCGGCCGAGCGCGCCGCCCTGCTGGTGGTGGCCAGGCGCGTCGCCTGGCATCCGGCCACCGCTCTCGGCGACCTCGGCATGGACTACGGGCTGTTCGACACCGTCGTCGATGGGCAAAAGCTCGTCGCGGGGGACACCGACGCGTTCTACGCGCTGCTCGCGGCCGTCGGGCGGGGACCGCAGGCGGCGATCGAGGCGGCCGCCGGCCCCCTCACCGACGCGGTGCCGCTCATCGATCCGTCGCGCGGATGGTTCGCCAAGCACCGCGGCGATCCCGTCACGTTCCAGGGCGCGGCGAGACGGGCGACGAGGGTCCAGATCGACGAGCCGCGGCGGCGCCGCGAGATCGGCGGCGACCACTACTGGGAGCTCTACGTCTTCGTCCCCACGTCGCTCATCAAGGTCAATGGCCGCCTCCAGGAGACCTATCCGATCGTGTGCTGCGTCCGCGACCTGCCGGACGGGATGCCGACCGGACAGGCGATCAATGAGCCGGTGCGGATCAGCGGCTTCGCGATGAAGCGGTATGCCTATCCGTTGGGGGGCGGCGACGAACGGCAGGAGACGCCGTTGGTGATCGGCAAGCGGGCCCTGTGGGTGCCCGAGCCGTCGGCGGCGGGCGCGACGAGCCTTCTCGGCTGGGTGTTCCTCGGCCTCGCGGGCCTGGTCGGCCTCGTGCTCGCCTTCGGGGCCTGGCGGTTCAGCCGCGACGCCCGTCGGGAGCGGCAGCGGCAGCGGGCCACCCTGCCTGACAAGCTCGAACTGCCATAGCGGTCTGCAACGGCCGCGGCGGGCGCGGGGCTTGTCCGCGCGGCTGGGCGGGGCGACACTCCGGACCTTCCACCCCGAGGAGTCTCCGCCATGCGACGCGCGAAAATTTCGATCATCGGTGCCGGCAACGTCGGCGCGACCACGGCCCACTGGTGCGCCGCCGCCGAACTCGGCGACGTCGTGCTGCTCGACATTCCCGCCACGGAAGGCATGCCCGCCGGCAAGGCGCTCGACCTCTTCCAGGCCTCGCCGATCATGGGCTTCGACGCGAAGCTCACGGGCACCACGAACTGGGCCGACACGGCCGGCAGCGACGTGGTGGTGGTCACGGCCGGCATCGCCCGCAAGCCGGGCATGAGCCGCGACGACCTGCTCTCGACCAACGCCAAGATCGTCGGCGACGTCGCCGCCCAGATCCGCGACACGAGCCCGCAGGCGGTCGTGATCGTCGTCTCGAACCCGCTCGACGCGATGGTCCAGCGCACGTTCCAGGTCACCGGCTTCCCGGCGGCCCGGGTCATCGGCCAGGCGGGCATCCTCGACACCGCCCGCTACCGCGCCTTCCTCGCCACGGAACTCGGTGTGAGCGTGGAGGACATCGCCGCCATGCTCCTCGGCGGCCACGGCGACACGATGGTCCCGATCCCCAGCTGCACCAGCGTCGGCGGCATCCCCGTGACGCAGCTCATCGCGAAGGACAAGCTCGATGCGATCGTGACGCGGGCCCGCAACGGCGGCGCCGAAATCGTCGGCCTCCTCAAGACCGGCAGCGCCTACTACGCCCCCGCGGCGGCGACGGCGCAGATGGTGGAGGCGGTGGTCCGCGACAAGAAGCGGCTCGTGCCCTGCGCCGCCTACTGCGACAAGGAATACGGCGTGGGCGGGTTCTTCGTCGGCGTGCCGGTGATCCTGGGCAGCGGTGGCGTCGAGAAGGTGATCGAGTTGTCGCTGCTCCCCGACGAGCGGGTGGCCCTCGACAAGAGCATCGCGGCCGTGAAGGATCTCGTCGCTGCGATGAACCGGCTCGTCGCCTAGCTTCGACTTTTGCAGTTTGTGAGGGGGCACAAGGGAAGCACCCCGTCGCGCAGGTCGGGGGTCCCCACGCCCCATCGCCGGACGTTCGCGGATGCCATCGTGGCATCCGCTCACTGCATGTCCGCTGCGCTTCGCCATCCTGGCTGCGCTTGCTCCCATAGCCCGGCTCCTGGGGCATGGGCACCCCCTCCCGTGACCCAGCGCCCGGAGCATGTCGATGAACGACGGGTCTGCCTTGCTGGGATGCCAACGGTGAATGGGCGGCCGCGGTGACTTCGACGCTCCATCGCCTCGCTGGCCACGATCCGCAGCGGCCGATCCGGCACGGCGAACACGCGGGCAACCTGATCGGCGATGCGACTGTGGTACGACCGACCGTAGATCGAGAGCGAGACGCGACGGCACCTGCTTTCGAGCATGTCTTCCGGGCTTGGTCGCCGCAGGCCCCGCTTGCGCGGCCCGCCGTTCGTTCCCGGAATGCGCTCGGGTGCTGCGCCGTACAGTCGCGACGCAAGGAGCAGACGACTCGTCAGATCGCAGTTGTTCGGCAGATTCGCGAGCACGTTCTGCCCGCCGTAGGCGGAATCGGCAACGACATGAAAATGCCTGTTTTCGTGGGCAACGCACAGGATGCGAAGCATCTCGACGCTCAGTTCCGGTCGCGTGCGGTAGACGCATCGATGCCAGGCCGCGCTCTTGCGATTGAGATACAGCCGAAAGAGCAGAGGCAGGAAGATCCAGTGCCCTGGGCGGAACGGGAAGTCAACGATCACGCCAAGCACCACCCAACTCTGCCCCCAGCGCCGGAGCCAGTCCTTAGCAGCAACTCCTGGAATCCGGGTACAGATCCATGGCGAGCCTCCTTGCTCAGCGTGAATGGGGGTTGAAGTCCATCCACTCTGACGGAGGCTCGCCGCTTTTCAGACGGCAGTTTCAGCCGAGAAAAGACCACTCACAAACTGCAAAAGTCGAACTAGCTGGACGTGGAAAAAGTCATCCATGACCTTTTTCCACTTGGCCGACCGGGGGAAACGCCGAGGGTTTCCACGGTCGGCAATCGTCGCATCCTGCTCCGGCAGACTGTGTTCCACAGTCTGCTAGCCGGTCGCGGCCTCGAGGATCCTGTGTTCCGTGGCCGTGGCGCGGTCGAACTCGGCGGTCAGCCGGCCCTCGGCGAGCACGAGGATGCGGTCGGAGAGCGTGAGCAATTCGGGCAGTTCGCTCGACGTGAGCAGGACGCCCATGCCCCGACGACAGAGCCGGTCGATGAGGGCGTAGAGTTCGGCCTTCGCCCCCACGTCGATGCCGCGGGTCGGGTCGTCGAGCAGGAGGATCCGCGGCTCCGTCAGCAGCCAGCGGCCGATGATGCACTTCTGCTGGTTGCCGCCGGAGAGGCCGGTGATGGCGGCGTGCGGCCCGGGGGTCTTCACGCCCGTGTCGCGGATCGGGCCGGCGACGAGCGCCTCCTCGCGGGCCCGGCTCAGCAGGCCGCCGCTCGTGGCCGCGGCGAGGCTGCAGAGGCTGACGTTGCCGGCGACGTCGAGATCGGGAAACAGTCCCAGTCGCTTGCGGTCTTCCGTGACCATCGCGATCCCGGCGGCGCAGGCCTCGCTGGGATGCGTGAACCGCTCGGGCCGGCCGTCGATCCGAATCTCACCCGTCCACCCCGGGGGTGAGACGCCGAAAATCGTCTCCAGGAGCTCCGTGCGGCCTGCGCCCATCAGGCCCGCCACGCCCACGATCTCGCCGGCGTGGAGGTCGAGCGACACGTCGGAGAGGCGGTAGCCCCGCGGGTGCTCCGGCCACGGAAGCGTGAGGTGCGCGACCTCCAGCAGCGTCGCCCCGCGGGGCCGCGGCTCGTGAAACGAGTGGCCGGCGATCTCGCGACCGACCATCCACCCGGTGATCTCCTGCGGCGTGGCCGCGGCCCGGTCGATGGTGCAGACGTGGCGTCCGTCGCGCAGCACAGTGATCCGGTCGGCGAGCCGAAACACCTCCTCCATCTTGTGGGAGATGTAGAGGATCGTGGTGCCGCGTTCCCGCAGGCGGTGGATGGTGCGCTCGAGCCGGGCCGACTCGGCCTCCGTGAGGGCGCTCGTCGGCTCGTCCATCACGAGAATCGAGGCGTCGAGGGACAGGGCCTTCGCGATCTCGACGAGTTGCTGGTCGCCCACCCGCAGGCTGCCGGCCGTGGCCCGGGGCGCAACCTGGCATTCGAGCATCTCGAGGAGCCGGCCTGTCTCGGCCTCCATCGCGGCGTCGTCGATGAAGCCGAGCCTCCCGCGGCGCTCGCGGCCGAGGAACACGTTGGCCGCCACCGACAGGTCTTCGACGAGGTTGAGTTCCTGATGGATGATCGCCACGCCGGCCCGCTCCGCGTCGCGGGTGCCGGCGAAGCGGGCCGGCCGGCCGTGGATCACGAGCGTGCCCGCGTCGGGCTGATATACGCCCGAGAGGATCTTCATGAGCGTGCTCTTGCCCGCACCGTTCTCGCCACAGATGGCGTGGAGCTCGCCGCGCCGTACCTCGAGCGAGACGTCGTCGAGCGCCACCACCCCCGGGAACCGCTTCGTGATCCCGCGCATCACGATCGCCGCATCGACGGACGTGCGGTCGGCCGGGAGCGCGGTCATGCGGGCCTCACCGTCGCCGCCTGTCGGGCTTCCCAGGCCTTGAGTGCCCCGAGGCAGACGGCCGCGGCGATCCCCGCCGCCAGCCCGGTCCGGGGCGAGGCCGTCATCGCGACGACGCCGCCCGCGAGCAGCGCGAGCGCCGGGATGGCGCAGAGGCCGAGGGCGCCGGGCAGCAGCCGGCGGCCCCCCTTCGCCATCTGGCCCACCTGGGAGAACGTGACGGCGAGCACCACGACCACGCCCACGATCAGCCCTTCGTAGATCTCGGACTCCGTCTTGATCACCTTGGAAACCGCGTCGATCACCACGCGGAGGAAGATCGTCCCGAGCACGGTGCCGGGCACGGTGCCCACGCCCCCGGACAGCGAACAGCCGCCGACGACCGCCGCGGCGATCGCGTTGAGCTCGTGGCCGCGGGCCTGGTTGGCGGGGGCCGCCACCGACTCGTTGGCGACGTAGAAGAGGCCCGCGAGGGCGGCCGTCATGGCGGCGTAGCAGTAGGCGAACCACTTCACGTTGTCGGTGCGGATGCCCGCGAGCCGGGCCGCCTGCTCGTTGCCGCCGAGCGCGTGGATGTGGCGACCGAGGACGGTGCGTGTGAGCAGCAGCCAGGTGATGAACGCCAGCGCGCCGAAGACGGCGACCGGGATCCAGACGTTGTCGCGGACGACCTTGAACATCGGGTCATAGACGTTGATCTGGCTGTTCTTCGTCGGGAGCAGGGCGGCGGTGGTGCTCGTCGCCAGGGCCCGGGCCAGGCTGCGAAGCCCCACGAGCGTGGCCAGGGTGGCGATGAACGGCGGAAGCCGCACGGCCGTGATCAGCCAGGTGTGGAGCGTGCCCACGAGGAACCCGGCCAGCAGGCTCGCCAGGCAGCCGGCCGCCACGACGGCCCCGCCGACCGGCTTGAAGCCCACCATCTCGGCCGGGGCCAGCGCGAGCATCGTCGAACCGCAGACCGTGGTGGACAGCGCGATCATGGAGCCGGCGGAGAGGTCGATACCGCCGGCGATGATCACGACCGCGGCACCCAAGGCGAAGATGCCGAGCATCGCCGTGCTCCGGGCGATGTCGCGGAGGCTGGCGAGCGGCTGGAACCAATAGGAATGGTTGGCATCGACGACCGCGGTGAGCGCCACGGCGGCGACGATGGCCGCGAGCAGGGCCCATTCGCTGCGACGCAGAAGAAAGCCGCCGGCGGACGGCGGGAGGAAAGCGGCCATGCGCGAGGATTCCGGAGGATGACGGGGGGCCGTGTCAGGAACTCGACAGGCCGTACTTCGCCAGCCAGGCGCGGAATGCCGACAGCGGCATGTACTCCGTGGAGCCCTTGCTCCCCTCGACGTCGGTCGGCTTCACGAGCGGGTCGCTGTCGGGCACGATCAGCCGCAGGCCGGTCGTGTAGATGTCGCCGTCGGGCTCGTCCGCCCGGGGGAACATCTCCCTGACCGCCGCCTCGTCGCCGGAGTGCATCGCGAGCAGGAGCCGGACCGTCTGGATCCCCATCTCGAACGGATTCTGCACGACCATGGCGTCGATCTGGCCGGCGGCCATCCGTTCGATCGCCACGGCCTGGGCGTCGAACGTGACCGTCGTGATCCGGTCGCGGGCCTTCCGCTCCTCGACCACCTCGGCGATCGCCGGGGCGTTGTAGGCCCAGATGCCGACGAGCGCCACCAGGTCGGGATGGTTCACGAGCGCCGTGCGGACGTTGTCGCGGGCTCGCGCGAGGTCCATCTCGTCGCTCATCCGGTCGGCCTCCTTGAACGCCTCGCCGACCGCCTCCTTGAAGCCGTTCATCCGGGCCCGCGCGTTGTCGTTGTCGGTGAAGCCGGCGAACTGCACGTAACTGCCCGCCGTCTTGCCGCGGGCGGCGAGGATTGCCTTCGCGGCCGCACCGAGGACTCGGCCACCCACGATGTTGTCGGTGCCGATGTAGTAGGGACGGGCGTCGCGAAACATCCCGCGGTTCACGTCGCCATCGACCGTGATCACCTTCACCCCCTTCGCGGCCAGGTTTTTCATCTCCTCGACGATCGCGGCGTTTTCCGCCTGGATGACGGAGATCGCGACGCCCGCGACGTCGGCCTGGCTGGCGAGTTGACGGAGTTTCTCGATCTGGCCCTGGGCGGTGCCGTTGCCTTTTTCCATCACGGCCCGCAGGCCCTTTTTCGCCAGATCCGACCGCTTCGCGCCCTCGACGAGCCCCGCATTGCACGCGTCCCAGAAGGGATCGTCGCCGTTGGTGATGAACACGAACCGTTTGGAACCCGCGCCGCCGGTGGCCCCCGCCGCTGGGACGGCAGAAGCCTTCTCCACCGGCTTCGCGCAACCGGCGACCGCCAGCAGGACGCCGGCCGTGAGCCAGAAGGCCCGGAACCTCGCGGCGTGGATCACGTTCATGCCTTCGACTCCGACGACGGGTTTTTTCTAAGGATCGTTAAGAAAGCGGGTCAGTAGCGTAGACCATTTTTCCGCAGGTGCACCAGTGGCTGGGCATCCGGCCCCGAACCGGCGGCCGTGACGCCCGCGAGGACGACGATATGGTCCCCCGGCGTTTCGGAGGTGCCGGTCATCCGCGAAACCGCGTGGCACTCGAGCCACGCCGCCGTCTCGGCGATCGTCGGCGCCCCGCACGGGGCTCGGCCCACGGCCAGCCCCGCGAACGGGTCGTCATCGGGGCCCGCAGGCTTGCCGAACCGGGCGAGGAGGGGCCGTTGGTTCTCGGCCAGCACGTTGACGACGAACGCGCTGCCGGCCTCGATCGCGGCGCAGAGGGCGCGGGCCGGTGCCACCGCCACGGTGACCATCGGCGGCGCGAAACCTGCCTGCATCACCCAGCTCGCCAGCATGCCGCGGTCGCGGTCTTCTTCCCGCCATGTGACGACGAACAGTCCGCTCGGAATCCGCCCCAACGCGATCGCAAGCGCGTCGTCGTGTGTGGCCGACGCGACCGTGGGATTCTCGGCAGGAGGCTGCGACGACGGCATGGGCGGAATGTGGTGGAGCGGGGGAGGCGGGGGATGGATGAGGTTTTGGGGGCTCGCCCCACTTTCCGCAAGGGGCGGTGGGTGCGCCTCGTCGGGCGGGCGGCCTGCGTCGAGTCGAGCGGGAATGCCGAATCTGCCTGTGGCGGCGGTCCGCGTGTCCCCTACAGTGTCGCCGAAAGTTTCGCACCAGCAATGATGTCGTGCAACCGTCTCGCGCTCCCCGCCTTCGCCCTCCTCGGCGTCCTCGCCGTGGCGTGCCCACTGGCGGCCCAAAACGCCGTGCCGGCCGAGTCGTTGCCGATTCCTGGGGGCGTGGTGCCCGGCGATCCACTCGCGACTCCGCAGGTGCACGGCCTGCCCCCCACGACGCCCCGGGGGCCGGTCGTGCTCGACGTTCCCTACGAGGAGATGCCCTCGTGCACCGACGACTGCCTCGTCCCGAATGCGGGCTTTCCCGAGGAGTTCACCGACCTCTGGGCGCCGCAGCCCTGGTTCTGGCAATTGCTGCCGAACAACCTCATTTACACCAGCTATCTCGCGGGGCCCAAGGAGCCGCGGATCGGAAGCGTCATGTACCAGGCGACGAATCCCGACGTGTTCGTGCCGAGCCAGCGCGAGGGCACGCTCTGGGACACGACACTCGGCGGCCGGGCATCGATCCTGCGCTACGGCTCTGACCCCGTCGTCCATCCGCAGGGCTTCGAGGTGCAGATCGAGGGTGCGGCGTTCGTGCGGCTCGATCCGAATGATGACCGCGACCTGCGGTCCGCCGACTATCGCTTCGGCGTACCGCTCGTCTACGGCGTGGGCCGCTGGCAGACGAAGCTCGCCTACTACCACAACAGCGCCCACCTCGGCGATGAGGCGATGCTGCGGTATCCCTCGTTTCCCCGGGTGAACTACGTTCGCGACTGCATCGTGTGGGGCAACTCGTGGTATCCGCTCGACTGGATGCGGCTCTATGGCGAGGTCGGGTGGGCGTTCTACAACGCCGGCGGCTCCGAGCCGTGGGAGTTTCAGTTCGGCACCGAACTCATCCAGGCCCGGCCCACCGGCGCACTCGGCGCACCGTTTCTCGCCGTCAACGGGATGAGCCGGCAGGAACTCGACTGGGGCGGCAATATCTGCGTGCAGACCGGCTGGGCGTGGAGGGGCCGCCGGAGCGAGAAACTGCTGCGGCTGGGGTTCGAATACCTCTACGGCTCCGATCCGCAGTATGAGTTCGTGTTCTACAACCAGAACCGCTACGGCTTCGGCATCTGGTATGACTTCTAAGGAGAGCGCCCGGCGGGCCATCCATGGCCCCGGCGGGCTTGCCGCAGGCGAGGCGAGCCAAGGTCGCCCGCGCTTGCGGCGGCGGCCCTCCCGGCCGCCGGCACATGCCATTTGCCTAGAATTAGCCTGCCCGCATGCCGCTGCTCGCGATCGAGACGACGTGTGACGAGACCGCCGCGGCGGTGATCTCGCGCGGCCGGCAGGTGCTGTCGAGCATCGTCGCCAGCCAGGACGTGTTGCACGCCCGCTGGCGGGGCGTCGTGCCGGAGGTCGCGTCGCGGGCCCATGTCGAGCGGATCATCCCGGTGATCGACGAGGCCATGACGCGGGCCGGAGTCGCGCGACGCGATCTGGAGGCGGTGGCCGTCGCCGTCCGGCCAGGGCTCGTCGGGTCGCTGCTCGTCGGGCTCGCGGCGGCCAAGGGCATTGCCGCGGTCCTCGGGATCCCGCTCGTCGGCTACGACCACATCGCGGCCCACCTCTACGCCTGCCGTCTCGCACGGCCCGAGGCCGTGGGCGATCCCTGCGTGGGGCTCGTCGCCAGCGGCGGTCATACGTCGCTGTTTCTCGTCCGGTCGCCGCTCGACATCGAACGGATCGGAGGCACGATCGACGACGCCGCCGGGGAGGCGTTCGACAAGGCGGCCGCCCTCCTGGGGTTGGGCTACCCGGGCGGCCCGCGGATCGAGCGCGCCGCCGCGGGCGGCAACCCGCGGGCCCACCGGCTGCCCCGGCCGCTCGCGAACGATCACGACCGGCTCGACCTCAGCTTCAGCGGGCTGAAGACCGCTCTCCGCTATCTCGTGCGGCCGCCGGGGGCGCCGGCCGACACGCCGCCGCCGACGGGCGGCCGGCTGGCCGACCTGGCCGCGTCGTTCCAGCAGGCGGCCGTCGATGCGATCCTCGCGAAGGTCGAACTCGCCCTCGAACGCACGGGCTGCCGCACGCTGCTCGTCGGCGGGGGCGTCACGTCCAACACGCTGCTGCGAGAGTCGCTCGAACGGCTCGGTCGCGAGCGCGGCGTCGCGGTCGTGATTCCGCCCCGCGAACTGTGCACCGACAACGCCGCCATGGGCGCGATCGCCTGGGAGCGGCTCGACCGCGGCGAGTCCGACGGCCTCGACCTCGACGTCCGCCCCGGCACGGATCGCCGCCGAAGCTGAGGTCTTTCCTGGCAAAACGGGAGGTGAGGAGGGTCGGCGAACGCTCGAGGAGCCTTGGGCCGCCGCGGCCCACGCGACGAGACTTTTGCCGCCCTCCGAGCCGGTGAACCGCCTTGGCGGGAAGTCGCTTCAGAAACTGCTGAACTGCTCGAACTCGTCGTAGGGCCGGTGCTCGAGGTTCACGAATCGCGTGAAGTCGTGCTGCCACAGGAGTTTTACGTCGCCGATGGGGCCGTTGCGCTGCTTGGCGATGATGATCTCGGCCTGCCCCTTCACCCGCTCCTTGTCCTCGTCGGTCGTCTGGTAGTACTCCTCGCGGTGCACGAACATGACGACGTCGGCGTCCTGCTCGATGGCGCCCGACTCGCGGAGATGGTTGAGCCGCGGTTTGTTATCCCGCGACACCTCCGCCTGCCGGTTGAGCTGGGCGAGGCAGAGCACGGGGATGTCGAGTTCGCGCGACATCATCTTCAGTCGCCGCGCGATCCGCGCCACCTGCTCCTGCCGTGGATCGCGCGGGTTGTCGGGCTCGATGAGCTGCAGGTAGTCGATCACGACGAGCGCGAGCCCCTGGCGGCGCTTGAGCCTTCGGGCCACGGCCGCGATCTCGGTGAGCGTCCGGCCGGGGGTGTCGTCGATGAACAGCGGGGCGGAGCTGATCTCGGCCGACTTTTGGACGAGCCGCCGGCGGTCCTCCTGGGAGATCGTGCCGTTGCGGAGGCGATGGCCGTTGACCTGCGCGGACGAGCAGAGGAGCCGGTCGGCGAGTTCGAGGCACGCCATCTCGAGGCTGACGAAGAGCACCGGTTGGCGGGCCGCGATCGCCACGTGCTCGGCGATGTTCATCGCGAAGGCGGTCTTTCCCATACTGGGCCGGGCGGCCAGGATGATGAGTTCGGAGTTGTGGAGGCCGCCGCACAGCGTGTCGAGGTCGGTGAAGCCCGTCTCGACCCCGCCGAGGGCGTGCTCGTGCTTCATCCGGGCGTCCATCCGCACCATCACGTCCTCGAGCACGGCGTCGATCGGCTTCGCCTCGGCCGAACTGCGGTGCTCGAGGATCTCGAAGATCTTCGACTCCGCCCTGGCGAGCAGTTCGCGGGGCTCGTCGGGCGAGTCGTAGGCGTCGCGCAAAATATCGGTGCTGGCGTCGATGAGCGAACGCAGCATCGACTTGTCGCGGATGATCTGGGCGTAGTGCGTGGCGTGCGCCGCGTGCGGGACCGCGGCCAGCATGTCGGCGATGGCGGCCGCCCCGCCCACCCGCTCCAGGTCTCCCTTCGAGCGCAGCCGTTCGAGGACGATCGTCGCATCGACGCGTTTGCCGCCGTCGTGCAGGTCGAGCAGGTGGCGGAACAGGATCTCGTGCGCTTCGTCGTGGAAATCCTCGGGCCGGACGATCAGCGCCACGTCGTCGCACACGTCGGGCTTGAGGAGGATGCTGCCGAGCACGGCCCGTTCGGCATCCACGTTGGCCGGGCGGTCGCGGAGTTCAGGCGACACCGCCGCTGGAGCATCTTCGGGCCGCGCACGACGCTGCCCACGTCGCGCCATATCCCGCGTACCGGCTTCCCGAGACGCCATGGCCGTGCCTCCCTGCTTCGGATCGACCGCTTACTTGCCGCCGGCGTCTCCGCTGGCGGGCACCACCCACACCTTGAGGTCGCCCTCGACCTCTGCGGCGAGCCGGACCTTCACGGTGTACAGCCCGACCTCTTTGAGGGGACCTTGAAGGATGATCTGGTCCGGAGACACCATGAGGTCTTGCTGCTTGAGCGACCGCGAGATCTCGGCGGCTCCGACGGAGCCGTAAAGATGCCCCTCGTCGTTGGCATTCGCCTCGATCGTGACGCTCGTGCGGGCGAGTTCGGCGAGCAGTGACCGCAGACCCGCGAGCCGCTCCTTGGCGATCTCCTCGAGCTTGGCCCGATGCTTTTCCACCATGCGCTTGTGGTGCTCGGTGGCGACCGTGGCCAGGCCCTGCGGCAGCAGGTAGTTGGCGGCGTAGCCCCGCTTCACTTCCACCACTTCACCCTGCTTGCCGAGGTGCTCGACGTTGTGGATGAGCAGGAGCTCGATGCCGCCACGCTTGCCTTTCGGCAGGCGGGCGGACGGGTTGGCGGCCACGGAGGGCTGTTCCTGGGTGGGCATGAGGTGCTCCTGAAGACGTAAAAAAAGCGTGTGGGTTGAACGAGTCGGGATGGAGGGATCAGAACGGGATGTCGTCGTCGGAGCCCATCGAGGCGGACGGCTCACCGCTGGTCGGACCATCATCATAGCTGCCACCGGCGTCGAATTCCTCCGGGGCTTGGGCGCCCGGGCGGCCAGCGGGCCGAGCCCGTCCGCGGGGGGCGTCGCCCCCGCCGCTGCCGCCGCGCGACCCCAGCAACTGCATCCGTTCGCCGACGACCCGAAGCTTGGAGTTCTTCTTGCCGTCCTTTTCCCACGTGTCGAGCTTGAGGCGGCCCTCGATCATGAGCGGCGAACCCTTGGTCACGTATTCGCCGGCCACTTCCGCGGTGCGGCCCCACAGGGTCACGTCCACGAACGTCGTCTCCTCCACCCATTCGCCGCTGGCGTTCTTGCGGCGGTCGTTCACGGCCAGGCCGATGTCGGTCACGGCCGTGCCGTTGGAGATATAGCGCAGCTCGGGGTCACGCGTGACGTTGCCGAGCAGGATCACCTTGTTGAAGCTCGCCATGGGATCATCCTCCTTGCCGAGGGAACTGAACTTCTGTACAACTGCGAGCAGCATACCGATTGCCAGCGGAAGCTGCAAGCAGCCGAGCCATCAACATCACTCCGTGGCCGCCGTGCCCGTCGGAGCGGCCGCGGCCGGCGTGCGCCGTGTCGCGGCCTCGCCGGCGAGGGCGTGCTGGACGAGAGCCTCGGCGATCCGCGGATCGACCTTGAGGATGAGCTTGCGGATGATGTCGTCGTTGATTTCGCACTGCCGTTCGAGCGGCGTGATGCCGTCGCCGGGCATGGAGAAGTAGGCGAGCCAATACACGCCCTTCTTGTGGCCGTTGATCGGGTAGGCGAGCTTGCGCTCGTCCCACAGGCGCGACGCCAGGACCGTGCCGCCGTTTTGCATGATCATGTCGCCGATCTGCTGGCTCGTGGCCAGCGGATCGCGGGCGTACTTGGTGGGATCGAGGATGAACATTCCCTCGTACGTGTTCGTCTGCTTCGCGGGCATCTCGTCGGTGCTCCTTATCGGGGTACGGTCGTGGTCAGGGGGGTGGTGGGTGGGGAAGTCAGTTGTAGCGGTTCATTGCCGCCTCGATGCCGAGGGCTGTCCATTCCTCGGCGGCGTCGGCAGCGCGTTGCAGCATGCGATTTACGGTCTCTCGTTCTTCCTGCGGGAACCTGCCGAGGACGAAATCGGCCGTCTTCCAGCCGGTCGCGACCGGCCCGATGCCGATCCGCAGCCGGGGTACGCCCGTGGTGCCGAGTCGGGCGACGACGTCGGCCAGGCCGTTCTGTCCTCCGCCCGACCCGGACGCGCGGAGACGGATCGTGTCGAGCGGGAGTTGAAAGTCGTCGCACAGGACCAGGATGTCGTCATGATCGATCTTGTAGAAGTCACGGGCCGCGAGGACGCTCGCACCGCTCAGGTTCATCCACGTGAGGGGCCACAGCAGCAGCACCGACTGGCCGCGGATCGTGACCTGGGCGGTCTCGCCCTGGAACCGGGCCCGACGGACGGGAGAGCCACACCGTCGGGCGAGAATCTCCAGCGTCTCGAAGCCGACGTTGTGTCGCGTGCCCTCGTAGGCCCGACCCGGGTTGCCAAGCCCCGCGATGAGTCTCACGTGTACGTCCGGGACCGGAGCCGGCAGGTCCGCACTCAGGCGGCCATCAGCCCTCGGTCGCTTCTCCCTCTCCTTCCCCGGCCGGCTTGCGACCGATCAATTCGGGTTCGGCGGCCCCGGCACCCGCGGCGGCCTCCTCGGCCTTCTTGCCCGGGAGCGTGCAGCTCACGATCGTCTCGTCGCCCTCGTGCACCACCTTGGCCCCCTTGGGGAGCTCGAGGTCGTGGGCCTTGATCGTCCCGCCCAGTTCGAGACCGCCGATCTGGGCGTGGATCTTCTCGGGGATCGTGTCGGGCGTGCACTCGATCTCGATCTCGTGGACGAGCAGCGTGACGATGCCGCCCGCCCGGTGGCCCGGGGCCTCGCCCTTGAGATCGATCGGAACCTTGACCTTGATGCGGTCCGACTTGCTCACTCGGAGCAGGTCGATATGGATCGGCTCGATGCCGTACGTATCCCACTGCAGCTCGCGGACGAGCGCGCTTTCCTTCACGGCGCCCTTGAGGTCCACGATCCGGCTGCCGTGGCGGATCACCGCCTGGACGGCCTCGCGCTTCGCGGCCAACTCGACGCACTTCTCGCCGTGGCCATAGAGGATCGCGGGCACGAGGCCCTCGCGGCGGAGCCGACGGCTCTCACGCGAGCCGTTTGCCTTGCGGGCGATGACTTCGAGACTGTCGCTCATGGAAACTCCTTGATTCGAGCCCGGTATTCTGCCACGGCCGGCCCGTTTCGCAAGCCGAGCCGCCGCCCGGCCGGGAAACCCGGCGGAGGACCAGCGTAGGACAGGCTTCAGCCTGTCATGCCTCAACGCGCCCAACCCGGCTGCGGGGGAGCGGCAAAAGTCTCCTCGCCGGGCCGCGGCGGCCCAAGCTCGTCGAGCGTTCGCCGACTCCCCCGTTGCCTCCCTTCTTGGTGGTGCAGAGGAAGGCGAGGGGTTGCCCCGGACCGTCTCGCCGGACGTTCACTTCGCCCGACCAATCCGCCTGCGGCGAATCGGTGCCCGGGTAAAGCCGGCTCAACGGTAGGGGCAACCCCGAGCCGCAGCGCCTACTGGAACATCATCGACACCGACTCGTTGCGGTGGATCCGCTTGATGGCCTGGCCGAGGAGGCTGGCCACGGAGAGGACGGTGATGTTCGGCAGCATCTTGCCCGACGTGAGCGGGATCGAGTCGGTGATGATGATGCCGGCGAAGGGGGCCGATCGGAGCCGCTCGATCGCCGGGCCGACGAGCAGGCCGTGGGTGGCGGCGGCGTAGATCGCCTTGGCGCCATGCGCGTGGATCACCTCGGCCGCGGAGCAGATCGATCCGGCCGTGCTGATCATGTCGTCGAACATGAGGGCCACCTTGCCCTCGACGCTCGCGCCGATGACGTTGGCGCTCTTCGTGGTCTCGGCGGAGATCCGCCGCTTGTCGATGATGGCCAAAGGCGCACCGAAGCGGTTGGCGTGCCCCACCGCCCGCTTGATGCCGCCGACGTCGGCACTCACCACCACGATCTCGTCCGACTTCAGGTCGAGCGACTGGAAGTGGTTGTTGAGCACCGGGGCCGCGTAGAGGTGGTCCACGGGCACGTCGAAGAAGCCCTGGATCTGGGCGGCGTGGAGGTCCATCGCGAGCACACGGTCGGCGCCGGCCCGGGTGATGAGGTTCGCCACGAGCTTCGCCGTGATCGGGACCCGGCCGGCGTCCTTGCGGTCCTGACGCGCGTAGCCGAAGTAGGGAATCACCGCCGTCAGCCGGTAGGCGCTCGCCCGCTTGAAGCTGTCGATCATCACGAGCAGTTCCATGATGTGCTCGTTGACCGGCGGCGAGGTGGGCTGGACGATGAACACGTCGCGGCCGCGGACGTCCTCGTCGATCTTGCAGGAGATCTCGCCGTCGGGAAACCGCCCGAGCGAGAGTTTGCCCATCGGCAGGTTCAGGTAGCGGCAGATGTCCTGGGCGAGCGGCTGGTTGGCCGGGCCGGCGAAGATCTTGAGGTCGTTCATGACGGGAATGTGTCTTTCCGGGAGCGGTTCTTCAAGGCCACGGCCACGGCCGCGAGTTGTTCCGAGGTATTGACCGAGAGCGTCTCGCTCGCGTCGAGGCAGGCGACCGCATCGACGGTCCGTCCCTCGCGGAGCAGCATGCCCGGGCAGTCGGTGATGTAGTACTCGCCGGCGGCATTGTCGGGCCGGAGCCCGGCAAGGGCGCGAAGCAGATCGCCGGCCTCGAACACGTAGGTGCTCATGTTGACCTCGCGAATCGCCCGCTCCGCGTCCGACGCGTCCTTCTGTTCGACGATCCGCAGGAATCGCCCCGCCGGGTCGCGGACGATGCGGCCGAGCCCGGTCGGGTCGGCGGTGACGGCGGTGCCGAGCAGGCACGAGGCTTCGCGGACGGCCCATGCGTCGAGCAGCCCGGCCACGCTCTCCGGCCGCAGCATCGGCGAATCGCCACAGACGATCACCACGGGCCGGCGGCTGCCGGACGGATCCACGTCGATCCGGGAGCGGATCGCCGCGGCGGCGGCGGCCACGGCGTCGCCCGTGCCGCGTTGCTCCCGCTGCAGGGCGAAGGTCACGCCCGGCATGTCGGCGAGCGCCCGCTCCACGCGTTCGGCGCCGTAGCCGACGACGACGATCCGGTCGTGGATCCCGGCGGCGGCCAGGGCTTCGAGCACCCACGTCACGAGCGGCTTGCCGGCGGCCTCGTGGAGCACCTTCGGCAGGTCGCTGCCCATGCGCGTGCCCTTGCCAGCGGCGAGGACGACGGCGATCGGCGCGGGGGGCATGGCGGGGCTCCGGGGAAGGGAAATCCTAGCAGACGCTGGTCGGACGCGGCGGCCGGGTTGTAGCCTGCCCGCCGGCGGCGGCTCGGCGGCTGGTCGATGAAAGGAGTGTGATTCCCATGGCGACGAAGACGGTGCGGATCGACGGCCCGGTGGCGGAGACGCTCGGCGGTCTCTCGGTGCGGGC
>JBBAVM010000009.1:40246-58071 GCA_040397685.1 Pirellulales bacterium
TCGCGCCGCACGCGGGCATCACGTTCGACCTCGCCCTCGAGCATCACTCGGGCGCGGCCGTCGCCGCCGAGCGGCAGCGAATCGCCGCTGCCGGAAAGGCGTCACCGCTTCTTGAATCCGCGCCGCGGCCGGGCTGGAGCATGGTGTGAGCGCGGCCGCCCGCGCGGCCGATCATCGGCCGGCCGGCGGGGCGGGGGCGGCGGTGCGGGCGGTGGTGGCGGGGCAAAGTGGTGGAGGATGGCGGCGGCCACCTCGGTGGGCGTGTAGCCCTGTTCGAGGAGCCGTTCGACGAGCGGGGTGCGCTGCGCAAACTCGCCCTCCTCGAGCGTGCCGCGCAGCTTCTCGAAGAGCGCATCCGACCGCCGGCTTTCCACCGCCTCGGCCGAGGGCACCTGCTCGCGGCGGATCTTCGACTTCGTGAACCGCTCGATCGACTGCAATTTATAGATGCCCGCCCCCGACACGAGCGTGATGGCGCGGCCCTTGCGGCCCGCCCGGCCGGTGCGGCCGATGCGGTGCACGTAGTCCTCGGCGTCGTAGGGGAGGTCGTAGTTCACCACGAGTTCCAGGTCGTTGACGTCGATGCCGCGGGCCGCCACGTCGGTCGCCACGAGAAACGAGAAGGCCGCCTTCTTGAAGGCGTTCATGACCCGGGTCCGCTGGGCCTGGGCCATTCCGCCGTGCAGCCGGTCGGCGGAGCAGCCGCGGGCGACGAGGGCGTCGGCGAGTTCCTCGACCATGTGCTGCGTGTTGCAGAAGATCACGCCGCTCTTCACGTCGTGGAAGTCGATGAGGCGGGCGAGGGCGTCGAACTTCGCGTGGTGCCGCACCTCGTAATACACCTGCTCGACGAGCGGCGGGCCGCTCACGACTTTCTGGGCGATCTTCACCGTGCGGGCGTCGCGGGAGTGGGCCCGCACGAGTGCCTGGATCGGCGGCGAGATCGTGGCCGAGAAAAACACCGTCTGCCGCTCCGCCGGCGCCGCGGCGAGGAGCTTCTCGATGTCCTCGCGAAATCCCATGTCGAGCATGCGGTCGGCCTCGTCGAGCACGAGCATGCGGACGTGCGACAGGTCGAGCGTCTGGCGGGCGAGGTGATCGGTGAGCCGGCCCGGCGTGCCGACCACGATGTGCGCGCCGCGGGAGAGTTCGGCGAACTGCCGCTCGTACGACGCCCCGCCGTAAATCGGGACGCTGCGCACGCCCTTCCTGAACGCGGCGAGCTTGTGGACCTCGTCGGCCACCTGGGTGGCGAGTTCGCGGGTGGGCACGAGGATCAACGCCTGCGTGCGGCCCAACGTCGGATCGATCCGTTCGATCACGGGGATGCAGAACGCCGCCGTCTTCCCCGATCCCGTTTCCGATTGTCCCACGACGTCGTGCCCGCCCAGCATGAGCGGGATGGCGCTCGATTGGATCGGCGAGGTCTCCTCGAAGCCGAGCTTTTCGACCGCCTTGAGCACCTCGACGGAGAGGCCGAGCGAGGCGAAGGGAACGTGGCCGGAGCGGAAGGCGACATCGGCCGGCCGGGTGGAATCGGGCTTGGTCATCGTGCGTCGTCACCTTTCAGGGAGAGCCTTTCGGTCGAGAACCTCTTCCAGAGCACATCGAGCCGCCTGCCGATGGCCGTCGCATCGCCGACGACGAGCCAGTAGCGGTAGCGGAGCACGGCGTGGGGGCCGAGGGCGACCGTCTCGATCGGGGCGACGTGCACGCAGGGCTCCGCCGTGGGATCGGTCGAGTCGCCCTGGCCGTGCGGGCCGAAGTTCCACGAGCCCGTGGAGGTGGGACTGAAGATCGCGATGCCTTGGCCCGCCGCGTTGAAGCAGGCCATCGCCTTGCGGGGCGGGGCGGCCCGGCCCCAGGGCGGCCCGGGTGCCTGCGATTCATCACGCCACGCGCCGTCGCCGATGTAGCTCCTGATGTTCGAGAACGACCGCGTGAAGTAGCAGGCCGGAAGTTCCTGGTGGCGGGGCACCGCAGGGCCCCAGCGGTCGTCCTCCGTGCGCCGCGACTCGAACTCGCACCGCACGACCACCACGTTCGACATCCCGGGCTCGAAGCTGGTCCACTGCCTCATCACGGCGGCGGCCTCTTCACCGGGCATGTCCCAGAGCTTGGGGATGGTCTCGCTCACGATGCGGCTGGCCATCTTCTCGAGCTTCGTGACCCGCGCCCAGCTGCCGACGCCGCCCCCCTGGATCGGATTCCACGTCCACGGACTCCAGGCCTCGTGCTGCCCGTCGCGTTTCCGGTCGAGCGACTTGCCCGCGTAATAGGACTGCTGGATGAGGCGGCCGGGGTCGGCGATGTTCACGGCGTTGCGCGGGGAGCCGCGCCACGAGAGCCACGTGATCGCCGCCCCCTTCTCGCGATCGACGCCGATCTGGACGGTGCCGTTGTCGATACCCTCGACATCGGCCACCGCCGGCGCGGCGCGGAGGACGGCGCAGGCGATCACCGCGACGACCGCGACGAGTTTCTGATGCCGGCGAAGTCTCATAAAACGCGACCGCCGGGCCAGTCGCGGCCCGGCGGTCGTCGAGGGAGTGGAGGCGGCGGGAGTCGAACCCGCGTCCCGTGATGTTTCAGCGCAAACGTCTACGTGCGTATCCGGTCGATTTGGGTCTCGCTCGCGCGTCCCCGGCCGGCAGGGTGCGTCGCGAACCAGCCCGGAACGTTTTTAGCCCCGGCCGTACCAGGCGGTGAACCGGGGCGAGTCGGATTTGGCGACCGATTGGGAGGCCCTTCCGACTGGGGCCATCGCTCGGGGTTGCTTAGTTAAGCAGCCAGAGAGAAACGAGCTTCGGCAATTGAAGCTTGGTCGACTTTTAACGTGGCCAGCCGACCAACCACGGCACGCAATCTGAACCTCTTGCCATCCGGTCGAAACCGGTACGCCCCCGTAGGTGAATGTCACGATCGTTCGGTCGTCACGGACCCGGCCCCGGCCATGATGGCCGCGAGCAGGACGTGTCCGGTTGACTTTGCCATTGTAGGAAACTTCACGGGGTGTATCGGTCGTGGCGTGTCCGGGCCTGAATTTTTAGGGCCGAAGGCACATTCCGGGGCGGCCGACAGCTGGCGGCGCGGGGATACTTTCGATGCCCCGCCGGGTGCCGGCGGCCCCCTTCTCATCCCCCGATTTGACGCCCCTTCCATGGCCTTCGTACGCTTCGTCATGTCGTTCCCCGTGTCCAGCCAGGCCGCTCCATCGCCCCGTGGAACCGCGCTCATGGTCGCCCCCCGTTCGGCCAGGCCTCTGGCCCGTCTCGTCCTGGTCGCCGTCGCCCTCGCCTTCGCCGCGGACACCGCCCGCGCGAGCGAATGGGCGCAGAAGATGTTCTCCGTGACGAGTCACAACTTCGGCACGGTGGCGAAGGGCTCGAAGACCGAGTTCCGCTTCACGTTCCGCAATCTCTACAAGGAAGACCTGCACGTCGCGGGTGTGCGCACGAGCTGCGGTTGCACGTCGCCCGAGGTGACGAAGCGGGATCTCAAGACGCACGAGACGAGCGATGTCATCGCGAAGTTCAACACGCGCACGTTCCTCGGCCAGCACGGCGCCACGCTGACGGTGACGTTCGACAAGCCGTTCTTCGCGGAGGTGCAACTCCGCGTGGCGGGCAACATCCGCGGCGACGTGACCTTCGATCCGCCTTTCGTCGATCTCGGCAACGTCGATCTCGGCAAGGGCGCCGCACGCAGCGTCCGGGTCACGCACGTCGGCTCGACGCCGTGGGAGATCAAGGACGTGCGGAGCGTGAACGCCAACTTCGAAGTCCAGTTGTCGAAGCCGACCCACACCGGCAGCCAGTCGATCTACGATCTCAGCCTCAAGCTCAAGCCGGAGACTCCGGCCGGCTACGTGAAGGGGCAGCTCATCCTCGTCACGAACGATCCGAAGGCGACGCAGATCCCGATGGACGTCGAGGGCCGCGTGGTGGCCGAGGTGACCGTGAGCCCGCAGCTCCTCGCCCTCGGCTCCGTGCAGCCGGGCCGCGCGATCACCAAGAACATCGTCGTGCGGGCGAACCGGCCCTTCTCCGTCACGGGCGTGACCTGCTCCGACGGCTGCCTCACCTGCCCCACGAAGGCCGCCCCGGCCACGGTGCATGTGCTGCCGGTCACGTTCCAGGCGGGGGACGCGGCGGGCAAGGTGGAGCGACTGCTGAAGATCTCGACCGACCTCGGCGAGGGCGCCGTGCCGAGCGTCACGGTGCAGGCGACGGTCGAGGCGGTGGCCGAACCTCAGGCGAGCGCGGCGCTCACGCCCGCCGCAGTGGGCCAGGCGGCGACCACGCCGTAGCGTAGGACAATCTTCTCCTTCACGGGAATTCTCGGCATCGTGCCGAAATTCCCTTGGCGGGCATCCGCCCGCTGGTGATTACCCGGGCCTCCGGCCCTGGCGCCTCGTGGGGCAAGCTTGCCCGGAGTTGAGGCCGCGTTGGCAACCGGGACGGTTGCCCAACTTACGAACGCCGGTCGATCGGCACGTAGTCGCGGGCAGTGGGGCCGCTGTAGAGCGAGAGCGGACGGATCAGGCGGTTGTCGCCGATCTGCTCGATCATGTGCGCCGTCCAGCCGCTCATCCGCGCCACCACGAAGATCGGTGTGAACACCGAGATCGGCAGGCCGAGCAGGTGGTAGACCCGCGCTGCCGGCCAGTCGAGGTTGGGGCGCAGGCCCTTCCGATCGAGCATCAGCGACTCGACACGGTCGGCGAGCTCCTCGAGCGGTTCGGAGGGGGTGCCGCGGGCGAGGTTGCGGCACATGCGGCCGAGGAGTTTCGCGCGCACGTCGCCGTCCTTGTAGACGCGGTGGCCGAACCCCATCACGACCCGCTTCGCCGCGAACTGCTCGGCCAGCCACGCCTCCGCCCGCTCGGCCGAGCCGATCGCTGAGAGCACCTCGAGCACCTGCTCGTTCGCGCCGCCGTGGAGCGGCCCCTTGAGCGCCCCGATCGCGCCCACCGCGCCGGAGTGCATGTCGGAACCGGTGGAAACGATCGTGCGGGCCGTGAACGTCGAGGCGTTGAACTCGTGCTCCGCATAGAGCACGAGCGTCGTGCCGAAGATCGCCGCCTGCTCGGCCGGGGGCACGCGGCCCGTGAGCCGCTGGAGGAGGGCTTTCGCCAGGGAGCCATCCGGCCACGGGCCGACGGGGCGGCCGGCTGCGAGATCCACCCACGCGGCGAGCAGGGCGGGGACCTGGCCGAGAAGCCGTTCGGCCTGGGCGAGGAGCGTGTCGCGAGGCCCGGGAACCTGGTCGCGTTCGATCTGCCCGAGGACGCTCACGCCCGTGCGCAGGGCATCCATCGGCGATGCCGACGGGCAGGCCGCCGCGAGCCGGGCGAGGCAGTCGATGGCCGTCGGATCGAGCGCCCGGGCCGCCGCGGCGAGCCGCGCGGCGAAGGCGTCGCGCTCCGTAGGCGTGGGCAATCCCCCGTGGAGCAGGAGGTAGGCCACCTCCTCGAAGTCGCCGGCGCGGGCGAGCGGCTCGATCGCATAGCCGCGGTAGCGAAGGTCGCCTTCGAGCGAGCAGATCGCCGTGCGGCCGGCCACGACCCCGGCCAGGCCGCGGGCATAGTCGTCGGAGGATGGGCGGGGAACTGTGCTCATCGGAATGCGTCTGTTTTGTACTCCACGGCTTCCTCGAGGTGCCAGGCCCGGAGGGCCGGGTGAGCGCGAGGCGACGGAGATCGCCCAAGCGACGGGCGGCAGGATGCCGAGCCGTCGCGTGAAGCGGGGCGTCAGCCGCTCGTCGCGGGCAGATGTCGTTCGGGGTGCTTTGGGTCGTAGTCGAGGAGATCGTAGAGCTCCTCGCGGGTCTGCATCAGGTCGAGCAGCCCGGCCTGCGAGCCCTCGTCGGCGATCAGGCCGAGGCCCGCCTCGATCGCCTTCATGGCCAACCGCAGGAGCGTGACCGGATAGAGCACGGCGGTGAACCCCAGGCTCGAGAGCTCGTCGAGCGTGAGGAGCGGGCTCGTGCCGAACTCCGTCATGTTGGCCACGAGCGGCGTGCCGGAAAACGCGCGGCCCATGCGGGCGAACTCCTCCCGCGTGGCGAGGGCCTCGGGGAAGAGCCAGTCGGCGCCCGCGTCGCGATAGGCCTCGAGCCGGGCGATGCAGTCGTCGAGATCCGTGACGCCACGGGCGTCGCTGCGGCCGATGATCACCGTGGCCGGATCACGTCGGGCCGCGCACGCGGCCGCGATCTTGGCGGTCATCTCCTCGATGGCGACGACCTGCTTTCCCGGCAGGTGGCCGCACCGCTTGTCGCGTTGCTGGTCCTCGAGCTGGATCGCCGCGGCCCCCGCCTCCTCCAGCCGGCGGACGCAGTCGGCCACGGCGTCGGGCCCGCCGAAGCCGGTGTCGGCATCGACGACCAGCGGGATCTCGACCGCGGCCGCGAGGAGCCGCGTCTGGGCGACGAGCTGATCGAGCGTGAGGATGCCGATGTCGGGCACGCCGAGGACGCCGGCCGAGAAGGCCGCCCCCGAGAGATAGATCGCCTCGAAGCCCTCGCGTTCGATCAGTTTCGCGGCCAGTGCGATGGGAGCGCCGGGAATGGCGAACGTGCCCTCGGTGGCGAGCCGGCGGAGGGCGGCTCCGCGCGAGGCGGGGGCGGGCGTGTGGGGCATGGGTGGTATCCTGCAGGAATCGGCGCGGGCCGCGGAGGCCGAAACTCGGCGGGCGACCGTTGAAGGTTATAGGTGGGCGCGATGGAGGGTGAAAGCGAGCGCGGAACGCAGGCCGACGGGCGCGGCACGTGGGCGCGGTTCGCGGCCGAGGCGGCGCTCGTCGCGGCCCTGTTCGCGGCCGTCGGTGCGTGGCCCGTGCCCGACGTCAACGAGGCGGTCTACCTCACGAAGGCGCGGCACGCCGCGAATCCGGCGTGGGGCGCGGGAGACTTCTTCCTCGAAACGCCCGACGCGCACGGCGTGTTCTACCTGCTGTTCGGTCCGCTCACGGCGGCGCTCCCGCTCGAACAGGCCGCCTGGATCGGGCGGTGGGCCGGTTGGATCGGCCTGGCCGTCGGGTTCTGCCATGTGGCCGCGCCGGTCGTGGCCACGGCGTGGGGCAGGCTGCTGGCCGCCGCGGTGTTCTCGCTCTTGCTCCGTCACACCACGATGGCCGGCGAGTGGGTGATCGGAGGCTGTGAGGCGAAGGTCTTTGCATGGGCGTTCGTCCTCGGTGGCGTCGGCGAATGGCTGCGCGGCAGGTGTGGCTCGGCCTGGCTCCTGGGCGGCATCGCCACCGCCTGGCATCCGATCGTGGGCGGCTGGGCGATGGTCGCCCTCGCGGCGGCCTGGCTGCTCGCGCCGGCGGGCGGATGCGCCCGGCCGCACGTCGCGCTCGTCGTGGCGGGGCTGGCGATCGCCGCCGCGGGGGTCATCCCGGCCCTCGCGCTCTCGGCGGGGGCCGATGCGGCGACGCGGGCCGCGGCGGCGAGGATCTACGTCGTCGAGCGTCTGCACCACCACCTGCTCCTGCGCTCGTTCCCCGAGGCGATGGTCGCCCGCCACCTGCTCGCCGTGCTGGCCTGGTGGCTTTGCCAGCGGAGCCTGGCCCCGACGCCCGCGCGGGCGCGGCTGACCACGTTCACGCTCGCCGCACTCGGGATCTCGCTCGCCGGTGCGGTGATGTCGTGGCTCGAGCCGGCGGCCCCCGACGCGGCGATCGGACTGCTCCGGTTCTATTGGTTCAGGCTCGCCGACGTGGCCGTGCCGTTGGCACTCGCGGTTTCCGCGACGGCGCTGCTCGAGGACGACGGCGCCTGTCGGCGGGCGTTCGGCGGCCGGCCGGCCGCGATTCGGGCGACGCTCGTCGTCCTTCTCGCGATCGACCTCGTGGCCCAGTCCGCCCATTGGCCGCTCCCCGGTCGGGCCGCTGCCGCGCGGGCCGATTCGAAGGTGGATGCCGTCGCCTGGCGCGACATCTGCGCGTGGGTGACGTCCAACACGTCACCCGAGGCCAGGTTCCTCACGCCCCGCGGTGCGGCGAGCTTCACCTGGCGCACCGCCCGGCCGGAGGTCGTGGCCTGGAAAAACAGCCCGCAGGATGCCGCCTCGCTCGTCGAGTGGCGGCGGCGGATCATCGACTGCTTCTCGGCGAACGGGAACATCGCCGACATGGAACGCACCACCGCGGCGCTCGGGCCGGAGCGGGTGGAATGCGTCCGGGAGCGGTACGGCGCGGAGTATGCGATCGTGCCGCTCGACAGCCCACGCCTGGCGGAGATGCCGGGTGTGCGGGTGCATGCGAACGGTGCCTACGCCGTCTATCGCCTCGTGCCCGGAGACCCCGCCGCACCCTTCCCATGACACACGTCTTCTCCCGGCCGGCGATCCGCGGCGTCGCGTTCGACCTCGACGGCCTCCTCGTGAACACCGAGGAGCTCTACCAGCACGTCGGCGGCGAACTGCTGCGCCGCCGGGGGCGAACGTTCGAGCCCGAGTTGCTCGACCGGATGATGGGCCGGCCGCAGCGCGTGTCGCTCCAGATCATGATCGATTGGCATGGCCTCACCGACACGATCGAGACGCTCGCGCGGGAGACGGGCGAGATCTTCGTCGATCTGCTCGACACACGGCTCGAGCCGATGCCGGGGGCGGTCGCCCTCGTCGAGTCGCTCGCGGCCCGCGGCCTGCCGCGCGGCGTGGCGACGAGCAGTGGCCCCGACTTCGCCCACGACGTGCTCGCACGCGTCGGGCTGCGCGACCGGTTTGGCTTCGTCCTCACGAGCGCCGACATCACGCACGGCAAGCCGCACCCGGAGATCTACGAGTTGGCCGCGGCGCGGCTGGGCGTCGCGCCGGCGGAGATGCTCGTGTTCGAGGACTCGGAGAACGGCTGCCGCGCCGCGGTGGCGGCGGGCGCGGTGGTCGTGGCGGTGCCGGGCGGCCACAGCCGGCGGCACGAATTCAGCGGGGCATGCTTCATCGCCGAGTCGCTCGCCGATCCACGGATCCAGAGCCTGCTGCCGCCCGCGTAGCTACGGCTATGGCGGTTTCAAGGAAGCTCAACGGGAGTTTCCCGGCTCGTAGGACAGGCTTCAGCCTGTCATGCCTCGACTCGCCCAACCTAGCTCGGGCGTGCCCACACCCCATCGCCTCCCTCCGCTCCACGGAAGCCCGAAGCGCAAGCGAGGGACGAAGCGTATTCCCTCGCTCGCGCTTCGGGCTTCCGTAGAACCGTTTCGGGCTTCCGTTCCGGGTGGCTCGCGGGTCACCGACGACGCGGCAGCGAACCCCGCCTGCCGCGGAGGCAGTACCACACCATCTGATCCATCCCCAGGTTCGGCTTCTCCCCCGTGGAGATCAGGATCAGCATGCATCCGATCAGGGCGCAGTACGCCTGAATCCCGGCGATCGGTTCGGATGGCAGAACGAGCCGATTCACGCCGGCCAGCGTGCGACCGGAAATCTAGAGTTCGACGCCGAGGCGGTCGGCCTGGATCCGCAGCGCCCGCTCGAACACCGGAAACGGATACTTCCGCTGCCGATTGACCGCCCACAGATAGGTCGAGTCCACGAGTTTGGCCGGCAGTTCCCCGCTCCGGACGAGCCGGGCCACCTCCTTGATGAACGCCGCGTCTTCCGGCCGCCGCACCCGGAGGCCGGTCGTGAGGCGGTCCTCGAGGCCGAGCACGGAGCCGACCGACGCGGGCTCACCGGCACGCGCGGCGATGCGTGGCGTCGCTCCGGGCAGCAGGAGGGCGAGGAGCAGGAGGCGGTGCAGGGTGGGCATTGGATGTGACCGTCTGAAGCTGGATGACGTGACAGGCTGAAGCCTGTCCTACGATGGGAAGCGGGCGAGGGCGTACGACTTTCTGCCCGACCGGAGGACGAGCGTCGAGCCGCCGCCGAGGTCGGTGGCCGTGATCCTGTGGGCCACGTCGGAAATCCGGCGGTTGTTGACGTAGGCGCCTCCCTGCTCGATCGTGCGGCGGGCGGCCGACTTCGTCGCGGCGAGCCCCGTGGCCTCGAAGGCGTCGATGAGCGGCAGGCCCGCTCCGTCGAGGGCCGCGCGGGGAAACTCACGGTTCGGCACGTCGGCGAAGATCTCGGCGAGCATGGCATCGTCGAGGCCGCCGATCTCGGCGCCGAAGAAGATCGCCGTCGCCTGGCGGGCCGCGGCCAGCCCCGCCTCGCCGTGCACGAGCCGGGTGAGCTCATCGGCCAGCCGCTTTTGCGTGTCGCGGGCCGCGGGGTTCGCGGCCCGCATCTCGCCGAGCGCGCGGATCTCGGCGAGGGGGAGTTCCGTGAGCCGTTCGACGCAGCGGCCGGCGTCGTCGTCGTCGAGGTTGATCCAGTATTGGTAGAAGCGGTAGGGGCTCGTGCGGCGCGGGTCGAGCCAGATCGCGCCCGCGGCCGTCTTTCCCATCTTCGTGCCGTCGCTCTTGGTGAGCAGCGGGCAGGTGATCCCGTGCAGTTCCCGGCTCCGCAGCCGGCGGCCGAGTTCGATGCCGGCGGTGATGTTGCCCCACTGGTCGCTCCCGCCGATCTGCACGCGGCAGTCGAGCACGTCGGAGAGATGCACGAAGTCCCAGGCCTGCAGCAACATGTAGCTGAATTCGGTGTACGACAGGCCGCCGTCGCGTTCGAGCCGGCTCTTTACGGAGTCCTTGGCGAGCATCTGTGCGAGCGGCACGTGCTTGCCCACGTCGCGGAGGAATTCGAGGTAGCCGACGCCCCGCATCCAGTCGCCGTTGTTGACGACGTGGACGGTCCGGCCGGTGCCCTCGAGCAGCCCGCGAATCTGGCGCTCGACGCCCGCCACGTTCGCGGCCAGTTCGGCCGGCGACAGCAGGTTCCGCTCCTCGCTGCGGCCGCTCGGGTCGCCGATCATCCCCGTGGCGCCGCCGAGCACCGCGACCGGCTCGTGCCCCGCCGCGGCGACGCGGCGCAAGAGCATGAGCGCGACGAGGTGCCCGACATGCAGGCTGTCGGCCGTCGGGTCGAAGCCGGCGTAGACGCGGCGGCCAGGCGTGGCCAGCCAGCCGCGGAGCGCGGCCGCGTCGGTGGACTGGTGGACGAGGCCCCGGGCCTCGAAATCGGCGAGGAGGTCCGTCGTCATGTGATCACCGCCACAGATCATCTCCGGCGAAGGGATGGGCGGGGTTGGCAAGGTTCGGCTTGGGCAATGCCTTGAGCGCCTGCTCGGCGAGGCGGAGGTCGTCCCGCGACGTGATCTTCAGGTTGATCGGCGAGCCGGGCACGACCGTGACTTTCTGGCCGATCGACTCGACAAGTTGCGCTTCGTCGGTGGGCTGGCCGTCCGGCCGCGACGCGTAGGCCTTCTCGAGCACGGCCCGCGAGAACACCTGCGGCGTCTGCGCCTCCCAGAGGCCGGTGCGATCGACGGTGGCCGTGATCGTGCCATCTGGGCCGACCTTCTTGAGCGTGCTGACGACCGGCGTCGCGAGGATCGCCGCGCCGGTCCTGGCCCCGGCCTCGAACACCTTGTCGATCCACGCGGGCGCGAGACAGGGCCGAGCGGCATCGTGGATCGCGATCATGTCGATCTCGGGGGCGAGCTTGGCGAGGCCGTTGAGCACGGAATCGGCCCGGTGGGCACCCCCCTCGGCGAGCGTCACGCCCATGAACGCCAGGTTCGCCCCGAACTTTTCCACGAACGCCTCCCGATCCTCCGGGGCGACGACGATCACCACCTGCTTGACGTCGCCGCGTTCGAGAAACTTCTCGGCCGAGTGGAGCCACACGGCGCGGCCGGCAAGCGGGGCGAACGGTTTCTTGTAGTTGGCGTCCTTGAAGCGGCTGCTCTGGCCAGCCGCGGCGAGGATCACTCCGAAACTGGGCATGAATCCGTGGTCCTAGAACATTCCACCGCCCATGCCGCCGCCGCCCATGCCACCCATGCCACCCATGCCACCGCCACCCATTCCGCCACCGCCCATGCCACCCATGCCACCACCGCCCATCCCACCGCCACCCATTCCGCCACCCATGCCACCACCACCCATGCCACCGCCGCCCATGCCGCCGCCACCCATGCCGCCGCCACCGGCACCGCCGCCACGGGCGCCGCCTCCGGAGAAGTTGAACTGCGTCACCTGGCCGACGCCGGAGAAGAGGGGCGTCACGGTCGTCCGGACGTACCGCCGGTCGGCCGAGACGACGGCCATCGCGAACAGATTTGTGCCTTCAGGGAGGGTCGTGATCACGGGCTGGTAGCCGGTGGCACCGCCCCGGCCGAACGGCAGGCCGGGCACGGGCTGGGCGCCGCCGCCACTGCGGCTCTGCGACAGCGAGGCGGCGGCCGAAGGGTCATCGATCACCGCCAGTTGTTGCGCGAGGATCGCGCGGCCGATGGTCTGCTGCACGGCGACGTCCTGGGCGACCTGGGCGTCGAGCAGCGGCTCGCGGCGGCGGCCCTCCGGAAGTTCCACCATCAGGAGCACCTCGTCCGCCCCCAGCGGTACCTGCCGCTTCAGCTTTTGCTCGCGGTCGGTCCCCTTGTGGAGCGTCATTTCGGCGGTGACCGTGTCGGCGGCCACCTTGCCCATGGACCGCCGCACGAGAATCCGATACTGGCCCGGGAAGGCCTGGGCTGCCACGTACCGCTCGCGCTGGGTGGCGTTCGACGGATCTGCGGCTGCCGCCGTGTCGCCGAGCAGCGTGCCCCCCGAGGTCGAGCGCGGCGCCGTGAGCGAGCAGACGGTGCCCGGCGGCTCCTCCACGACGAGGTCGATGTCGGCGTCGCCATTCCACGACAGCTCCACCTCGAGGTCGCGCACGAGCGCCTCGTCGATCGCGGCCTGGAACGCGGCGGCCTCCTCCGCCTTGCCGGCCTGCTTGAGTTTCTCGATCGTGGCTTTGGCGAGCCTGGCGGCCCGAACGGCCACATCCTGCTGGTCCGCGGGCCACTCGTGGGCGAGCACTCCGGCGCAGGACCAGCGAAGGGCGGAAACGTCGTCGGCCCGGGCGGCGAGCGTCATGCCGATGGCGAACGCCTCGCGGTTGGCCGGATCGATCCGCGTGACCTGCTTGCAGACGCGGATCGCCTGCTGGAGCGACCCGAACCGGGCCAGGTAGTTCGCCAGCGACAGCAATTCGGTCGGCGTGGCGGCGAAGTCGGCCGCGGACAAGAGCGCCCGCTCGACCTCGGCCTTCGGCCGCCCTGCGGCCTCGAGCGCGACGGCGAGCGCCTCATACATCCACGATTCCGCGTGGCCGGCCGAGATGGTGGCGGAGATGAGTTCCGCCGCCCGTTCGTAGCGGCCTTCCTTCCCGAGTTCCGCCGCGGTGACGCGGACGCGGGCGAGCCGTGCGGCGAGATCCCGTTGGTCCCGCTGCTTCACCGTGGCCGCATCGGGCGTCGCGTCCCCACCCTCGCCGGCGGAGGCCGGCTTCGGTGGCTTGGCCGCAAGGTAGCGGGCGATGGTGCGGCGCAGATTCTGCGACTCGATGATGTCCGTGGGCAGGCCCACGTCGCCGGTCACGGCCGGGGGCACCGCGGGGGAGGGCGTGGTCGTGTCGGGCTTGGCCGCCGTGCGGTCGGCCGGCGGGCTCGCGGGCTTCCCGTTCCGCCCGATGCGTTCGCGGGCGTCGGCGACCTGGAACATGCCGCCGCCACCGCCCACACCGCCGCCCATCATGCCGCCACCACCGCCAAGGCCGCCGCCCTGTCCGCTGTTGATGCCGCCGGCGCCGCCGAGGCCGCCACCGGTCTGGAAGGGATTGATGCCGGACTGCGGATTCACGGGGATCACGAGATCGGCCACGGGGTAGACCTTCACCACCATCGTCTCGGCCGCCTTGTCCTTGGTGGTGATCATCAGCACCTCGTCCTTCACGAGATACGTGAGGTCGAGGTCGCCGAGCAGCAGCCGGAGGGCGGAGCGGAGCGAGATGCCCGAGACGTTCTTCGTGACGGGCGTCTCGAGGTCGAGCCCCGCATCCTCGAAGGCCTTGGTGTCGATCTGCACCGGGATGCCCTGGGCGTCCTGGATCTGCGCGATCACGTCGCGCAGCGGCGTCTCCGTGAACTCGAAGTTCTGCACCGGCTTTTCGAGGGCGTCGTAGATCTTCTGCTCGTTGCTGCCCGGGCTGGCGAGGTCCACCGACTTGTACTTCTCACGCTTCTTCGTGATCTCGCGCCAGCGGGCGGCGCTCGGGTACATGATCGGAGGCTCGTCGGGCATCGGAATCGCGGCGATGTCGCACTGATGCAGGCAGTCCATGAAGCCGCGCTCGATGTCGCGCTTCGTGCGGACGTTCTCCGCGTCGTAGTCGCGGATCCGGGCCTCGACGAACGCCTTGCGGGCGAGCACCCGCGCCGTCATCGGCACCGGATGGTTGGCGAAGAGTTCGGGCGCCTCCTCCATCAGCTCCTCGCCCGGCAGCCGCTCCGCCTCCGTGAAGGCGGTCGTGGGGCGGTCGGTCCGGGTAATCGTGTCGTAGAACAGCCGCGTGTTGTCGCCGAGGACGGCGGGGTAGTATTCGGCCCGGTCGTACCCGATCCGGATGCCCTCCTCGACGAGGGCGTTGTACCGCTCGGTGAGCTGCTTGATCCGCTCCTCGCGGCGCCGCAGATCCTCGTCGAGCCGCATCCGCTCGCGGCCGATGGCCCGGCTGCGTTCCGCGGCCAGGTCGCACTCGGCCTTCTCCCGCGACCGCACGATCGACTCCCGGACGCTGATCTCGATCTGCCGCAGGAGCCTCTCCCGGAGGCCGGCATCGAGGTCGTCGGACGCCTGCACGGTGCGCTGCAGCTCCTTGAGGTCGGCACGGGCCAGATCGGGATCGACGGCCATGCGCTGCCGCGCGTTGCGCAGGCGGACGGCCGTCTCCTGCTCGAGCTGCTGGGCCCGCACCTTGCGCAGGCGGTTGAGTTGCGCGAGTTCCTCGGGGTCGTTGGTGATGTCGCGGGCGGGGGCCGCCGGTCGCGGTGCGGCGGCGGGAGCCGGCGCGGGGAGCCGCTCGGTGTCGGCGGCGGCCGGCGCGTCGCCGGCGTCCTCGGGCTCGCGGGCCAGGCCGACCGGGGTCTCGGCCGCAGCGACCTTCTTGACGGCCACGGTGTGGACGAGTGCGGCATCGACGTTGTCGGGATCCCGCCGCAGCGATGCGACGGCGAGCCGCAGCGCCGAGTCGTGGGCGCCGGTGGCCTCCGCCTGCTTCGCGAGTGTCGCGAGGGCCGCCGCCTCGCTGCGAATCGTGGACCGGGCAAGGTCGAGCCCCTCGCGGCCGACGAGCGGGAGGAAGGCGCCGTTGTTCGGGAACGCGTTGCGGAACAATTCGCCGAGGTAGGCGTGTTCCTGCCGGGGCTCGGCCCGGGGCACCGACACCGTCGCGGCGCGTTTGCGATGCCCTTCCGCCGGGCTTTCCAGCGAGAGATCCAGCCGGCCCTCGTCGAGTTTCCCGCCCACGAGCAGGATGGAATCGCGGTCGGAACGCAGGGGGGGCAGCCGGCCGGGAAGCCCACGGTATTCGGAGGCGGGCGACTTGGCCGACAGCACGACGTCTTCTGGCCAGAGCACGGGGGCGATGGCCAGCGCGCCCGCGCGGGCACCGGCGTCGCGGGCCGGCATGCCCTCCTCGGGCACCAGCAGCATGCCGCCGGTGGCACTGGCGAGGGCGGCGAGGCACGGCCAGTTCACGGTGTCGCCGATGCCGATGCTCGACACGGCGATCCGCTTGACCCGGAGCCGTTCCTGGAGGGCGAAGAAATCGACCGCATCGATGCCGTTCAGGCCCGGTCCGTCGCCGACGTACACGATGGCCCGGCCGGCCGCCGGGGCCTCGAAAAGATTCGCGGCCGTCTCGAGCACGCCGACGATGTCGGTCGAGCCGAGCGGCGTGCGGTCGGAGAGCGCCTGGAGGGCGGCCCGGATCTCGGGGCTGGCGGCGGGCGAGAAGCCGGTGTCGAGCGGGGTGCAGGTGACGTCCACCGCGGCGATCCGGAAGCGGTCGCTCGGCCGGGCCTTCTCCAGGAGGCCGCGCACCGCCTCGAGCGCCCGGCCGCGGTGGTCGCCGGTCTGGCTGGCGGAGGTATCGACGAGGACGACGAGATCGACGGCCCCCGCGGGCGCGGCCGCCGCGCCGGCGCGTAGTCCCACGGCCGTGACGGGCGGTGCGAAGTCGCTGCCGCCGAAGCTCTCGGTGAACGAGACGACGAGCGGTTCCTCCGCGCGGGGCGACGATGACGACATCGCCACCGCGACGAGGGCCGCGAGCAGGCAGGGGGTGCGGGTGGACATGGGTCCTCCAGACGGACTGGATGCAGGGAGCCGGGGTCGGCTGTTGGGCGAGAGCATATTTTGTGGCGGCGCCCACGCCAACGTCGTTCTGCGGCCAAAACCCCGGGGTTTGCGCTGAATTCCACGCCTCGGCGACACTGTGCATTGTACCCAGACCGCCAGCGGGCGCTCGGGTTGGAGGCCGGCAGCGGAACCGCAATACTGCGCGACCGGCCGCCGCGCGGGTGCGGCCCGGCAGGCCTCGAACGAGGTGGCAGTGATGGTGCGTCGAGTCGTGGCGTTGTGGGTGTCGCTCGTCGTGGCGGGCGTCGCCGAGTCCACCGAACGCGAGTTTACGCCCGACGAGCGGACCAACATCGCCGTCTACGAGGCCGTGAATCGCAGCGTCGCCAACATCAACACCAAGGCCACGGTGCCCACGGGCCTGTTCCTGCTGGAGGTGCCGTCCGAGGGGGCGGGGTCCGGCATCGTGCTCGACAAGCAGGGGCATGTGCTCACGAATTTCCACGTCGTCGAGGGGGCGAAGGAGATCCAGGTGCTCCTGTTCGACGGCTCGTCGCACCAGGCCGTACTCGTGGGGGCGGATCCGGCGACCGACGTGGCCGTGATCCGGGTGGCGGCGCCTCCCGAGGTGCTCGTGCCCGTCACATTCGGCTCGTCGAGCGACCTGCAGGTGGGGCAGCGGGTATTCGCCATCGGCAACCCGTTCGGCCTCGAGCGCACGCTCACGACCGGCATCATCTCGAGCCTCAATCGCTCGTTGCCGACGCGAACGGGCCGTACGATCAAGGCGATCATCCAGACCGATGCGGCGATCAATCCCGGCAATTCCGGCGGCCCGTTGCTCGACAGTTCCAGTCGCCTGATCGGGATGAATACGGCCATCGCCAGCCGCACGGGCCAGAGTGCGGGCGTGGGGTTTGCGATTCCCGTCGGCACGCTCGCCCGGATCGTGCCGCAGCTCATCCAGAAGGGAAAAGTGGTCAGGCCCGACGCCGGCATCGCCCGCGTCTACCAGACCGACCGCGGGCTGCTCGTGGCCGCGCTCGCGCCTGAAGGGCCGGCGGAGCGGGCCGGCGTCCGCGGGTTTCGCGTGATCCGGGAGCGGCGCCGACAGGGCCCCTTCATCGCGGAATTCGAGCGGGTGGATCGGTCGGGAGCCGACCTCATCGTGGCGGTTGCGGGCCAGTCGGTGAAGACGGCCGACGACTTCCTTTCGGCGATCGACGCCAAGAATCCCGGCGACCAGGTCCTGATCACGGTCGAGCGCGAGGGGCACCGGCTCGACGTGCCAGTCGTGCTCGATGCCGAGCGGTAGTTGTATGCGGGCAACGGTGGTCCGGTTGGGCCGGCCGAGGAATTTCTGCGGCCCAAACCGAACCCTCCGGTCGGGCAGGCCGTAGGAACGGGATGCCCTGCGGCTGGCGTCGGCCGGCCGGCAGACCGATTTTTCGTGGCTTGGCCTCTTGGGGGGCGTTGACTCCTCCAGGAAGCCTGCTAGATTTCGAAGTCTCGCCGGTGATCGCTTCGGTGTTCGTCGGAGGGAAGTTCTTTGACAATTCGGCAGTTGATCTCTTTCGGTTTCGGCCGGCACGCGATCG
>JBBAVM010000010.1:0-53423 GCA_040397685.1 Pirellulales bacterium
CACGACAGGCTGAAGCCTATCCCACGCCTATCCCACGACAGGCTGAAGCCTGTCCTACGGGACCGCCTCGTAGGTGCGGCCGGCGCGGCCGTGGGCCGTCTGCCCGAGGGCGATCTGGTAGAGCCGCTCGCCGGCCGGCGTCGGATACTCGCCGGTGAGGCAGGCCTGGCACAGATCGCGCGCTTCGAAGCCGATCGAGCGGGCCACCGCCTCCACCGGCAGATACCGCAGGGAATCGGCCCCGAGTTTTTCCGCCATCGCCGTCTGCGCCTCGGGCGTGAGCCGGCCATCCGGGAGGAAGGCGGGGGCGAAGAGCTCGTCGATCGTGGACATGTCGATGCCGTAGAAGCAGGGGGCGATGATCGGCGGGCAGGCCACGCGCACGTGGATCTCCCGGGCAAGCCCGAGCGATCGCATGCGGCCGAGCAGCACCTTCATCGTCGTGCTGCGCACGATCGAATCCTCGACGAGGATCACCCGCTTCCCTTCGAGCACCTCGCGCAGCGGCGTGTACTTCGACTCGGCCTTCTGGCGACGGCTCGAGGCGCCGTCGATGAACGTCCGGCCCGTGTAACGGTTGCGGATCAGCCCCTCGACGCACGGAATCGACAGCGCATACGCCATCGCATCGGCGGCAGCCTTGCTCGTGTCGGGCACGGGCACGACGACCGTATCGGCATCGACGGGAATGGTCTCCAAGCTGGCGAGTTCCTCGCCAAGTCGCTTGCGCGACAGGTAGACGCTGCGGTCGTCCATCGTGCTCGCCACGTTGGCGAAATAGATCCACTCGAAGAAGCAGTGGGCCCGCCGCGGGCTGTCCGCGAACCGCTCGATCCGCATCTGCCCGCCATCGACGACGAGCGCCGTGCCGGGCTCGAGCGAGCGGATCGACTCGGCGGGGAAGCCGAGGTTGAGGAGGGCGACGCTCTCGCTCGCGGCGGCCACGAGCGGCCCCAGTCGGGCGTACTCCATCGGCCGGACGCCGAGCGGATCCCTGGCCACGATCATGCGGCCGCAGGCATCGAGGATGGCGAGGTTCCAGGCACCGTCGAAGCGGGCGGCGATCGCGGCCAGCAGGTCCACGGCGCTCGGATCGGCCGCGCCGGACAGCTCGTTGCCGATCGCGTGCATGATCACTTCGGTGTCGTTGTCACGGGCGAGATGATTGTCGTCGCCGGCGAGAATCTCGGCCCGCAGTTCGGGATAGTTGGCAAGCTGCCCGTTGAACCCGAACGCGAACCATTTCCGCTTCTGAATGTGGGGCCGCTCGAGGGGCTGGGCGTAGCCGCGGTCGTCCGCCCCGCAGGTGGCGTAACGCACGTGGCCGATCGCCGCCCGGCCGAGGTGCTGCTCCATGAGGCTCTCGTACTTGCCGCGGTGCCCCAGCCGGAACACCTCGCTCACGGTCCCGACGTCCTTGAGCGTCGCCAGCAGGTGGGGCCGCCCGGGATTCCAGGCCGTCATGCCCGCCGACAGTTGACCGCGATTCTGGATGTCGAGCAGCATCCGCGGGATGAGCCGCGATACCTCGTCCGGACCCTGGGCCGGGCAGAGCGGGCTCACATCCGGCCCGGGCAGATGGTAGATCGCCGCCAGGCCGCACTCGTGATGAAGTTCGCTCACTGCAGAGGCCCGGGGGACAACCAGGAACGCACGCCGCCGACGCACTATAGCGATCGAACCGAAGACGCCTCAACGGCCCGCAGCCGGCGGGCACGAAAACGACGTGCTTGGAGGCGGGATCACCGCGTGACGCCCGGCCCGGTGGCCGACCCCGGCGCTCGGTAGGTAGGATTTGGGCCTGTTCCCGTTCTCGCTCCCCTGCGTCGTCTTCAACCTTCATGGCCGATCCCACGCGCCGTGCCCTCGCCGACTCCGCCCGACTGGTCGTCGTCAAGGTCGGCACCCGCGTGCTCACGCTGCCCGACGGCCTGCTCGACACCGCCCGGATCGAGGCGCTCGGTCGGCAGTTCGACGCGCTGTTGGCCCAGGGCCGCCGCGTCGTGCTCGTGAGTTCGGGGGCGGTCGGCGCCGGCATGGGCCGCATGGGGCTCAAGTCCCGGCCGCAGGAACTCGCCCACCTTCAGGCGGTGGCGGCGATCGGACAGAGCAGCCTGATCGAGGCCTACGAACGCGTGTTTCGGGCCCATCGGCGGCACGCCGCCCAGGTGCTGCTCACGGCCGATGACCTCCAGGACCGGGCGCGCTATCTCAACATCCGCAACACGCTCCGGGCCCTGCTCGACTACGGCACGATTCCGGTGATCAACGAGAACGACACCGTCAGCGTCGAGGAGTTGCGCACGAGCTTCGGCGACAACGACCGGCTCGCCGCCCTCGTCACGACGCTCCTGGGAGCCGACCTGCTGGTGCTCCTGTCGGACGTGGACGGCGTGTTCGATCGCCACCCCGCGGAGCCGGATGCGGCCCGCGTCCCGATCGTGGAACGGATCGACGGCCGGATCGAGGCGCTCGCCCGGGACCGGCTCGGCGGCGTGTCGAAGGGGGGCATGGCGAGCAAGATCGCCGCGGCCCGGATCGCCACCGAGGCAGGCAGTTCGTGTGTCATCGCGTCGGGTCGCGACGACCGTGTGCTCGAGCGGCTGATGGCCGCCGAGGACGTCGGCACCGCGTTCGTGGCCCGCGGCACCACCATGCCGGCGTGGAAACGCTGGCTCGGGTGGTCGGCCGACGCCCGCGGCCGCGTCATCGTGGACGACGGCGCGCGGGACGCCGTCGTGCTGCACGGGCGGAGCCTGCTGGCGGCCGGTGTGCGCCGGCTCGAGGGGTCGTTCACCGCAGGGGACGTCGTGTCGCTCGCCGCCGCTGACGGCCGTGATTTTGCCCGGGGGCTGATCAACTATCCGGTGGAGGAATTGCGACGCATCGCCGGCCTGCGGACGGAGCGGATCGCCGCCGAACTCGGCTACTGCCCCTACGACGAGGTGATCCATCGGGACAACCTCGCGGTCATCCGCCGTGACCACGAGGCCGCCTGACACCCCCATGCTGCAGGAACTTCTGATCGTTCTGGCGTTGATCCTCGCCAACGGGTTTTTCTCCGCGGCGGAGATGGCGATCGTCGCGAGCCGTCGCGGCCGACTGCGGCACATGGCCGAGGCCGGCGACGATGCGGCCCGCAAGGCGCTCGAGCTGGCCTCGAGCCCCGACCGCTTCCTGCCCACGGTGCAGATCGGGATGACGCTCGTGGGAACGCTGGCGGCGGCCTACGGTGGCGACCGGCTCGTGAGCCACCTCGCCGCCTTCATCGTATCCCACAGCCCGGCGAGCCTGGCGGGTGCGGCGCAGCCCATCGCGCTCACCGTGTTTGTGGCGATCTTTTCCTTCTTCACCCTGCTCCTCGGGGAGCTGGTGCCGAAGCGGCTCGCCCTCCGGCAGGCGGAGTCGATCGCCAGGCTCGTCGCCCCCGCGATGCAGCTCTTCGCGCGGATCACGAAGCCGCTCGTCTGGGGCCTGAGCACCGCGACCTCGGCCGTGCTGTTCCTACTCGGAGCCCACACGCAGTCCGAGCCGAGCGTCTCGGTGGACGACATCGAGCACCTGCTCGAAACCGGCCGGGCCGAAGGGGTGCTCGAGGCGGTGGAGCAGGCGGTGGCCATCGAGGCCCTGCGGCTCGGGGAGCGCACGGTCCGCGACATCATGCGTCCCCGGATCGACCTCGACGCGATCGACATCGCCACGCCGCCCGGCGAGGTGCTCGGCGCGATCGCGATGGCCGGCTACTCACGGCTGCCCGTCTACGAGGGCTCGCTCGACCATATTCTCGGCTACGTCTCGCTCAAGGACGTGCTCCGCCACAACTGGATGGGCTGGCCGATCGAGCTGCGAAAGATGATGCACCGGGCGCTGTTCGTGCCCGAGACGATGCCGCTCGACCGGCTGCTCGGGCTCTTTCAGAAGGAAAAAAACCAGCTCGCGATCGTGCTCGACGAATACGGCGGCACGGAGGGGCTCGTCACGCTCGAGGACGTGCTCGAGGAGCTCGTGGGCGAGATCCACAGCGAGCATCGCCGCGACAAGGAGAGCGAGTTCGTGCAGCGCGAGGACGGCTCGTGGCTCGTGGACGGCGGCGTGGGGATCGAGGCGTTGGCGGATCGCCTCGAGATCAAACTGGAGACGGTTCCCCGCGACTACTCGACCGTATCGGGGCTCGTGCTCGCCCTTCTCGAACGGATCCCCGCCACCGGGGACACTGCCCGGTGGCAGGGACTCACGATCGAGGTGGTGGACATGGACGGTCGCCGCGTGGACAAGCTGCTCGTGCGGAAGGCCTGATCAGTTCGTCAGGCCGGCCTTCCAGGCCTGCTCCCGCGCCGCCAGACCGGTCGCCGAGGCGCCTTCCTCGCAGACGGCCTTCCAGTGGTCGAAGTTCACGATCTCCCGATACCGCTCGATGACCGCGGCATTCGCGACCGCCTCATCCCGCAGCGCCGTCAGGGCTTCGATCTCCTCGGCCGGCGTATCCGCGGCAGCGATCCGTGCGGCCAGCTCGGCGGCCCGCTCCCGCTCCGGCTCGAGGAGCCAGAGCATGATGGGCTGGCCCTGCGCCGTGGCGATCGGCTGCACGGAGAACCGGCGGCACTCGGCGAGCGCCCTGCCCCACGCAGCCTGCGTTTCGGCGTTGAACACGCCCTGTTCCTCGAGGTTCGTGGCGGCTGCCACCGCGGCCATCATCGGCCTGCTCGCCGGCACGAGCGACACGGGTTCCGGCAGCGACGGAACGGACTGTCCGGCCAGCGCCACCGGCAGCGAGACGGCCTGCCACGGAGACTGATGAAGACCGAGGGTGGCGAACAGCGTCCAACCGACGAAGCTGACCGCGAGGATCAACGCGAGATCTTCGAGGACGCGGAGCCAGAGCGCGTGCTGACGGTGGACCGGGGCGACGATGGTGGCCATGGGGAGCTCCTTTTTGCGGACGGGTGGGTGTTGGTCCCCGCCGGACGACCGTGCCCCTCGGTCATGCGTCCGTCCGCCGGTGGCAACTCTACGGATCGACCCGGCGAACGGTTCACAGGTGGCGTCGTCGGACGCATTCCACCGCGGAATTCCCTTATGATTCCTCACGCCGGACACTTGGCATCCGACTGGCTGGGGCGGTCAGCGCTTCGTCGGATCGGCCCGATCGAGCACGTCCTGGAGGATGAACGGCTGCGGGAACTTCTCGTCGAGCTGCTCCAGCACCTTCTTGTAGCGGTCGATGAACTCGACCAGGTCGTCGCCCGTCAGGTCGTCGGCCTTGAGCACCGGCGACGCGTCGAGCACTTCCCGCCAGGCGGCGAACGCTTCTTCGTAGGCCTGCTTGGCGGGGAGCAGCCGGGCGTTCTCGAACTCCTTCTCCGCCCGCCAGGCGGTCTCGCGGGCCCGCAGCGCCGGCTCCGTCACCTCCACCTCGCAGGAGGCCCGCCAGAAATCGAAGTTCACGATGTCCCGATAGCGGGCGATGATCTCGGCCGTCTCGGCCGCTTCCACGTACTGGCGGGCGAGTTCCCGGGCCTTGTCGCGGAGTTCGACGGGCGCTTCCCGAGCCACCATCGGCCACGTCACCTGGAGCGCCGCTTCCGCGGTCGCGGCCGCCTGCTGCTGGGGCTCGGTGCGGTCGATCGGCGGCGTTTCGAGCGCCGCCTTTTGGTCGGCCGGCAGCGCGGCCCGCATGCGCTCCTGGAGTTCGCGGAATTTGCCCGGCAGGAGCGCCTCCAGTTCGTCGGCCAGTTTCTTGGCGCGGGCCTGCTCCGCCTCGCGCATGCCCAGCCGGATCGGCACGTCCCAGCTGGTGGGAATCTCGCGAACGGCATACCGCCGCATCTCCTCGCCGGCGAGCCTCCAGGCCTCGCGGGCCGTCTCGCCGAACACGCCCTCCTCCTCCAGCGCCCGCGCGTAGTTGATCGCCGTCATCATCGGCTCGCTGTGGAAAATCAGCGGCGTCGTCTTGAGCGCCGCACCGGAGTCGGCGAGCTGCTGGCCGGCAAGGTACTTCTCGCGGGCCACGAGCCAGTTGTCGCGCTCCGGAAGCGTACGGCCCGGGCGGTCGCGCTCATGGAAGTCGTCGTCGGCCTTGAACAGCCGTCGATACTGCTTCTTCTCGTCGGCGCGGCCGATCTTCTGCCCGATGAACCAGCCCATCCTGCCGAGGAGCCGCGGCTCCCGCTGGTTGAGGGCGATCCCTTGGCGGAGAAACTCGATCCCCTTCATCACCCACGCGTAGCGGTCGTGGTAGTCGTCGAACTCCACCGAGATGTTGTAGGAGAGATTGTGGGCCTGGAAATCCCACACGGAGTAGAAGTTCGGCTGGAGCTTCGTCATCTGCTCGAGCGCGGCCGACAGGTTCGTCCAGTCCTCCACCTTCTTGTAGTGGTTGGCCCGGTCCCACAACAGCGTCACGGCGACGTTCTTCAGCCCGAGCGTGGCCAGCCGCATCGTCTCGCTCGTGGGATCGACCTCCCCGAGGTTGGCCTGCGACAGGCCATGCTTCGCCCGCTGCCGCGCGAGCAACCCACCCACACTCGCCGAGTCGGCCGGCTGGCTGAGGATGGAGAGCGGCACCAGCAGCACCGCGATCGCCACGAGGGCGATGAGCGTCTCGCGCCGCAGTCCCAGCCACGACCTCGTCGTCGCGCTCATGCCGCCACCTCCCTGGACCGGAGGCAGACCGCCCCCACGAGGAAGAACGCCACCAGGTAGCCGAACGTTTCGACCGCGTGCGCCCCGAGGAGGTCGAACGGGATGTCGAAGCCGCCGGCGAGGAAGTCGCTCGTGCCGAGCGAGGAGAGCGAGGGGAAGAGCGCCGCCCCCAGCCGCATCGGGGCGAGCAGCACGGTGTCGAGCGCCTTCATGGCGTTCACGGCCGGCGAGGGATCGAGCTCCAGCGTGATGCTCGTCTGGGTCACGATGCGATACAGCGACTCGATCGGCCCGCCGCCGGGAACGAGCTTGCTGTCGCCCGTCACCTGGCTCTCGAACAGCCGCTGGATGAACTCGCGGAACTGCCCCACGAGCACGACCGAGAGCGCGGCGAGCAGGGCGACCGGCCCCGCCAGGAACGTGCTGAACATCACGCCCAGCGCCGTCACGATCAGCATGGAAAACCAGATGCCGAGGCAACTCTTGAGGTAGTTGAAGGCGAACGAGCCGCTGCCGCGCCGGAGATAGAAGTCGGCCTGGGCCACGCCGTAGTACTGGGCCGGCTCGAGGCACTGCAGCACGACCTCGACGCGGCCGTCGGCGACGATGTCCTGGAACAGATCGACCTGCCGCGTGCCGCCGTCGGTGGTGGTCACGGCGAGTTGCCGCGGAATCAGCAGCGAATCGATCGTGAATTCCTTGGCGGTGAAATAGATCGGGTCGCTCTGCAGGCCGGTGACCGGATTCCGCACGCGCACGCTGCCCGCGATCCCCTTCTCGATCTCCCCCTTGTAGGTGCGGAACACGCGCACGATCATCTCGAGCGGGAGGCCCTCGGGAAACTCCCGCTCGCTCAGGCCGTCGAACGACCAGATCGCCGCCGCGAGCGACCCGCCCTCGATGTACTGCCGGTAGGACCACTCGGCGCCCACGCTGATGCCCTTCGTGCTGGGCTTGCCCTGGCGGTCGAGAAAGCGGAGCGTGCCACGCAGCGGCTTGCGGGCCTCGAGGAGCCCCTCCGGCGGCCCGACCTCCCAGGTCCTGCCCCCGGGGCCATCGACCGCGCGGATCGTATGCCGGTGCCCCTGCACCGTGTCGGTGCGGCCGACGCCATCGATGCCGATCTCGGCCCGATGACGGTGTCCGCGGGCGAGGCTCGTGCGTCCCTCGAAACCGGACGTCGAACCGTCGTCGGCCTTGAGTTCGAGCACGTCGGCCGCGGCGAGCTCGTGATCGTGCCGCACGCTGCGGACGACGAAAGCCCAGCCGACCGCTCCCATCAGGGCCAGGAGCACCGTGCCCACGACCGCGAAGCCGAGCATCCGACCGAGCACGATCTCGCCGGTCCGCACGGGCTTGGTCGTCACGGTCTGGATCGCCTTGGCCTTGATGTCGGCAGGCAGGCTGAACACCGAGAGCACGAGCACCACCAGGCACACGAGCAGGTTCGTGGCCGAGAGGATGAAGCCGAGGTAGAGCTTGCCTGGATTGACGCTCGCCGGGTCGAGGAACCAGCCGGCGAAGAGCACGATCACCGCGAACAAGCCCAGCACGACGAGGACATTGCGCCGCAGCGATTCCTGGATCGCGAGCCGGGCCAATGCCCAGATTCGCCGCGGCGACATCCCGGCCAGGTCGGCGAGCGTCGTCAACACGCCGCGATAGACGCGGTCGCCCGCGACGAGCGGCCCGTGGACGATCGACTGCACGAGCCACGCCAAAGCCGCCGCGAACACCGCCACGAGCGCGGCCGTGAACAGCCACGCCACGAACGCGGGACCGATCCAGGCCGCAAACTTCGGAATGTCCTCTTCGAGCACCATGCGTCGTCAGTCCTGCGGACCGCCCCGTCCCGCGCTCACGCGTTCCGATCGTTCTGCCTGGCCCGCCGTCCGGGGCGGGCCTCCGTGTCGCGCACCACCTCGAGAAAGAGCTCTTCGAGCGTGGTCGTCGGGTTGCCGATCTCGATCTCGGCGCCGCCATGCCGCTGGAGCACCGCCTGCACCTCGGCGATCGCCGCCGGCGGCAGGCCACGGGCCCGAATCTGCGTGACATCCGTGACCCGCAGCAGATCCTCGACGCGTCCCAGCTCCTTGAGCTCGCCCTGGTGCAGGACGGCGATCCGGTCGCACACGTCCTCGACGTCGGCGAGCAGGTGCGACGACATGATCACCGTCTTGCCGCGCTTCTTGAGGTCGATGATCAGGTCCTTCATCTCGCGGGTGCCGATCGGGTCGAGGCCGCTGGTCGGCTCGTCGAGGAGCACGAGTTCGGGATCGTTGATGAGCGCCTGGGCGATCCCGATCCGGCGGGTCATGCCCTTCGAGTACTCCTTCAACTGCCGCTTCTTGTCGCGCGACAGCCCCACCATCGCGATCAGGGCATCGGCCCGGCGCTGGCGCTCGTCCGGGGGCATGTCGAACAGCCGTCCGTAAAAGTCGAGCGTTTCCTCGGCGTCGAGGAACTTGTAGAGGTAGGTCTCCTCGGGCAGGTAGCCGATGCGCTCGTTTTTCGAGACGTCGGTCGCGTCGCGGCCGAACACGAGCGCCTCGCCGGACGTGGGAAAGATGAGTCCGAGCAGGAGCTTCATCGTCGTCGTCTTGCCCGAGCCGTTGGGCCCCAGCAGGCCGAAGATCTCACCGCGCCGGATCTCGAGGTCGAGCGGCTTGAGCGCGACTTTCTTGCTCCGTCCCCAGAAATCGCGGTAGGTCTTCGACAGGTTGCGGGCTGCGACGATCACTTCCTGATCGCCGGCTCCGCGGTTCGTGCCTGGCTCGGCATGCATGCTGGTCAGCCCCCGCTGGGTTATCGACGTAAGTTCTTTCGTTGTACCGGCAAACGGCACGACGGGAAGTGCCGCGGAAAAGCTTTGTTGACAGGCCGTCACACGCTCCTAAAATACGCAAGTTGAGAATGATTCTCATTTTCTGAAACGCGAGTGTTTTTAGGAACAGACGTATGCGAAAAACTGCCGGCCCCGCAGTTCCCTGCGTCCCGCCGACGCGGCAAGGCTTTAGTCTGGTCGAGTTGCTGGTGGTGATTGCGATCATCGGTGTGCTGGTGGGGCTTCTGCTTCCCGCCGTTCAAGGAGCCCGGGAGGCGGCCCGGCGCAGTGCCTGCCAAAACAATCTTCGCCAGCTCGGCGTCGCCCTGCACAATTTCGAAAACGCGCAGCGCGCCTTTCCACCCTCGGGCCTGGAGGTGGTCGTGTCGGGCTCCCAGCAATCGCCCTGGTCAGGGCAGGCGCTCCTGCTGCCCTATCTGGAAGGCGACACGCTGTTCCGGAAGATCGATTTCAGCCAGCCGTACAGCAGCGGCTCGAACATGGGCCTCTTTCCTCCCAACGGCGTCGCCGCCGTCCGCATCGACACACTCGTCTGCCCGGGCGAGACGAAGGCCACGGCGATGCTCGATGCCAACGGCACTCCCAAGCATTTTCCTTTGAATTACGGGCTGAACGTCGGCCCCTACCTCGTGCTCGACGCCAGCACCGCGTCGCGGGCCGACGGCGGCGGTGGATTCGTGCCGTTTCGAAAGTTACGCACGTCAGCCTACGTCGATGGTTTGACCAAGACCCTCGCCCTTGCCGAAGTGAAGGCGAAAACCCCTCGCGCCCAAGAGATCACGGGCATGCCTTCGTCGGCGCCGACGAGCCCAGCGGCAGCCGGTGCGCTCGCTGCCGGTGGCGCCTTCGGGGCGGAATCAGGCCACACCGAGTGGGTGTGCGGCCGATCGCTGCACATCGGCTTCACCACCACGTTCCCGCCCAACACGGTCGTGCCCTACACGCATTCGGATGGGCGCGAATACGACGTCGACGTCTGCGGGCCACGCGAGGGCTCCGCGGCGACGGCAGTCACGCGGGCGGTCGTCACCTCCCGCAGCCATCACCGCGACATGGTGAACGCGGCCATGATGGATGGATCGGTGCGGTCGATCGGCTCGGGGATCGATGCCACCACCTGGCAGGCCTTGGGAACGCGGGCCGGCGGCGAGGTGATCGGCGGCGACTACTGAGCCGCCGAGGTCGATGACGACGCGGATTCCGCACCGCGGTTGGCGGCGGCCACCTGCGTGACCTGCTCGACGACGCGGTGGGCCGCGAACAATTCCGCCGGGTTGAAGTAGGCCTCGTCGGGCACGCCGCCGGCATGGTCGATCTTTTCCGCGGCGAGCCGCTCCCACGAGAGGCCGCTCGAGAGATGCCAGGCGGCCGCCTGGGCCACCTTCTGCGGCAGTTCGCCCCGGCCGAGCCGCTCGAGCACCAGCGCGAGCCGAGGATCGCTGGAGAACGTTTCCAGTTCGACGATCTTGTAGGGATAGCGGGGTGAGGGCTCCGGCTTGCCGTGCTCGAGGCAGACCGTCGTGACGCGGAGCACGCGGGTCTTCTGCGGAGGGATCGAGAAGGCGCCGCCGCCCATGCCGCCCATCCCGCCACCGCCCATCCCGCCGCCCCCCATGCCACCCATGCCGCCACCCATGGCCTGCCCGCCGCCTCCGATGCCACCGGCACCGAACCCGGCACCGCCACCGCCGCCCCCCATGCCCATCATTTGCGCGAGCACCGGCACGCCCGCAAACGCGGTCGGCATCCGGAGCGTCAGTGGCTTCCGTGAGCGGTTGGTGACGACGAGCTGCGCGGAACGCGAGTCGTTGGGAACGTATTTCACCTCGACGAGCCCCGCCGCTTCCGCAGCGAAGAAGTCCTGGGCGCTACCGGCCCCGCCTGCGGAGGCCATGGTCGGTGGCTGGGCCGGCTCACGGGCGACGACCGGTGCCACGACGACACACAGGGCGACCGCGATGCACGCGGCGGCGAACCGCAGGGAGAGCGACATGGCGACAACATCCTCGAGGGGCGGGGGCCGACAGCCCTCCGAGTATGCCTTCGGCATTCGACCGCACGAAATCCGCCCTCTGGGCCGGATATTCCGATTGCTCCGGTGGAAATCCGCGGACAGCCGTGCCTGCGTCGATCCGGCTCGCCTGGACGGGGAGCCTCGGCATTCGAGGCACACCTTGGCTGTGCCTCCGAATGCCACCAGCGAAAATCGGCAGGATGCCGATGTTTCGCATGAAGTTAGCGCTTGCTGAACTGGGTGCCGCGGCGGGCTCCCCGCAAGCCGTACTTCTTCCGCTCCTTCATCCGGCCGTCGCGGGTAAGGAGTTTGCTGTGGCGGAGCGGCTCGGCGAGTTCACCATCGAACGCCTTGAGGGCCCGCGCGATGCCCAGCCGGCAGGCGCCGGCCTGCCCGGCGGAGCCACCACCGTCCACGGTGATGTCCACGTTCACGGCCGACTGCCGGCCCACCTGCTCCAGGGCGCCCGACACGAGGACGCGATCCTTGATCGCGGGGAAGTAGGCCCCGAGATCGCGGCCGTTGACCGAGATCTTGCCCGAACCGCTGCGAAGCCGAACGCGGGCGACGGACGTCTTCCGCCGGCCCGTGGCCAGGATGTCGGAGGTGCGGACGGATTTGGCGGTCTGCTCGGCGGCCATCGGTTGCTTCCTCGAAGCGTGTGGGGCGGGGGACTGGGAAGGGGTGCCGGCTACTTCGAGCCGGCGTCGAGTGTCTCGGGTTGCTGGGCGGAGTGGGGATGTTCAACGCCCGCGTACACCTTGAGTTTGTCGAGCATCACGCGACCGAGACGCGTCTTCGGCAGCATCCGCCGCACGGCCTCTTCCACGATCAGCTCCGGGCGACGATTGAGCCGGTGCTCCGCCGTCTCCGTCTTCAGGCCCTGGTATCCGGTGTACCAGCGGTATTCCTTTTGCTGCCACTTCTTGCCGGTGAACTGCACCTTGTCGGCGTTGATCACGACGACGTAGTCGCCGGTATCGACGTGCGGGGTGTACGTAGGGCGATGCTTGCCCATCAGCACCATCGCGATGTCGCTCGCCAGCCGGCCGACGATCTTGTCGCTCGCATCGACCAGCCACCAGCGCTGCTCGATCTCGCCCGGCTTCGCCATGAATGTCTTCATCGAACCTGCACCTGTCGCTGCCTTGGATTCAATCCGACAGGGCGGCGGAGCCGCTCGCGTCGGAGAGCCCCGGATGCTACCAGTGCCCTGCCACCCGGGCAAGCGGCCCCGACGCGGCCCGTGCGCCACGATATCCACGGTGTTTCCCGCCCCGGATCGGTGCCGGGCCGCGGCGGTGTTGCCAGCCCGATGGCGGCGAATCACACTGAACCCCGCTTCGTCGCTCGCCCCTCTCGTGTCACCCTCTCCAGGGCCGCAGTCGCCATGAAGGTAGCCGTCGTCAAAGAGACGTTTCCAGGCGAGCGCCGCGTGGCCCTCGTGCCCGCGGCCATCGGTCCCTTGAAGAAAGCCTGTGCCGGACTTGCCGGCGGGATCGAGGTGCTGGTCGAGAGCGGTGCCGGCACGGCGGCGGGTTTTTCCGACGACGCCTATCGATCGGCCGGCGCGGAGATCGTGACGCGGGAGGGCGCGTTTGCCGCCGACTGCGTGCTCGCCGTCCGGACCGCCGGCGCCTGCGGCGACGCGTGGCGTGCCGATCGCGACCGCCTGCGGCCCGGCCTTGCCATCATCGGGCTGTGCGACCCGCTCTCCGCGCCCGACGCCTGCCGGGAGGCGGCCGAGAAGGGCGCGACTCTGTTCGCGCTCGAACTCGTGCCGCGGATCACGCGGGCCCAGAGCATGGACGTGCTGTCGAGCCAGGCCAACATTGCCGGCTACCGGGCCGTGCTCGTCGCGGCCACTGCCCTGCCCCGGATCCTGCCGATGATGACGACGGCCGCCGGAACGGTCACACCGGCCAAGGCGCTCGTGCTCGGAGCGGGCGTCGCGGGCCTCCAGGCAATCGCCACGGCCAAGCGGCTCGGCGCCCAGGTGAGCGCCTACGACGTGCGGCCGGCGGTGAAGGAGCAGGTGCAGAGCCTCGGGGCGAAATTCGTGGAGCTGCCGCTCGAGACCGGCTCGAGCGAGGCGGCCGGCGGGTATGCCAAGGCGATGGGCGAGGAGTTTTACGCGAAGCAGCGCGAACTCCTCGGGAAGGTCGTGGCCGACAGCGACCTCGTGATCTGCACCGCGCTGATCCCGGGCCAGAAGGCGCCCGTGCTCGTGACCCGCGAGATGGTGGCCCGGATGCGTCCGGGCAGCGTGATCGTGGACATGGCCGCCGAGCGCGGCGGCAACTGCGAAGGCTCGGTAGCCGACGAGACCGTGATCATCGACGGGGTCACGATCCTCGGTCCGACGAACCTCGCCACCGAGGTGCCGTTTCACACCAGCCAGCTCTACGCGAAGAACGTCGCGACGTTCCTGGCTCATCTCGCCGCGTGCGGATTCCCCGACATCACCGCCGACGACGAGATTTGCCGCGACACGCTCGTGGCCCGGGGGGGCCAGCTCGTCCACCCGAAGGTCCGCGAGCGGGCCGGCCTCGACCCGCTGGAGGAGAAACGCCCATGATGCCGTCGCTGGTTTTGCTCGCCGACGCCGTGGCCACGGAGGATCCGGCCGCCCGGTTCATCCGCCTGCTCACGGTGTTCCTGCTCGCCATGTGGGTGGGCTTCGAGGTGATCACGAAGGTGCCGCAGCGGCTCCACACGCCGCTCACGAGCGGCTCGAATGCCATCTCGGGGATCACGGCCGTGGGGGCGATCGTCGTCGCCGGCGCGATGGCCACGCGATTCGGCTCGCTGCTCGGCCTGGCCGCGGTGGTCCTCGCCATGATCAACGTGGTCGGCGGCTTCGTCGTCACGCACCGCATGCTCGAGATGTTCAACCCGAAGAAGAAGTAGCCACATGTCGAGCCAAGCCTGGATCAACCTCGCGTACCTCGCCGCCTCGATGCTGTTCATCGTGGCCTTCAAGCTCATGACCGGCCCGCGCACGGCCGTGAAGGGCAATTACCTGGGCGCCGCGGGGATGGCGATCGCGTTGGCTGCCGCCTGCTGCGAAGGGCCGGTGGTCGCGCGACTGTCGAGCGCCGGCGCCGGGAACCTCGTGCTGCTCGCGATCGCCGCCGCGATCGGCAGCGCGATCGGCGCCGTGATGGCGATCAAGTATCCGATGACAGGCATGCCGCAGATGGTCGCCCTCCTCAACGGCTTCGGCGGGGCGGCCTCGGCGCTCGTCGCCGGGGCGGAACTCTGGAACGCCACCTCCGCAGCGAAAGCCGCGGCGATGCCGCTCCCCGCGTGGACGCAGTTCGCGATCGCCACCGCGCTCACCGGCCTGATCGGGGCCGTGACCTTTTGGGGCAGTTTCGTGGCGTTCGCCAAGCTCGAGGAACTGCCGCGGTTCAAGAAGGCCTGGACGGACCCCAACCGCCACTGGATCAACCTCGGCCTGGCCGTGGCCACGCTCCTCTTGATCTGGGGCGTGTGCGCAAACCCCTCGTCGAATCTCCTCTACTGGCTGCTCGTGATCGTGGGCAGCCTGCTCGGCTGCACCCTCACGATGCCGATCGGCGGAGCCGACATGCCCGTCGTGATCTGCCTCCTGAACAGCTACTCGGGCCTCGCGGCCGCCGCGGCGGGCTTCGTGATCGACAACTCCGTGCTCGTGATCGCCGGGTCGCTCGTGGGGGCGTCGGGCCTGATCCTGACGGCGATCATGTGCCAGGCCATGAACCGCTCGCTCACCGGCGTGCTCTTCGGCGGCCTCGGCACGACGACGGTGGCCAATGCCGACGACGTCTACGCCGGCAAGGTCAAGAGCGCGAGCGCCGAGGAGATCGCGATGGTGCTTGAGGGAGCCGACCGCGTGGTGATCGTGCCGGGCTACGGCCTCGCCGTCGCCCAGGCGCAGCACGCCGTCCGCGAACTCGCCGACGCGCTCGAGAAGCGCGGCGCGACGGTCGAATATGCGATCCATCCCGTGGCCGGCCGGATGCCGGGCCACATGAACGTGCTCCTCGCCGAGGCCGACATCCCGTACGAAAAACTGCGGGAGATGGACGACATCAATCCCACGTTCCCGGAGACCGACGTGGTGATCGTAATCGGCGCCAACGACGTGGTGAATCCGGCGGCCCGCACCGATCCCAAGAGCCCGATCGCGGGGATGCCGATCCTCGACGTGGACAAGGCGAAGACGGTGGTCGTGGTGAAGCGATCGCTCTCGCCGGGGTTCGCGGGCATCCCCAATCCCCTCTTCGCCGCCGACAACACGCTCATGTATTTCGCCGACGGCAAGAAGGCGATCCTGGATCTCACCGCGGCCCTCACGTAGGACAGGCTTCAGCCTGTCGCCCCCCCGTAGGACAGGCTTTAGCCTGTCGCCCCCCGTAGGACAGGCTTTAGCCTGTCGCCCCCCGTAGGACAGGCTTTAGCCTGTCATGAGCGCTGACAGGCTAAAGCCTGTCCTACGGGGTGAGCACCTCGCTCCACAGGGCATCGGAGACGATCAGGCCTGTCCGCGTGAGCCGCACGCGGCGGGCGTCATCGGTGGCGAGACCGCCTGCGACCCAACGCCTGATCGCATCTCCGGCGAGCGTGTCGAGATCGAACCCGCTCGCCGCCTGAAACGCCGCGCGCTCCACGCCGTCGCGTCGCCTGAGCCCCACGACGACCCGCTCCCGGGCCGACTGCTCAGGCGTCATCGCATCGATGTCGCCCGTGGCATCCTCGCCGGCGAGCACCCGGCTCATCCAGGTCGTCGTGCTGCGGTGATTCGTGATCCGCGTCCGTCCGTCGAACCTGGCGGCCCCCGGCCCGAACGCCTCCCACGGCCGGCAGTCCCAGTAGGCCTCGTTGTGGCCGCAGCGGAAGTCGGGCCGGGCGAAGTTGCTCACCTCGTAGTGCTCGAAGCCCGCGGCCTCGAGCCCATCGATCGCCACCTCGAACATCCGTCGCTCGAGCGACTCCTCCGCGGACACGAGGTCGCCGCGCCGGCGGGCCGACTCGAACGCCGTCCCCTGCTCCCAGGTGAGACAGTAGACCGACATGTGCTGCACGCCGAGCGCCACGGCCGCCGCGAGGTCCGCCTCGACATCGGCGAGCGACTGCCCGGGCGCGGCCGTCATGAGGTCGAGATTCACGACGAATCCGGCGTCGAGCAGCCGGACGGCAGCAGCCCGGACGTCGAGGGGTGTATGGTCGCGATCGAGCGCGCGCAGCGTGGCCGCATCGAGCGACTGCCCGCCGAGGCTGACGCGCGTGACGCCCGAGTCGCGACAGGCCGCCACGAATTCCGCCGTCACATCGAGCGGGTTCGCCTCGACGGTCACCTCGGCCCCGGCAGCGAGCCGGAGTTTCGTCGCCAACAAGTCGAACAGCCGCCGGAGTCCAACGGGCCCGAGGTGTGAGGGCGTGCCACCGCCGAGATACAGCGTGTCGATTTCCGGACACGCCGGATCCGACACCGCCTCGGGCACCAGTGGGATTCGTTCGAGTTCGATCGCGAGCGCGGCGAAGTAGCGGTCGATGAGATCGTCGCGGCCCGCCACGAGCGTGAAGTCGCAATAGCCGCAGCGATGCCGGCAGAACGGCACGTGGACGTAGGCGTGGCGGGGAAAAGCGTTCATCTCGCCCGTCACTATACGGCGATTAGGCGTCGCAGCGACTCTATCAACGCGCCCAATCCGGCTTCGGGCTCCCCAACGGAAAATAGGGGAGGCTCGGGGTTGCCCCTGCCATCGAGCCGGGCTATGGGAGCGAGCGCAGCCAGGATGGCGAAAGCGAAGCGGACATGCAGAGAGCCGAGGCCGGGAGGGCCGAGGCGAACGTCCGGTGAGATGGTGGGGGCAACCCCGAGCCGGCGCGTGAATGGAGAGGCATGACAGGCTGAAGCCTGTCCTACAGCCAGATATGCAGGCGGCCGTCGAGCATGTCGGGGAGCTTCTTGGCCAGGATCCTGCGGATGCGGTCGTCGGTGTAGCGCGTGGAGAAGTGGGTGGCGATGATGACCTCGTTGTGGAATCGCTCGCGGCGGGCGAGCAGGTCGTCGAGGTGCATGTGGCCGAACTTGTGAATCTTCTCCTTGCGGTGGGCGTGGGCCACGAACGTGAGCTCCGTGATCAGCACCATGGCCTCGAACATCGCCGGGCAGCGGTCGAGCCCCTCGGGTGAACTGTCGCCGAGGTAGGCCACGAGCGGCGCGCGAACCTCGTGCGTCACGTCCACGCCCGAGAGCCGGAGGTCGCGGATTTTGTCGCCCGGCAGGCCCTGGAACTCCTGCTTGAGCTTCCGCCGCCGCTCCCACACCACGAAACCCACACTCGGCAGCGTGTGGCAGGTGCTCGACACCGTCACGACGTGCTCCCGCGAGAGTTCGATCTCGTCGCCCGGCCGGGCCGGCAGGAGCGTGCAGGGGAGTCGCCCGCGGTCGAGCCGGCTCACGGCCTTGAGCAGCTTCTCGATCGGCTCGATCGCACTCTCCGGCATGTAGATCGTGGGCGGCTCCATCTTCATCATCCGCCGCCGCGCCACGTAGACCGGCAGGGCCGCGATATGGTCGAGGTGCGTGTGCGTGAGGAACCACGTGCTCGTGGCCATGAAGCTCCAGGGCTGCGCGCCGAGGTCGAAGCCGAGCTTGAGCTCGGGAATCCGCCAGTAGCTCTGCACGGCGGCCCGCGAGTAGCCCTCGATCGTGAGCCCCTTGTGGACGAGGGTGCGAAGCGGCGCGTTGTCGATCATGCGGGTTCCGGGGCGGGGTTCGCGGGCTCGGTGGCGGGCGTGAGCGGTGGCGTTCGGGCCGCCCGCGGTTCGAGCCAGATCTCGTCGAACAGCTGCTCCTGCCGCGTCGAGAGCCGGCCCCGGCGCGTGAGCTCGAGCACCGCCAGAAAGATACCCATGAGGCGGCTTCGCGGCATGTCGTCCTCGAGCAACTCGGAGAAAGCGACCTTTCCGCGTTCGTGCACCAGCGCATCCACCCGCTCGATGTGGACCTCGATCGGCGTGTCGTCCTGGACGATCTGGCGGGGCTTCCGCCGCTCCCGCTTGCGGAGCACCCGCGACATCGCACCGACGAGATCCCAGACCTGCACGTCGCCGATCGTCACCTCCGCCGGGCCCGCGGTGCGGGCCGGCCCGTCGGTCGCGAGGCGGGGAAACCGCAGTTCCCACTGCCGGGCCCGGTCCTCGAGCATCACGGCCGCGTCGCGGTACTGCTTGTATTCGAGGAGCCGCCTGACGAGGTCTTCGCGGACGGGCTCGACCGTCTCCTCCGGCTGCTCCTCGGGCCGGGGCACGAGCGCGCGTGCCTTGATCTCGAGGAGCACGCTCGCGAGCTCGACGAACTCGCCGACCTGGTCGATGGCGAGCCCATCGAGCACGTCGAGGTACGCCACGAACTCCTCCGCGATCCGCGCGATCGGCACCTGGGCCACGTCCACCTCGTGCTTCTTCACGAGGTAGAGCAGGAGGTCCATCGGGCCGGAAAAGACGTCGATCGCAACCTTGAATTCCATGGGGCCATTTGCCGCCGCGGGCCGGCGCGTGTCAATGGCGAAGCCGTGGGGTACGATCTCCGCCATGACCTTCGAAACCCTCTGGGCGCCGTGGCGGCTGGGATACGTGCAGGGGCACGACCGCGGCGCTCCCGACGAGCCCATCGAGCCCCGGGCCTGGCGGCCGGGGGCCGATCACGGGTGCTTCCTCTGCCGGGCGGCGGCGGCGGATGCCGTCCACCATCGGGCGCTCGGCGTCGTGGCGGCGACCACCCGCAGCATCGTCGTCACGAATCGGTTTCCGTACTCCAACGGGCACCTGCTCGTCGCCCCGCTCGACCATCGCGCCGCCCTCGCCGATCTCCACGACGACGACCTGCTCGACCTCCAGCACGCGCTCGTCCGCTGGTGCAGGCTCATCGAGCGGTCGATGCAGGCGCAAGGGTTCAACGTCGGCCTGAATCTCGGGGGCGTCGCGGGGGCGGGGCTGCCGGGCCACCTGCACTGGCACATCGTGCCCCGCTGGCACGGCGACGTGAACTTCATGCCCACGACGGCCGGCGTGAGGGTCCTGCCCCAGTCGCTCGACGCCCTGTGGGAGCAGCTCGTCGCCGCCGCCGCGGAGGAGCCGCGATGACCGCGACCGACTGGACGAAGCTCGCCGACTGGCGGCTCCGTGAGGCCCACACGCTCGGGCCGTGGGCCATGCGCTCCGCCGATTCCGCCGGCCGCATTTATCCGGAGCCGCTCCATCCTTTTCGGGCTCCGTTCCAACGCGACCGCGACCGGATCGTCCACTCGGCGGCCTTCCGGCGACTCGCGCACAAGACGCAGGTCTTCACGGGCGACCACGGCGACTACCATCGCAGCCGCCTGACCCACACGCTCGAGGTGACGAGCATCGCCCGCACGCTCGCCCGCGCCCTCGCCCTCAACGAAGACCTCGTGGAGACGCTCGCGCTCGGCCACGACATCGGGCATCCCCCGCTCGGTCACGCCGGCGAGGACACGCTCGCGGAACTGCTCGCCGCCGAGGGCGGATTCAACCACAACGCGCAGGCGCTGCGGATCATGGAGCTGCTCGAGGTGCGTTCCACGCGGTTCCCGGGGCTCAACCTCTCCCGGGAAGTGCTCGACGCCCAGGCCACGCGGAAGCGCGACGGCAAGGCCCCGGCGCCGCTCCTCGAGACGCAGGTCGTCGATGCGGCCGACTCGATCGCCTACGACACGCACGACGCCGACGATGCCATCGAATTGGGTCTCGTCTCGCTCGACGAACTGCTGGAATTGCCCCTCGTGGCGGAGGCGGCCGCCCGGGCCCGTGCGCAGTTCGGCGCCTCGTCGGGGAGCGTCCTGCGGCGCGGAGTCCTCCATGAACTCGTGGACCTGCAGGTGGGCGACCTCGTCGCCGAGAGTCGGGCCGCGATCGATCGGCTGGGCATCGACTCGGTCGCCCGCGTCCGCGCCGTGTTCGACGGCGTCGATGGGGGCCGCGGCGTGCGCGTCGTCTCCCACAGCCCGGCGCTGGCCGCCGCGAAGAAGCAGCTGGAGATCTTCCTCTTCCAGCGCGTCTACCGCAGCGAGCGGGTGATGACGGTGCGGACCGCGGTGCAGCGGAAGCTCTCCGACCTGTTCCGCTGGTACGTCGATCATCCCGACGAGCTTCCCGCCCGCTTCCAGGCCCGCGCGGCCGAGTGCGGCGTGCCGCGCAGCGTGGCCGACTACATCGCCGGGATGACCGACCGCTACCTCCAGCAGGATTGCGATCGCCGCCTCTGATACAATTCCGGCATGGCACTCATCGCGTTGCGGGCCATCTTCGTCGCGGTTTCGGTGGGAATCGCCGTGTTGATGTTCAACACGCCGGTGGTGCGCGAGTCCCCGGCCTGGGTTCCGTGGGCCGTGCTCCTCGGCATGATCGCCCTGCCGCTGGGCGTGATCGGCATCGACTCCTCGCTCCGGCGGAAGGACGTCACGGTGATCACCGCGGTCTACTTCGGCCTCCTCGTCGGCGTGTTCCTCGCCTACATCGCGACGCTCGCCCTCGCGCCGATCCTGCCGACCGATCCCGAGCATCCGGTCACCCGCTGGCTGCCGCTCATCCTCGGCATGCTGCTCTGCTACGTCTGCACGAGCCTCCTGCTCCAGACCCGCGACGACTTCCGCTTCCTCATCCCCTACGTCGAGTTCGCCCGCGACGTAAAGGGGCTGCGGCCCAACATCCTCGACGCCAGCGCGATCATCGACGGCCGGGTGGCCGACCTTGCCGAAACCGGCCTCTTCCAGAGCCGGTTCGTCGTGCCGTCGTTCGTGGTGGATGAACTGCAGGCGGCGGCCGAGTCGTCCGATCGGCAGCAGCGGCAGCGGGGCCGCCGCGGCCTCGACGTGCTCGCGAGGCTGCGTGAGAACAAGGCCGTGGACATCGAGGTGCTCGCGCCCGTGGATGGCGACGACGCCGACGGCTCCGAGGAACAACGGGTGGTGGAGATGGCCCGTCGGCTCGGCGGCCGGCTGATCACCAACGACCCCAACTTCGTGAAGATCGCGGGGTTCCGCTCGGTCCACGCGGTCAACGTCAACGAGGTCGCGCTGTCGCTCAAGCCAGCGTTCGTGCCCGGCGACACGCTCGACGTCCGGGTCGTCAAGCCCGGCGAGGGCGCGGGCCAGGGGGTCGGCTACCTCGACGACGGCACGATGGTGGTCGTCGAGGGAGGCCGCGAGCAGATCGGCCGCCTCGTGCATGCGAGCGTCACGAGCACGCTCCAGACATCGAACGGCCGGCTCGTGTTCGCCCGGCCCGAATTCTCCCGCAACTGACGCGCACCCCGGGCGTCGCGCCTGTTCGTGCCCACCCATCGATGCATCGAACAACACTGGCGGCCGTGTCGTGCCTGCTGTCCCTGCTCCCGGCAGTGGCTGCCGACGCCGAATCCACCCGCCACCCCAACGTGCTCTTCATCCTCTGCGACGACCTGCGGCCCGATGCCCTCGGCTGCTACGGCTCCGAGCACGTGAAGACGCCGCGGATCGACGCGCTCGCGGCCGATGGCGTGCGATTCGCCAACGCCTTCTGCACGACGTCGCTCTGTTCGCCGAGCCGGGCAAGCATCCTCACCGGGCTCTCTGCCCACCGCCACGGCGTCCGCAACAACTTCACGGAACTGCCGCCGAGCCTGCCGCACTGGCCGGGCCGACTGCGCGAGCAAGGCTACGCCACGGCCTACGTCGGCAAGTGGCACATGGGGGAGGACAACGACATGCCACGCGCCGGCTTCGACTGGTTTGTCTCGCACACCGGGCAGGGGAAGTACTTCGACACCGAGTGGAACGTCAACGGCGAGCGGCGCGAGACGCCCCGGGGCTATTACACGACGGTCGTCACCGACTACGCGCTCGACTGGCTCGAGTCGCAGCAGGCGGGCCAACCGTGGGCGCTGTGCATCGGGCAGAAGGCTCCTCACTCCTTCTACTTTCCCGAGCCGAAATACGCGCACGCGTTCGACGACGTCCGCGTGCCCTACCCGGCGAGCGCCTTCCGGCTCGACGGCAAGCCCGACTGGATTCGCGAGCGGCTCACCACCTGGCACGGCATCTACGGCCCGCTTTTCGAATGGCGAAAGCAATTTCCGGACCCTCGCCCCGAGGCGGTGAAGGATTTCGAGAACATGGTGCACGCCTACTGGGGCACGGTGCTCTCCGTCGATGACAGCGTGGGCCGCCTCGTCGAGTTCCTCAAGTCCACCGGGCAGTGGGAAAACACGCTCCTGGTGTTCATGGGCGACAACGGCCTGCTCGAAGGGGAGCATGGCATGGTCGACAAGCGCACGATGCACGAACCGAGCATCCGCATTCCGCTCATCGCCCGCGGGCCGGGGCTGCCGCACGGCGCGGTCGTCGAGCAGCAGGTGCTCACCACCGACGTGGCTCCCAGCCTGCTCGAAGCCTGCGGCGCGCCGGCGCTCGCCGACATCGACGGCCGCTCCTGGACGAAGCTCGCCGGTGGCACGGACGACCCCGGCTGGCGCACCGAGTGGCTCTATGAATACAACTACGAGAAGCAGTTTCCCTACACGCCGAACATCCGCGGCATCCGCACCGACCGTTGGAAGTTCATCCGCTATCCGCACGGCGACGGCTCGCCCGACCGGCACCTCGCCGAGCTCTACGACCTCGTGGCCGATCCCGGCGAACTCGTGAACCTCGCCGCCGATCCTGCCCACGCGGCCACGCGGGCTGACCTCGAGCAGCGGCTTGCCGATCTCCTGACCGCTCACGGCCTCCCGGCCGAAACAGACCGCATGCCCCTCGACGAAGGGATCAAGTCGGCGCTGCCCGACCAGAAGATCCGCTGAGTCAGACCTCCCAGCCCTTGCGATACTCGCGCTTGAGCATTGCGTTCACGTCGTCGCGGCTGCTCTTCATGGCGGCGGCATCCCACGCAAAGTCTCCCTGCACACGGTAGGCGATGTTCGCCAGGAGCACGCTCTCGGCGAGTGGCCCCGTGTACTCGAAGTTGCAGGTGGCGGGCCGTCCGCCGCGGCAGGCGTCCACCCACTCCTGGCGGAAGCCCGGCGAGGGCGCGAGCGTCTGTGGCGGACGCTTCACCTCGGCGAACTTCGCCTGAGGGAGCAGGAGCCAGTCGTCGAACCCGCAGAGCAGCATGCCCTCGGTGCCGATGAAGAGCGTGTTTTTCTTCTTGATCGCGTCCGTATCGATCCCGCGCTCGGCGATGATCGGCGGCACGCCTTGATGCCAGTGCACGCTCACGGCGGGCAGGACCTTGCCGTCGAACGAGGCGCGGGCCGGGAAGTCGAGCCGGCTCGTGAGCTCTGTCGGCGTGCGGTTCGGATCGGGAGCAGGGCCGCTGCCCGACACGCGCACGGGGTGGGCGAGATCGAGCGCCCAGAAGGGGATGTCGAGGATGTGGCAGCCCCAGTTGCCCGTCTCGCCGGTGCCGAAGTCCCACCAAAACCGCCAGTCATAGGGCGCGAGGCCCGCGGTGTAGGGCCGATCGGCCACGGGCCCGAGCCAGAGATCCCAATCGAGCGTCGCGGGCGGCTGCTCGCTGGCTCCCAACAGTTTCGGCATGCCACGCTTGCTCGCGACCCACGAGTGCACCTCCGTGACCGTCCCGATCGTCCCCGCTTTCACGAACTCGACGCCGGCGCGAAGCCCCGGCAACGCATGCCGCTGCGACCCGAGTTGCGTGGCCAGCTTCCTCGCCCGGGCCGCCGTCGTGATCCGTCGCACCTCCTCCACCTCGTGCGCGAGCGGCTTTTCGAGATAGACATGCTTGCCGCGCTCGATCGCCCACCAGGCGGGATGAAAGTGCGTGTGGTCGGGCGTACTGATCACGACGCCATCGATCTCTTTCTCGAGCGCGTCGAACATCTTCCTGAAGTCGGTGAACCGCCGGGCCTGTGGAAACTCCTCGAAGGCCTTCGCACCCCGCTTCTCGTCAACGTCGCAGAGCGCGACGATGTTTTGTGTCTTGAGATCGGCGAGATTCGCCGCGCCCTGCCCGCCGATTCCCACGATCGCGAGGTTGAGTTTCTCGGAGGGGCCCTCGGACGGCGCCGCCCCGAACCCGTGCGTGGCGATAAACCCGGGCACGCCGGCGGCGAGGCCCGTGAACGTGCGGCGGGAAACGACAGGGAGCGGTCGGCGATACGACATGATTCGATCCTTCTCCACGCGGACAGGCATCGTCGGGGAGGCGGCTGGAAAGACGAGCATAACTGCCCCGCCCTCCTGCAGCGAAACCATCTCGCATCGGCCGTTGCATCACGCTCGGGCGTCAAGCGTCCGCACCGAAGGGTAGGCGAAAATCCTCTCGTCGGCAGTCACGAGGGTCAGGTCACGAAGCCGGGCGGTCGCGACGAGAAGCCGATCGGCAGGGTCCTTGTGGAACCGCCCGGGCAGTTTGTAGGCCTCGATGGCGATCTTCGATCCTGCGTGACTTGCAGCGGGCCTGCGCCCTCGGTTCGACGGAAGCCCGAGTACGGAAGCCCGAAGCGCAAGCGAGGGAGTGCGTTTTTCCCTCGCTTGCGCTTCGGGCTTCCGTTATGGGGAGGCTCGGGGTTGCCCATCCCCTCGAGCCGGCGTCGGCTCGCGCACGGGCTCGATCCTGGCCAGGGGCCGCCCGCGCCGCGTCACGATGACGGGCTCCGCAGTCCGCTGCGCTTCACGCAGCAGGGCGATGCAGTTCGCCTTGAATACCGACAAAATGACGGTTTTCATGCTTCAATCGTACCAGTCCAATAGACTGGGTCTCATTGTGCTGCGACCGTGCGGTGCGACCCTCTAAAATGCATAACCGCTTCCCGCGCCTGCCCGCCGGCCGCCTCCCCATCCTCCACCCCGTACCGCCATGCCCCGCTTCGTGGACACGATCTGCGCGGTCGGCCTCACGCTCGCGGCTGCGGTCGCCCCTGCGGCCGACCATCCGGGGCTCGCCGTCTACAAGGAACATTGCGCCCGCTGCCACGGCGACACCGGCGCCGGCACGAAGGACGTGCCCGACGCGCTCGTGGGCGACCGCTCCATCAACCAGCTCGCCGCCTACATCGACGAGACGATGCCGGAAGATGATCCCTCGCAGGTCACCGGCGACGCGGCCCGGCAAGTGGCCGAATACATCCACGGGGCCTTCTATTCACCGGTCGCGCGCGATCGCAACCGGCCCGCCCGCGTCGAACTCTCGCGGCTCACGGTGCGCCAGTATCGCAATGTCGTCGCCGACCTCGTCGCGAGCTTCCGCGGCCGAGGGCCGGGCGTCGATCCGCAGCGCGGCCTGCGGGCCGAATACTTCGCGGGCCGCGACTTCGACCGCGGCAAGAGCCTCGTCTACGAGCAGACCGATCCGCTCGTGGCCTTCGACTTCGGCGTCGAGGGCCCCGATCCCGAGCGATTCGAACCCAATCGATTTGCGATCCGCTGGACGGGCTCGATCGTGCCACCCGAGACGGGCCACTACGAGTTCGTGATTCGCACGGCCCATTCGGCGAAGCTCGCCCTCAACACCGCCTGGTACGAGCCACCGCTCATCGACGCTTATGTGAAATCGGGCAACGAGACGGAATATCGGGGCACGATCTTCCTGCTTGGCGGCCGTGCCTATCCGCTGCGGCTCGAGTTCTCGAAGGCCAATCAGGGCGTGGACAACAAACAGCACGAACTGCCCACGCATGCCTCGATCGAACTGCTGTGGAGGCCTCCGCACGGCACGCTCGCAACGGTGCCCGAGCGCTGCCTGATTCCGCACGACAGTCCGCCCGTGTTCATGCTCACGACGCCATTTCCGCCCGACGACAAGTCGATCGGCTACGAACGGGGCACGTCGGTTTCCGAGGACTGGTTTCAGGCGGCGACCGCCGCCGCGAGCGAAACGGCGGGCTACGTGCTCGACCATGTCGAGTACCTCGCGGGCGTACGGCGCGACGCGGCCGACCGCCGCGAAAAGTTGCAGGCGTTCGCGGTGACGTTCGCCGAGCGGGCCTTCCGCCGGCCATTGTCGCCCGAACTCAAGTCGCTCGTCATCGAACGGCCGTTCGCCGACGCGCCCGATCTCGATGCGGCCCTCAAGCGCGTGCTGCTCCTCGTGCTCGGGTCGCCACGATTCCTGTTCCGTGAACCCGTGGCCCAGGGCGACTCCGATCCCTTCGCCACCGCGGCACGGGTCTCGTTCGGGCTCTGGGATTCGATCCCCGACCAACCGCTCTGGTCTGCGGCCCAGCACAACCAGCTGGCGACCCCCGAGCAGGTGCGCGGGCAGGCCGAGCGGATGATCGGCGATCGGCGATCGCAGGCGAAACTCCGCGACTTTCTCCTCGCCTGGCTGCGGATCGACCACGGGCCCGAGCTCGCCAAGGACAAGGATCTCTATGCCGGCTTCTCGCCGGAGGCGGCCGCCGACCTGCGCACGAGCCTGCTGCTTTCGCTCGATGACGTGCTCAGCACTTCCACTGGGTCGTCGAGCGCCGACTTTCGCCGGCTATTCACCGCCGACGAGGTCTGGCTCAACGGCCGGCTGGCCCCGCTCTACGGGGCCACGCTTCCTGCCGACGCCCCCTTCACGCGTGTCCGCCTCGACGACGGGCGCCGGGCCGGCGTGCTCTCGCATCCCTACCTGATGAGCGTGCTCTCCTACAACGCCGCCACGTCGCCGATCCACCGTGGCGTGTTCCTCGCCCGCAGCGTGCTCGGCAACGTGCTCAAGCCCCCGGAAGAGGCGGTGGCGCCGCTCGCCCCCGAGCAACATCCCGACCTGACCACGCGCGAACGCGTCGCCCTGCAGACGCGCGCCGTGGCCTGCCAAACGTGCCACACGATGATCAACCCGCTCGGGTTCGCGCTCGAGGAGTTCGACGCGATCGGCCGCCATCGCACCGCGGAGCAGCGGGGCGGCGTGGAGAAGCCGGTCGATGCCTCGGGCTCCTACCTGCCACGCGAGGGCCCGGAGGCCACGTTCCAGGGAGCACGCGAACTTGCCGCCTACCTCGCCTCCAGCCGCGACGCCCAGGAGGCGTTCGTGCAGAGCCTGTTCCATGCCCTCGTGAAGCAGCCCGTGCGGGCCTGGGGCCCGGGCGCCCTCGAAACCCTGCGGACCTCGTTCGAGGCCGGAGAATTCGATATCCGGCGGCTCGTGGTCGATATCATGGTGGTGGCGGCGATGCCACCGGAGACTCAGCCATGATGCCACTCCTGCTTTCGCGCCGTGATCTGCTCCGCAGGCTCGGCGTGAGCACCGCGGTGCTGCCCTTCCTCGGCAACCTGCCGAGCCTCGCACTGGCGAACGCCGCCGGCCCCAGGCGGCGGCTCGTGGTCGTGTTCAGCCCCGACGGAGTCGTGAAAAAGAACTTCTGGCCCACCGTCGCCGGTCCGTTCCTCACCCCCGGCCCGGTGCGTGTGCCCGCGAAACTACCACCGATCCTCCAGCCCTTCGAGCCGTTCCGTGATCGGCTGCTCACGCTCCAGGGCGTGCACGACAAGGTGGGCGGCGACGGCGACCGTCACATGCGCGGGATGGGCTGCCTGCTCACCGGCATCGAACTCTTCCCCGGCAATATCCAGGGGGGTGGCGACACGCCCGCCGGCTGGTCGAGCGGCCTCTCGATCGATCAGGAACTCAAGAATCATCTCCAGTCGCAGCCCGAGACGGCGACCCGGTTCGGCTCGCTCGAATTCGGCGTGCTCGTGCCCAACCGCGCCGACACCTGGACCCGCATGGTCTACGCCGGGCCCAACAAGCCGGTGGCCCCGATCGACGATCCCTACCAAATGTTCCACAAGCTCTACGGCCAGCTGAAGGACCGCGAGAGCATGCGGAGCGTGCTCGATGAACTGCACGAAGACCTGGCGAAGGTTGCGGCGGGGCTGCCCGCCGAGGACCGGCGCATCCTCGACGAGCACACGACGCTCGTGCGTGATTTCGAGAAGGAACTGGCGGGCCACCAGGCCTCGGTGAACCACGCCGTGCCAGTCCTCGAGCAGGGCATCATCGAACAGAACGACCAGATGCCGAAGATCAGCCGGATGCAGATCGAGCTCGTCGTCTCGTCGCTCGCTGCCGACTTTGCCCGCGTGATGACGCTGCAGTTCACGAACTCCGTCGGGCAGCCCCACATGAAGTGGCTCGGCGTGGACGAGGGGCAGCACGAACTTTCGCACGAGCCAAACTCGAACGAGGCCGCCCAGGAGAAGCTCACGAAGATCAACGCATGGTACGCGGGCGAAATCGCACACCTCGCGAAGCGGCTGGCCGAGACGCCGGAGCCGGGCGGCTCGGGCTCGCTCCTCGACCACACCACGATCCTCTGGACGAACGAACTCGGCGAGGGCAACTCGCACTCGCTCGACGACATTCCCTGGGTGATGATCGGCAACGGCCTCGGGTTCCAGATGGGCCGGGCCCTCCAGTATCCCGGCGTGCCCCACAACCGACTCCTCCTCGCACTCGCCCACGCCATGGGCCACACCGGCCTCGTGCGGTTCGGCAATCCCGACTACTGCGGCGACGGCCCGCTCACCGGCCTGACGTCATGACGCCGAGCGCGGTGACACCGGAGCCTGCCGCCGGCCACGTCGATGCCCATGCTGCGACGCTCGCCGCCGCCCGGCGCGTGCTCCTGACGGGGCTTCTCGACGCTTCCGTCGATGCAGCGCGGGCCGCCTGTGACCTCGCCGAGTCGCTCGGCGCCGCGATCGACTTCGGCGCGACCGACCTCGACAGGCCGTCCGGGCCGACGATCGCCCGGGCAGGGTCCGTGACGGCCGACCCCGCGGAGATGCGCGACCGCGCCGATTGCGTGATGCTCTGGGGATGCGACCCGGCCGCATCCCATCCGGCGATCGCCGCCTCGCTGCCGCAGCGGGCGGTGGTGCTGAGGATGCCGCCGCCCCCTGCGACGTCGATCGATGCCGCGCGGCTCATCCTGCATCTCGTGCGCGGCGGCCAGCCGCCCGCAGCGACCGGGTCCTTGATGGATGCCTGCCTTGCTGCCCGGGCGGCGATCGAGAAGGCCTCGTGCGTGGCGATCGTCACCGACGAAGCCACCGATCCTCTCGGGCTCGAGCCGTGGGCCATCACACACCTCGTCCGCGAGATCGCCCACGTGAAACCAGCGTTCGAAATCCCACTGCGGGCGGCCGAGCATGCCACGGCGGCCGGGGTATGCACCTGGCGCTACGGTGCCGCCGGGGCGATCGCGCGGGCCGATCGCGATGGTGGCCGATTCTTGCCCGGCGAGGCCTCGGCCCGACGGCTCATCGAGCGGGGCGAGGTCGATTGCGTGCTCGGCATCGGCCGGCTGGCCGACGGAGTCGAGGAAGCGATCGCGCGCCGTGGCCCCGGCCTGACCGTGGTCCGCACGCCCGCCGATGTGGAACCACTGCGGGCCTTGCTGACGTCCCTCGAGAAGCGATCGCCCGGAGGCCATCGATGAGCGTGGCACGCCGGTTCGTCGTGCGCGGTGGCACGATCCACGATCCTGCGAACGACCGCGACGGGGTCGTGGCCGACCTCTGGATCGACGATGGCAAGATCATCGGCCGTCCGGCCGATCCCGCCCCGTTTGCGCTCATCGACGCCTCCGGGCTCGTCGTGATGCCGGGCGGCGTCGATCTCCACAGCCATGTCGCGGGGCCGAAGGTGAACGCGGGCCGACGGATCGCGCCCCACCTCGCCCGCCATCGCACTCCAGGCCCGGCCGCCGTGCCCACGATCCACTCGACCGGCGCGCTCTATGCCGCGCTCGGCTACACGACCGTGTTCGATGCGGCGATCGCCACCGGTGCAGCTGCGATCGCGCATGCGGAACTTGCCGACCTGCCGATTCTCGACAAGGGCATCTACCTCCTCGCCGGCGACGATGCCGACCTGCTCGACGCCCTCGCGGCCCACGACGGCCCCGGGGCCGAACGTCTCGTGCGCGGGAAACTCACTCGCGGACGTGGCTGGGCCGTGAAGGTGGCCAATCCGGGCGGGCCCTCGTTTTGGAAGCACGGCCGCCGCGGCGACCATCACGACCTCGACACCCCGCTCCCGGAGCGGCGTGTGACGCCCCGGCAGATCCTCGACCGGCTCGCGCGGGCGGTGCAGGCGGCGGGGCTCCCCCATCCGCTGCACGTGCACACGGCAAACCTCGGCCTCCCCGGCAACTGGCGGACCCTGCTCGAGACCATGCGCACGTTCGACGGCGTGCCCGCCCATCTCGCGCACGTCCAGTTCCACAGTTACTCCGGAGGCGAGCTCGACGAGGGCTCGTTCGGGTCGGGTGTCGCCCCGCTCGTGGAGCATTTCAACGCCCACGGCAACCTCTCGCTCGACGTGGGGCAGATTCTCTTCAGCGACACGGTGGCGATGACGGGCGACTCGGCTGCCGCGGAGCATCTCGCCCACGCGACCGGCATGCCCTGGATGTCGCACGACCTGCATCTGGAGGGGGGCTGCGGCGTGCTCCCGATCGCGTACAAGGAAACGAGTCTGATCCACGCCTGGCAGTGGGCCATCGGGCTCGAATGGTTCCTCACGGCGGCCGATCCCTGGCGCGTCGCTCTCTCGACCGACCACCCCAACGGCGCCCACTTCACGGCGTACCCCGTGCTCATGCAGCTGCTCGGGGACGAGGCGTTTCGCCGCGAGGCGCTCGGCCGCGTCCATCCCACCGTGCGGAAGCGGAGCCCGCTCGCCGACATCCGCCGGGAATACTCGCTGCAGGAACTGTGCATCGTGACGCGGGCAGCGCCGGCCCGGATCGCGGGCCTCGCCCACAAGGGGCACCTGGGGGTGGGCGCGGATGCCGACATCACCCTCTACCGGCCGAGCCCCGATCTCGCCCGGATGTTTTCGATGCCCGCGAAGGTGTTCAAGGCCGGCGTGCTCGTGGCGGAAGATGGTGAGATGCGTGCCCTGCCCCCGGGCAGGACGCTCACCGCATGACCACCCGCTCCACCGCCTCGACGTGCCGTGCGAGCGCGGGCCCCGCGGCGAAGTGCTCGATCGCCCGCGTCCGGGCCGCGGCGGCGTAGCGGGCCGCGAGTTCACGATCCTCGAGGACGTTGAACGCCCGCCGTGGAAACTCGCTCTCCGGATCGGCGGCCACGATGCGGCCCGTCTCGCCATCGGCGACGATCTGCCGCGCAGCATCGCCCGCCACGGCCACCGCCGGGATGCCGCACGCGAGCCCGTCGAGGAGCGCGCCGCCATACGCCACCTCGCCCGGCTGCCACACGAGCGCGGTCTCGCGAAGCAGGTCGGGCAGGCAATCACAGTCCGGCCGCACGCGGAGGCGGTCGGCCAGTTCCTGCACCCGTGCCCGCCGCAGCACCCGATCATGCAGGGGCCCCCGCCCCACGAGCACGTGCTCGACACCGCGGTAGACGACGGCCAGTTGGTCGATCGCCCACAGGAGCCGTTCGAGTTTCGACTCCGGCGTGAGCGGCGCGACGCACAGCGTCCATTGCGCCTCGGGATTGAGGCTGAGCCGCCGTGCGACGTCCGACCGGTCGCGTCCGGCGGGCTCCGCCGCGCCGATCCCCGGCGGAATGATGTCGATCATTCCCGACCGCACGCCGACCGCCTCGCACCGCGCCGCGACACCGGCCGACACGGTGATCACTCGATCCAACTGGCGGAGCGCCCGTGCCACGCGCCACGTCCGCGGCCCGGCGGCGAGATGGGCGACGGCATGCGCATCACGCACGAGCGGCCGCATGGCACCGACGAGCGCGGCCGCCGCGCGGCCCCAGGCGTGGACGACGGTGGGCCGCCGGCGCCTCACGAGCCGGATCAGGCGGGCCGCCGTCGCGACGTCGAAGCCCGGCCGGCCACCGATCGAGTGCACGAAGAACCCGCTCGCACGCAGCCGTGCCGGCACGGCACCGCCGGACGTGCCCACGGCCACCGCCACATCCCAGCCCGCATGGCGAAATGCCTCCGCCGCGAGTTCCACCTGCCGGCCGGTCCCCACGGGATCGAGGCCGCGCACCACCATCAGGATCGACTTCCGGCTCGCCGCCGTCATCCGCCCGCACCAGCCGCAGCCGCCTCATGGCGGGCGATATCGTCGGCCTCGAGGACGGCGAGATAGGGGAGATGCCGCCAGAGGCCGTCGAAGTCGAGCCCGTAGCCCACGACGAACGCATCGGGGATGTCGAACCCGACGAAGTCGGGATGCATCACGACCTCGGCGCGGCCTTCCTTGCGCAGGAGCACGAGCGACCTCACCCTGGCGGCCCCGCGCTGCCGCAGGGCATCCATGAGCGCCTGCATCGTGCGGCCCGAGTCGAAGATGTCGTCCACGACGAGCACGTCGTGGCCGGTCAGATCGGGGAGAAGATCGAGCCGGAGGTCGAGCCGGCCGGGCGACGTGGCCGTTCCCCGATAACTGCTCGCCCACACCATATTGAGTTGCACGGGTCCTTCCAGCCGCCGGATCAGGTCGGCCACGACCATGATCGAGCCGGTGAGGACGCCGATCACCGTGACCGGCCGGCCGATGGAATCCCCCCGTACCTCGGCCGCAAGCCGTTCGATTCCCGCCGCGAGCTGTTCCGACGTGAGCAGCGTGTGCATGACCGGCATTACAGTATCAGATTTCGGCCCCTCCGAAACCGCACGCAGCCCCAGGCCTACGCTCCCATGTCATCCCCCGCCCGTCCGCACTGGTCGCTCGTCACCGTCGCGGGCCACCCCTGCGAGGTGTACACGCCGCCGGCCGCCGCGCCGGGCCGGGCCGTCGTCTACCTCCACGACCTCCGTGGACGGCCGCCATCGCACTTCGACGGGCTCCGCGCCGCGCTCGAGGCGGCCGCCCTGCCGATGCTCGCGCCGCTCACAAACCGCTCGTGGTGGCTCGATCGGATCCTTCCGTCGTTCGACGCCGCGGTCACGCCGGAGCGGTTCGTGCGCGAGACCATCGTCGCCGAGATCCGGGACCGTTTCGACGTCGCGCCGCCCGGCATCGCGGTCGTGGGCCATGGCATGGGAGGTCAGGGGGCGCTCCGGCTCGCCTACCGTCATCCCGGCGTCTTTCCGATCGCGGCGGCGATCGCGCCGGCGATCGACTTCCACCTCGGCATGCGGCAGGCCGGCGACCGCGACGACGGCGAACTCTTCGACACGCTCTGGGAAACGTTCGGCGACGTCGAGCGGGCCCGGCAGGACACCGCGATCCTGCACGTGCATCCGCTCAACTGGCCGCGGCACCAATGGTTCGCGAGCAGCCCGGATGACGTCGATTGGCACGACGGCGCCCAGCGGCTGCACTCGAAACTCGTGGCCCTCGGCATTCCGCACGAGGCAGTGCTCGAGGCCCACCCGGGCGAAGACGCAGCGGCTTTCGAGGAGCGGGCGGCGGCCGCCGCCGTTGCCTTTGCCGTGAACGCCCTCGACAAGGAATCCCGCCGGATCGGATAGACTCCCGCCCGCGGTCGGCTGGCGGGCATGTTTCAGTTCAACATCGTGCTCGGCATTCTCGCGGCCGTTCTCTCGAATTACGCTCTCGAAGGCATCCCGAATGACTGGCGGTGGATGCTGGGCGCCGAGGCGTTTCCCGCCTTCGCCAACACGCTCGACACAGCGTCCCGCTGCATCTCGTAGGACAGGCTCGAGCCTGTCACTGCCTCAACACGCCCCAGCCGGCTTCGGGCTCCCCATATCCCGTCGCCGGACGTTCGCCTCCGCCCGACCAATCCGCCTACGGCGGACCGGTGCCCGGCTTCGGCTTACTCGGATTTGCCTGCGCTGCGCCTGGCGAATGTCGCGCCGTCGCCGCCGTCCCGGCGTCGGCAACGGCTTACGGTCGTCGGGCGAAGCCCGTCTCCCACACGCGAACGTCCAGGGCCGGAGGCCCGGGTGAACACCAGCCGACGGAGGTCGGCCAAGCGAACAGCGGCACGATGCCGAGTGTTCGCGTGTAGATGGCTCCGCTGGTCAAATACGCCGGCTCCCGGGACACGGGGAGCCCGAAGCCTCCTCAACTCCACGGAAGCCCGAAGCGCAAGCGAGGGAAAGCGCAAGCGCGGGAGCAGTGCAAACGCGGGAGCAGTGCAAACGCGGGAGCAGTGCATTCCCTCGCTTGCGCTTCGGGCTTTCGTTTGGGCTTTCAGGTGCCTGGGAGAGGGCGGCTCACGGGCTGGGCAGGGGCCGCGCCGAAGCCGGGCAGGCGCGGGCCGCCGGCGCCGCCGCCGAGCTGATCGAGGTCGAGGAACCGGGCGTCGTCCACGTCCACACGATTGAGCGCCCGCCAGTAGAGGATCTTGCCGGCCGACGCGCTCGACATCGGGGCGCCCACTTTCAGCTGGCGGAAGAGCTGCGCATCGCTGCGGCCGTCTCCCTCGAACACGAGCAGATCCTTCGCCTCGCTCCAGCTCAAGCGGGCGCTCCGCGCCGTGAACGCTTCGCCTTCCACGAGCACGTTGCCGCCGGCCATGAGCTCGATGCTCGTCCGCCGCTGCCCCGGCGTTGGTGGCGTCTGCGCGACGCCGAGCACGTCGCTCGTGATCGCGACGGCCCGTGGTGGCATGCCGCCGGGAGCGTGGGCATCGAGCGTATCGCCCCAGCCGGCGACCGGGCCCCAGATCGCCTCGACGCGCTGATGAAACTCCATCTGCCTCCGATTCATGTTGCCGCGCAGCCCTTTCTGGAAATCGACGCCGAGATAGGTGAGCTCGTCGGGCCGGGGTGGCTGGGCGACGGGCGGCGGCTGCGCTCCGGGCTGGCCCGGGGCGGCGGCCGCCGGCATCGCAAGAACCGGCCCCTGGCCGAACCGCGTGCTTTGGAGCCGGCCGGGGCCGGTGCCCGAGACGTCGCCCGTCGCCCGGTCGAACACGAGATCGCGCACGAAGAGCCTCTCGACCGACCGCGACCCGTCGGCGGCCGTCGACTGGCTCTCGACGCGGACGCTGCTCCCGCAGGCGATCCGCCCGACGTCGGTGCGCGGCGTACCGCGCTGCATGCCCTCGGCACTGAAGTCCAGCGGCTGGGTGAAGACGACGTCGAGCGAGCCCGCACGCACGGCCGTCGCGCCGCTCGTCGTCACCACGCGATCGACGAACCGGGCCGTCAGCCCGTCGAAATCCATCCTTCCCTGCCAGGTGACGACCAGCCGCGCGGGCGGCTGCCCCGGCGCAGGCTGGGCCGATGCGGCCGTCGCTCCACCCACCATGCCGAGTGACTCGAAGCCACTCGCCCCGGCCGTCACGGGCATGCCGAGCGTGCCGGCACCATCGACCAGCAGGCGATTGCGACCGCGGTCGAACTCGACGAGCGGGCCTTCCAGGTCGAGGCCGCGGCCGCTCACCTTCGCGGGCCGTCCGGAGACGACGGCGCGGGCGTCGAACCGCGTGGGTCGCGAGAGCTGGAGCTGGTCGCCGGTGATGGAGAGACCGGGTTCGGCGGGTGCGGCGGCGCCGCGTGGCTCCTCGACGAGATGCACCTGGTTCTCGAGCGAAATCTCCTCGATCTGGTTGCCGCCCGGCGCCATGCTGACGAGCCCGCGCACGAGCCCGCCGGTCGCGAGCAACTTGCCCCGCGTCGGCGTCTCGGGGCGCTGTGGCTCCGGCCCACCGCCTGACCCCGGCCGCCGCGTGCCGTCGGCGGCGGGAGCACCACCACCGACCGGCGCGGCCCCCGCGGGGTCGGCTGCAGCGACATGCTTGAACCACAACTCCATCCGCTCGGTGCGGGCGGCGAGCGACTCGGTGTCGATCTCGACCGTACCGCGGGCGAGCATCCGCGCGGGTTTCACGCCCGCGAGATCGGGGCCGCCGGGAATCCCACGGCCGTCAGTCGCGCGGGGTGCGGCGGGCTCGTTGCCCGGCTGCCGGACGACGTCGAGCCAGAGATGGATTTCAGCGGCGCTCAGGCGGCCCTGCGACTCGATCGTGACGTCGGCCTCGCCGGCGAGCGAGGCCACGTGGCCGGCCCCGTCGGGCCGCATGCGCAGCCACTTGCGCCACCGGGCCTCCACCGGCGGCGAGCCTGTGGAGCGGGCCTTGAGCCAGCCGGGGCCGACGGCCATCAGCGACCCTGGATCGCCCGGCGGGCCGGGGCAGTAGTCGATCGAACGAGCCTCCATCTCGCTGCCCCGCACGACGAGCGAGACCGGTTCATCGCCGTCGAGCAGGATGCGCCGCGTGGCGATCTCGTAGCCCAGCCGCGCGCCCTTCGCCTCGAGTTCCGCAGCGGTGGAGCGGGCGATCACGGGCGTGCCCCGGGCCTGGATCTCCACCGGCTTGAGCCCGCCCGCCCCGCCCCGGCCGCCTGCCGCCTCGTCGCGCCCCAGCGTGATCGCGAGCAGGTCGCAGGCGATCTGATCGGTCGCCCCGTCTGCAGCCGCCCGCTCCACTTCGACGTGGTCCTCGAACGTGATCACGTGGGCCGACACGTTCATGCACAGCGCGCCTCGGCACGTCACGAACACGGGCGGCTGCTCGGGAGATGCCGCCTGCCCGGCGGGTGACGGCGCCGGGGCGGTCGTGCCCGAAAGCAGGCCGCCGGAAAACCCCTCGAGCCGCATCCGCACGTCGCGGTCGAGCCGGATCGAATCGACGCCGCCGATGTTCGGCCCCTGCGCCCGTCCGGTTTCCGAGCCCGCCTTCGGCAGCAGGGCCGCCACGAGCCCGCGGCCGCTGCCGGTCGATCGGCCATGCCGAAATTGCACCAGTTCGTTCGTGCGGATCTCGAGTTCGGCGAGTTCCACGTCGCGAGTCACGATCTCGATCTCGTCGTCGGCGCCCGGGCCGGTGGGGGTGCCGCGGATCGTGACCTGCCCCCGCAGGCTGCCGCCGACGAGTTTCGCCAGCCTTCCCTGCCGCAGGTCGAGCGGCTCGTCGAACTCGAGCACGGCCCCCTGCGGCGCCCGGAGCACGACCGTGCGGCCGCCGGCACCGCCGTCGTCGGAGCGGTTGCGATCCGGCAGCATCACGAGCGTGCAGGGCACGAGGTTCACCCGGCCATCGGGCAGCGAGTGATACTGCTTGAACAACAGCCGCATCTGCCGGCTTTCGAGGACGATCGGTTCGTCCCGCTCCCACGACCCCTCGGGAAACACGTCGCCGAGCGCCGCGAGCCGCTTGTCGGCCCGGGCCCGGATCGCGGCCGCCTGCTCCGGCGTGAGTTCCAGGGCCGGCGCGGTGTCCTGCACCCGCGGCTCGACCCACGGCACGACGGCCAACCGATAGAAGCCCGCCGCCGCGAGCACGACGAGAAACACCCGCACGGTGCGTCCGAGGCGATGTTCCATGGCTCGTGAATCCGGGGATCCCGTCCGTCAGGCGGAGGTGGGCCGGTAGCGACGCACGATTCCTTCCCAGCTGCCCCGGGCCTTGAGCAGTTGCTCGATCACCTCGCGGACGGCGCCCTGGCCCCCCGGCTGACGCGTCACGAGCGCCGCGGCCTCGACGACCTCCGGGCACGCGTTGGCGACCGCCACCCCGACGCCGCAGCGCATCATCACCGCCAGGTCGGGCAGGTCGTCGCCCACGAACGCGGCCTGTTCCCAGGAAGTGCCGCACTCGGCGAGGATCGCCGCGGTCGTCGCGAGTTTGTCCTCGACGCCTTGCCGGACGAACTCGATCCCCAGCTCGTCGGCCCGCCGTTGCACGATGTGGCTGGCCCGGCCGGTGACGATGCCGGTCCGGCCGCCGGCCACCTGCCAGAGGCGGATCCCGAGGCCGTCGCGAATGTGAAACGTCTTCTGCTCGACGCCCTCGTTCGTCCAGGTCACGCCGCCTTCGGTGAGCACCCCATCCACGTCGAGCAGCAGCAGCCTCACCTGGGCGAGACGTTCCTGGAGGGCGTCGTGGAGATTCGAAGACGGGCGCATGGCGGGAAGGGAGGCGGCGGCCCGGCTACGCGGCGGCGGACGTCGAGCCGGATGTCACGGGAAGTTCGAGCATGTCCGGCGGCACCATGCCGACCAGATCGACGATATCGAGCAGGCCGGCGACGCGGCCCGCGTCGTCGATCACAGGCAGTTCGCTCAACCGCCGCGCCTCGAGGAGCGCGAGCGCGTCGCGCAGGCGGGTGCCGAGGGCCACGGTCGTCGGCCGGGCGGTCATCACGTCACCGATCGGACCGTCGAGCAGCGCGTCGGCCCGGCGTTCGAAGAGCCGCGCGAGATCGCTGTCGGTGAAGATGCCGGCGAGGCGGCTCCCGTCGTCGATGACCATCACGGCGCCCGTCCGCCGCGCGGGCAGCGGGCGGGCAAAGACCTCGCGGACGGTGTCGCCGGGGCGGGCGGTGCGGCAGCGGGCAAGCGGCCGCATCGTGTCCTCGACCCGCATCAGCTGCCGGCCCAGGCTGCCGCCTGGGTGGCGGGCCAGGAACTCCTCGTGGGTGAACCGGCGCAGGCGGCTCGTCACGAGCGCGAGCGCGTCGCCGAGCGCGAGCATGAGCGACGTGCTCGTGCTGGGCGCGAGGCCAAGCGAGCAGGCCTCCGAGACGCTGCCGGTGGCGACGACGGCGTCGGCGGCCCGGCCGAGCGTGCTTTGTGGCGAGCCCGTGAGGGCCACGATCCGGATTCCCCGGATGGCGACGTGCGGCAGGAGGCGGGTGATCTCCTCCGTCTCGCCCGACTGCGAGAGCGCGAGCACCACGTCGTCGGACCGCAGCGCGCCGAGATCGCCGTGCAATGCCTCGGCGGGATGCAGAAAATGGCTCGGTGTGCCGGTGGAGGCGAGTGTCGCCGATATCTTCCGCGCCACGAGCCCCGCCTTCCCGATGCCCGTCACGACGACGCTGCCGGTGCATTCGGCGACGATCCGGATCGCGCGGGCGAACGCCGCGCCGAGCCCGTCAGCCGCCCGCACGATCGCCTCGCCCTCGGCGCGTAGGATCTCGCGGCCGTGCGCAACGAGGTCGGCGTCCGTCGGGTCGGCGGAGGGGCGAAGGGGGTCCATGGGGGGCGGGACTATAGGGCGACTGGGCAACCCGCCGCAAGGCGGCTTTCCCGCCTTTCATTCGCCCGCGCCTGCCTCGTTCTACGCAAGGAGGCTTTGGGCTCCCCGTATTCCGGGAGCCGGCGTATTTGACCAGCGGAGCCATGGATGGCGCAGCGCAGGCAAATCCGAGCGAGCGGAAGCCAGGATGGCTGCAGCGAGCGTCCGGCGATGGGATATGGGGAGCCCGAAGCCGGCGCCGACGAGTGGACGTGAATCAGCGCGCGTACTTCGCGGCCATGTCCGCGAGCGAGATGCACTTCACCTTGCCGGCGTTGCCGGCCTGGCCGAATTGCACCATGCGCTCGGCGCACACCTTCTTCATTGCCTCACGCGACGGCTTGAGGTAGTCGCGCGGGTCGAACTTCTCGGGCGACTCGAAGAGCACCTTGCGGATCGCGCCGGTGATCGCCATGCGGCAGTCGGTGTCCACGTTGATCTTGCGGACGCCGTGCTTGATGCCCCGCTGGATCTCCTCGACGGGCACGCCCCAGGTCTGTGGCATCTTCCCGCCGTACTTGTTGATGACGTCCTGCAACTCCTGCGGAACGCTCGACGAGCCGTGCATCACGAGGTGGCAGTTGGGGAGCTTCCGATGAATCTCCTCGATCCGCTTCATGGCGAGCACCTCGCCGTCGGGCTTGCGGGTGAACTTGTAGGCCCCGTGGCTCGTGCCGATGGCGACGGCGAGCGCATCCACGCCGGTCGCCGCCACGAATCGGGCCGCCTCGTCGGGATCGGTGAGGAGCTGGTCGTGGGAGAGCTTGCCGCTCGCGCCGTGGCCGTCCTCGGCCTCGCCCTCGCCGCTCTCGAGCGATCCGAGGCAGCCGAGTTCGCCTTCCACCGACACGCCCTGCCGATGGGCCGACTGCACGACCTCCTTGGTCACCTTCACGTTGTAGTCGAAGTCGGCGGGCGTCTTGCCGTCGTCCTTGAGCGAGCCGTCCATCATGACGCTCGTGAAGCCGTGGTCGATCGCGCTCTGGCAGGTGGACGGCGAGTTGCCGTGGTCCTGGTGCATCGCGATCGGGATCTTGGGATAGAGCTCCGCCGCGGCGAGCATGAGATGCCGCAGGTAGTTGTCCTGGCTGTAGCCTCGGGCGCCGCGCGACGCCTGGATGATGACCGGCGAGTCGGTCTCCTTCGCCGCCTCCATGATCGCCTGGATCTGCTCCATGTTGTTGACGTTGAAGGCGGCCAGGCCGTAGCCGTGTTCGGCGGCGTGGTCGAGCAGGATGCGCATCGGGACGAGCGGCATGGGAGAAACTCCTCAGGCGAAGGCGGGATATCGAGCACGGGGGGACCGACCGGCGAAAAGCATATGAATTCCGGGTTTTCCACACAAACGCCGCACCGGGAGCACGCGTGATACGATGCTCGGACGACCCGCGCCCCGGTCCGGACGCCCATGGATTTCAAGCCCACCACCGACCCACTGAAGAGCTTCCTCTACGTCGTCGGCGGCTGGGCGTGCGTGGGGCTCGCCGTGCTCGGCTCGGTCCTCCCGCTCCTGCCGACCACGCCTTTCCTGCTGCTGGCGAGCTGGTGCTTCTACCGGGGCTCGCCCAGGATCCATGCCTGGCTCCATCGTTCGAGGTGGTTCGGCCCCACGCTCGACGACTGGCAGCACTACCACGGCATTCGCAAGAGCGTGAAATACCGCACCGTCATGCTCGTGGCCGCCGTCGTGGCGACGAGCCTCGTGCTCAACAGCCTGCCGTGGTGGCTGCGATACGCGACGCTCGGCCTCGTGGCCTGCGGGCTGTACGTCATCTGGACCGTGCCGACGCTGCCGGACGACGCCCCCCGCGCCCCGCGGACGCTCGTCGAATGAAGTCGCGGCTGGCGTGCATCGGCGTGGTTCTCGTCGCCGTGTGGGCCACGGCCGCCTCCGCCGGCGAGTGGCCGCAGATTCTCGGGCCGACCCGCAGCGGTCATGCCGGGGCCGACGAGCGACTGGCCGAGTCGTGGCCCGCGAGCGGCCCGCGTGTCGTGTGGCGGCGCGACGTCGGCCGCGGCTACGCCGGCGTGGCGGTGGCGGGCGACCGCGTGTTGCTCTTCCACCGCATCGGCGACGCAGAGGTGCTCGAGGCGCTCGCGCCCGCCACGGGCGAGTCGCTCTGGGCCGACACCCATCCGACCTCGTTTCAGCCGCAGGTCGGTGGCGGCGACGGACCGCTGTGCGTGCCGCTGGTTCACGACGGCCGCGTGATCGTCTTCGGCGCGCAGGGAGTTCTCCGCTGCGTCGATGCCGCCACCGGCAAGCGGCTCTGGCTCCGCGACACGCACCGTGACTTCCGCGCCGCCGAGGGCTACTTCGGCGCGGGCTCGACGCCGATCGTCATGGGTGAACACGTCGTCGTGAACGTCGGCGGCTCGCGCACGGGGGCCGGGATCGTCGCCTTCTCGCTCGCCACCGGCGCCACCGCGTGGACAAAAACCTCCGAGCCGGCGAGCTATTCGGCGCCCGTCGCCGTCACGGTTCAGGGCACGCCGCACGTGCTGATGGTCACCCGCTACGCCTGCCTGCTCCTCGACCCCCAGACGGGCGCGATCCGCTGGCAGTTTCCGTTCGGCCAGCGCGGGCCGACGGTGAATGCCGCCGCGCCCGTGATCACGTCGGCTGGTCAGCTGCTCGTCACCGCTGCGTATGGAGTCGGCTCGGTTTCTGCTGCATTCGACACGACAACCTTCACGAAGCGGTGGGACGGCGCCGACGCACTCGCCACGCAATACTGCACGCCAATCGTGCTCGACGGCCACGCCTACTGTATCGACGGCCGTGACGATGTCCCGCCCTCCTCGCTCGCATGCATCGCCCTCGACTCGGGGCGAGCGATCTGGCGCGAGGCGAACTTCGGCTACGGCACGCTGCTCGCCGCCGACGGCAAACTGCTCGCCACGAAGACCGACGGCGAGCTCGTGCTCATGACGGCGACGCCCAAGGGCATCACCGTGCTCGCCCGTGCCCGCCCGCTCGCAGGCACGGTGCGGGCTCTCCCCGCGCTCACCTCGGGCAAGCTCTATCTGCGCGACGACACGACGCTCGCCTGCCTCGACATCGGCCTCGCGTCACATCTGGATGAAGGCGCCCATCGGCCCCACGCCGATTGACATGCGTCGCTGGGGCGAATCGGAGAACGGCGGCTTGCCGCCGCCCTGGCCGGTGGGTGCCTGGGCAGGAGCGGCCCGGAGCCGTTCCGCCGTCGCCCGAGCGGCGTCCGCCGCTGCCTGCCTGTTCGCGGCGGCCCGATCCACGAGCACATTCCGCCGGGCCGCCACACCCTGCTGCCGCTGCTGGAGCGCACCGCGTTTGCGGTCGATCCGCTGGATCTCTTCCCACAGCTGGGCCGCGGTCATGTCGAGCACATTGGGCACGTTGCGCAGTTCCTGCGCCCGCCGGGCGTCGGACATGGCCGAGAGGTATTCGCCGAGCCAGGCCTTCGCATCGCGGGCTTCGGGCGTATCGAGCAGTCGCATCTTTTGTTCGACCGAGTCGAGCAGGTATTCGATCTCGTACGACGACATCGCCGCCACCTGCTCGTTGAATCGCACCTTGATCCTCCGCACCTCGGCCGGAGGGTAGACGGTCTGCGTGGTCAGCCAGCCACCGAGCTCGGCGATCGCCCGCTGCCACTGGGCCCCGTGCATGATGTCGGCCTTGCGGGCGAGATCGCAGTCATCGGGGGCGGCATCGGAGGCCACGCTGCGGGAGAGATCCGTGCAGAGCGTCGCGCTGGCGATCACCAACACCGACAAGGATCGGCGCCACGGAGTCGCGGTGTTCAGACTCGTCATGGGGCGGTGCTCCCGGGTGCGCGAACCCACGTGGCCCGCGTGGGCGGAGAATCGTCCGTCGCCAAGGGCGGCCGCACGATGCGCCATGTGCAGCGATCCTTGCCATCGAACGTGTAGATGTTGACGGAGCTCGTCTGGATACCGTCGGGAAACACCGCCGTGCCCCGCACGACCCACGAGCCCCCTTCGTGAAACCAGGTGGCCTCCCCCCGGCTGCCATCGGTGGAGAAACTCCACGAGCGAATCCGACCGACGAGGGGATCCCAGCCGATCCGCTGCTGGAGCGTGACCACGGGCTCACCCGACTCGGCCGGCGGCGTGAGCGTGGCTTCACGAATCAGAAACACCCGCCCGTCGTCCCAGCGCACGGTCATGGCCATCGTGCCCGACTGCTTCGCCTCCGCGTCATCCTCCGGCTGCAGCACCCAATCGCCGACCATCCACTCGAGATCCTCGAGCCTGTCGCCGCTGCCCACTGGACCGGCGTCCTGTGCGACGAGCCGGCCACCACTCGCCAGCCCCACCCACAGCACACCCCAGCCGATGCACGAAAACCAATTCATTTTCATTGCTCGACTCCTTCGCCGGGCTCCGGCAGCCACTGCGTGAGCACCACGCCCACGAGCGCATAGGCCCCGGCCACGGCGGCGCCGGCGAGCGCGATGCGGACGGGGTCGGGAGGTGTGGCCGCGGAGAAGGTGAGCGTGAGCCAGGCCGCCGCCGTGCCGAGCACGCGGCCGCCGATGTTCGCCGCGAAGCTCTCCCCGGTGCCGCGGAGGTGCGTCGGGAACACGAGCGGAATGTAATTGCCCCAGAAGCTGAACTGCGCCACCGTGACGAGCCCCGCGAGGAAGATGCCCGCCTTGATCCAGGGCAACGAGTCGGCGTCGGCCAAGTGCGTGGAGATCCACCAGAAGAGCGCGGGCACGAGCAGAAGGGCGGGCCACTGGAAGAGCCGGAGGAGCGTGCGGCGGCTGACGATGCGGAGCGCCGCGAACGCGAGCAGCACCCGGCCCACGAGCCCGCCGATCTCCTGGAAGATCGTCACGGTCGCGACGGCCTCGTCGGTCGCGTTGCCGGCGATCGCCTTGAGGCGGCCCGGCGGCGGCGCGGGCTTGCCGGCCTCCTTCGCCGCGGCCACTGCCTCATCCTGGGCCGCCTTGGCGGCGCCGAGGATCGCGGCGTGCCCCTTCGGGCCGCCGAGGATCTGCGGCAACTGCTGGATCGCCCCGAACGCGATCCCGTAGCTCGCCGCGAACACGAGCGTCGTGAGCACCGTCGTGCGGACGAGGGCCGGGCTGAAGAGTTCGCGGAGGCTCGGCCGCTTGAGCGTGCCCGCCCGCTTCTTCTCGGACCACACGGGGCTCTCCGGCAGGAACGGCCGGATGAGAATCAGCGGCAGCGCGGGAATGACGCCGGAGATCAGCGTGTAGCGCCAGGCATCGTGCCCGCCCTGGATCGCCGGCAGATCGGCGGCGAACCGGGCGGCGAGCACGTTGGCCGTGCCCACGAGGAGCCCGCCAAGCGACGAGAAGGCCTGCGTCCAGCCGAGGGCCCGCTCGCGCTGCTCGCGATCGGGAAAGAGCTCGGCGAGCCACGCCACCGCCGCCACGAACTCCACGCACACGCCGATGAACACGAGGCAGCGAAAGAAGAGCAGCTGCGGCAGCGACGTGGCGAAGCCGGCAGCCAGCGCCGCGAACGCGTAGAGCAGGATGCTGAACGTGAGCACACGGCGCCGGCCCAGGAGGTCGGTAAGGTAGCCGCCGAGGAGGCCGAACACGCCACCGGCGAGCGCCGGCACGAAGAACAGCACCCGGGCCCACTGCGTGTAGGCCGGCGAGCCGGGCACGAGCAGCGGCGCGCCGTCGGCCGCCACCCCGCCGAGCGCAGCGAGCGCCGGCTTCACGATCAAGGGCAGCATCAAGAGCTCGTAGATGTCGAACGCGAACCCGATCGCCGCGATCGCGCACACGAGCCAGCCGGTGAGCGAAAGCCGCCCGTCCGCCGCCACTCCACCGCCGCGCCTGGCCTGCATGCACGAGCCCTCGGATCCAAAAAACGCCACCGCCGACAGGCAGCAAGCCTATCGGCGGCGGATCGGCACGGCAAAGGAGTCTTGACCGACGCTGGCTTCGTCAGGGCCCGATCGACGGCGGGTTCTTCGCGAGGAAGTCCCGCGGGCCACGGGTCGTGTAGTAGGGATAGGCGACCGCTCCGGTCGGCGGGCCGGCCGGCTGCGTGGCGCCGTAGTCGCTCCCGGCGAGCGCGGCCCGCTCGGCGGGCGAAAGATGGTGCTTGGCGAGGCCGCCGTAGCGGCCGACATGGGCGCCCGCGGCGCAGTCGCGGCAGCCGGGCTGACAGCCACCGGGGCCGCACGACTCGCAGGGCCCGCCTACGGAACACTGCCCATTCGCACACGCGCCATCCTGACAGGCGCCGTCACGGCAGGCACCGCCCTGGCCGGCATGATGGCCATGGGGGCCGTCGGTGTTGAGCAGAAACAACCGGTCGATGATCGAGCACCCGCTCGACATGCCGATCACGGCGACGGCCAAAAGAAGCCCGGTGGCGCGTTTCATGGGTCTGGTTTCCTGGGTTCGCAGGATGTATCGGCCACACCGGTCGCACCGGTTGAGAAAACCCTGCGGACGCGAAGTTAGGCAAGTTGCGTGAGTGCGGAACAATGACTCGCAGCTCGACTCGCCCGCGCCGGCTCCGGGGGAGCGGCAAAAGTCTCCTCACTCAGGCCGCGGCGGCCCTCGTTCGGGAAGCGTTCGCCGACTCCCCCGAAGCCTCCCATTTCAGTTGAGGAGGCTCGGGGTTACCCCTACCGTTGAGACGGCGTATGTGACCAGCGCAGGCATGGATGCCGGAGCGCAGGCACATCCGAGTGAGCCGGAGCCTGGAGGGCGCAGGCGAACGTCCGGCGAGACGGTACGGGGTAACCCCGAGCCGGCACATAGTGATTCGACGCCAGGCCCGGAGGGCCGGGTTTGCAGAGAGCCGACGGAGGTCGGCCAAGGCAGGTTCGACAGGATGTCGAGACCTGCCGTGAAGACAGTCGTGACAGGCTGAAGCCTGTCCTACGTATACCGGCCGACGATGAGCGAGATGTTCTGGCCGCCGAAGCCGAAGCTGTTGGAGAGGGCGCGGTCGCACGTCGCCGCGCGGGCCTTGTTGGGCACGTAGTCGAGGTCGCAGTTGGGATCAGGGTTCTCGTAGTTGATCGTCGGCGGCAGCATGCCGTCGCGGATCGCCAGCAGGCACACGATCAGCTCGGTGGCGCCGGCGGCGGCGATCAGGTGGCCCATCATGCTCTTCGTGCTCGAGACCGGGATCTTGTAGGCGTGCTCGCCGAACACCTTCTTGATCGCGAGCGTCTCGACCTTGTCGTTGACGTCGGTGCTCGTGCCGTGGGCGTTGATGTAGTGGATGTCGTGCGTGCCGAGGCCGGCGTCCTTGAGCGCCATCGTGATGCAGGCGGCGGCGCCGCGGCCCTCAGGATGCGTGTCGGTGATCCGGTAGGCGTCGGCCGTGGAGCCGTAGCCGAGCAGTTCGCCGTGGATCTTCGCGCCGCGCCGCTTCGCGTGCTCGAGTTCCTCGAGCACCACCATCGCCGCCCCCTCGCCGAGCACGAAGCCGTCGCGCTCGTTGTCGAACGGCCGGCTGGCCCGTGTCGGCTCATCGTTGCGGGTGGAGAGGGCCGTGAGCAGGTTGAAGCCCGTCACGCCGAAGGGATGGATCATGGAGTGCGTGCCGCCGGAGAGCATCACGTCGGCGTCGCCGCGGCGGACGAGCTCGGCCGCCTCGCCGATCGCCTGGCTCGACGCGGCGCATGCCGTCAGGCAGTTCAGATTCGGCCCCTGGGCGTCGAACATGCCGGCCAGGTGGCCGGCGGGCATGTTCGGCTCCTGCTCGACTTCGGAGAGCGGGTGCAGCGTCTCGAGCCCGAGCTTCGTGAACTTGGCCACGTCGAGCGTGTCGCCCGAGATCGCGGCCATCATCATGCTCGTGAACGAATCGAAGTCCTGCTGCCCCTCACCGCTGCCGAGGTAGACGCCGAGCCGCGTGGGATCGGCCGGCAGGCCCTTCTCGAGCCCCGCATCGCGCATCGCCTGGAGGGCCGCGCCGGCGGCGAACTTCGTGTGCCGCCCGCAGAAGTGCCAGAGCTTCGCGTCCTGCCCCTCGTCGGTGATGTCCCAATTGCGGACCTCCGCCGAGATCTTCGTGGGAAACCGCGAGGCGTCGAAGACGGTGGTCAGCCCCACGCCCGACGCGCCGGCCAGCAGGTTCTTCCAGAGCTCCTCCACCCGCACGCCGAGCGGCGTGACGAGCCCCATTCCCGTGATCACCACCCTGCGCCGGCCGGTCACGCTCTCGCTCCCTCCGCCGTTGGGCGTTTCACCGCCCGTCGGCACTCGCGGTCACCAATCCGGCCGCGCGAGGGGTCGCCCCGCCTCGTCGCGCCCGATGTCGTAGATGTGCATCTGGTCGAGCCACTGCAGGAGTTCGTCGGGCTCGAAGAGTTTCGGCACTCCCTCGCCGGGCTCGAGGTGCGCGAAGAAAAGTTCGGCCTCGCCCTGCACACGGTCGCCGACCCGGCTCGTCACCCGACAGAGCGATCCGGTCGGCTTGAGATCGAGAATCGTCGCCTCGAACCGGAGCGTGTCGCCGGGCACCGCGTCGAAGTGGAACTCGGCGCCGGCGACCTTCGCCAGCACGACCCTCCGGTTGAATTCGATCGCGTCGGCCACGAGCAGGCCGGCGGTCTGGGCCATGCCTTCCACGACCAGGGAGTTCGGCATCAGGGCCGCACCCGGGAAGTGGTCGTGCATGTGCTCCTCGGCGAGAGACACGTTCTTCACCGCCGTGGCGTGCTTTCCGCGCACAAACTCGTCGAAACGGTCGATCCAGAACCACCGCATGTCAGGACGCCAGCTTCCCCTGGACGTAGCGGACCATGTCCTCGACGGTGAGCGTGTTGGCGAAGTTCTGCACGCTGGGATTCGCCTCGAACTTCGTGAGGTCGGCGAACGGCATCCGCGTCTTGAGCGCCGCGATGCCGGCCGCATTCACCTTGCCGTTGGTGACGAACTCCGAGCTCGACAGCACGTCCTCGGGGAACAGCTCGCCGCGCGGAATCTTGATGCCGAACGCCTTCTCCAGGCGGAAGACGATGTCCAAGAAGTCGATCGACTCGGCCCCCAGATCGCCGACCATCGTCGCCTCGGGGGACACCTCGTCGTCATCGACCCCGAGGGCATCCACCAGGGCGGTCTTGACCTTCTCGAAAATTTCATCGCGCGACGGCATCGACGTGGCACCTCGAAAACGGGGAGAAAAAAGCGTCTGGGTCGGAAAGCAGATGTCGGCTGTGGACTGCCAAGGGTAATGTCACCACGCGGAAGAGGAAACCCGAAAAGCGGCTGCCGCGGGCCGGAGCGGGAAAACACCGGCGGAAATCCAGGTTGCCGCTGATTTTTTGCGTGGCGGGACGCTCAGCGGACGAGCGTCGCCGGCTCCGCCATCGGCATCGAACCCGTCGTCAGCGGGCCGGAGTCGGTCCCGTAGATCATCCGGCGGGGCGCGGTGCCGGACCGCCCCACCGGGTGGAGCACCGCCCACAGCTTCCGCATCTCGGCCCGGACCCGGGCGTCGATCGCCGCCCCGTGGGGCTGACGGTCGGCCAGGTTGTAGCGCTCGAGCACGAGGCGGGCGGTGAGGCTCGTGCGTTCCCCGGCTGCCCCCGATACCGCGCCGCTCGCCTTCACCTTCGTGGTCGTCTCGTCCTGCGAGAGCACCTCGGCCGTGACCGTGAGCACCCGGCCCGGCTCGACGAAATCGCCGTATTTCACGTTCTTCGCCGACCGCAGCACGACGATGCTGTGCGCGAAGTCCTCGGCGACACGGATCGTCCAGGCGGCGGCCTGCGTCATCGCCTCGAGCATCAGCACGCCGGGCATCACCGGAAACCGGGGGAAGTGGTCGGCGAGGTACTCCTCGGAGAGCGTCAGCGTCTTGATGGCGGTGATGCTCTTGCCGGGCTCGATGGCAGTGACACGATCCAGGAGCGTGAAACGCATGGATAATCCGTTGCAACTGAGAAGTGACGTGGTCGGCCGGCGTGGCCGCCCGCCGCCGGGTGACCGCCATGCTCGCGTCGAGCGAGTCCGTTCGGAGGCCGCAGTCTATGGCCCGCGTCGCCCCCCCACAACCGCCTCCACCACCTGCCACGAATGGTTTTGCCGCGCTGTCAACCTGACAGCCGCCACGACCCGCAGGGTTTCGCAGCCGGCGGCGGTTGGCCGACCCACGCCGGGTTTTTCACCCGATTTTTTCGCCAGTGCACGGGCGCTCAGGCGGGCCGGCTGCATTGGCACGGGCTTTGCCTTTTTCGCTGCTGGCCGCGGAGGGGCCATGCCGCACCGCCGGGGCCGCGATTTGTTTTTTGAAGCCGTCCGTGCGAATGATTGACCGCGTTCCATGGACGGCGGTTTTCCACACCCCTGTCATTCCCTCGTTCATGGAGTCAGCGATGCAGACCTCCCGCCCGGGTTTCGCGCACCCGTTCGATGAACTGCGCGACGAACTGGATCGTCTCTGGGGCACGCTCGTGGCGGCGCCACCGCTCCACGGCTGGGGCACCCGGCCCTCCGCGACCGCGTTTCCGTCGGTCAACGTCCGCGAGACGGACGATGCCATCATCGTCGAGGCCGAAGTGCCCGGGATCGACGAAGCAAGCCTCGATATCGCCGTCACGGGCGACGAACTCGTGCTGAAGGGCTCCCGGCCCGGGACGGCCACCGAGGGTTCGCGGCCGGCCACGGCCACCGAGCAGCCGGCCGCCGGCAACGGCGAGCGGAAGCCGGGCGTCACCTGGCACCGCCGCGAGCGCGGCACCGGCGGCTTCGAGCGCCGTCTGCCCCTGCCAGTCGCGGTCGATACCGCCCGGGTCGAGGCGCGGCTCGCCAGCGGCGTGCTCACGGTCACGTGCCCCAAGGCGCCCGAGGCCCAGCCCCACAAGGTGCAGGTGCGTTCCGCCTGACACCGCCTGCATGGCCGGCAACCACCCTCAACACGAAAAGGAGAACATCCACCATGGTTTCCCCCACCCTCCCCACGACCGAGCCGCAGGCCACAGCGGGCCCGCGGCCGACGCCTGAAGCCACCCTCACCTACCAGCCGAACGTGGACATCTGCGACCGCGGCACCGAGGTCGTGATCGTGGCCGACATCCCCGGCGCCCCCGCCGATGGCATCGACGTCTCGTTCGAGGACGGCGTGCTCTCGCTCCACGCGAAGGTGCCCGCCCGCGACCTGCCCGGCCGGATCCTCCGCCACGAGTACGGCGTCGGCGACTACCGGCGCTCGTTCCGCCTCGGCGACGACTTCGACGCCGCGCAGATCACCGCCGACGCGCGGCACGGCGTGCTCACGATCCGCGTGCCGCGCCGGGCGGCCGTGCTTCCGCGCAAGGTCGAGGTGCGCGCGGGCTGAATCGCCCACCGGCCGGGGCGGCCACCGACAGGTTTCACTTCACGTCCCGAGTTTGGTTTCGCTTTCCTGCGCTTGGTTTCAAGTTCCTTAGCCTGGTTTCAATTTCCTACGAAAGGAGAACGTCCGATGAGTTTGATTCCTTTCCGCACAAAGCGCACGAGCGGCATGGAGGGGGGCGGCCTCGCCACCCTTGCCGATTTCCGCAACGAGATGAACCGCCTGTTCGAAGGCTTCTTCAACCGGCCGACAGCGTTCACGCCCGGCTGGTTCGAGACCGTGGAGCCGGGGCAGTGGCTGCCGGCGATCGACCTCTCAGAGACCGACGCGCACATTCGCGTGCGGGCCGAGCTGCCGGGCATCGACCCGAAGGACGTCGAGGTGAGCGTCTCGGGTGACCGGCTCGTGATCGCCGGCGAGAAGAAGTCGTGCGCCGAGGAATCGGGCCAGGGCTGGTCGCACTGCGAGAGCCACTCCGGCGCCTTCAGCCGGGCGATCCCGCTGCCGGAGTCGGTGGACCCCGCGAAGGTCACGGCCCGCTACGACAAGGGCGTGCTCATGGTCGAGCTGACGAAGTCGCCGTCGAGCACGTCGCGGAAGGTGCCGGTGCTGACGAAGTAGACGGCCGAGCCGGCGCGCCGGGTATCATCGGGGCCGCGGAGGGCGATGTCTCTCCGCGGCCCCGCGTTTTTACCCCGTCGAAGGCCCGCCCGATGCCACTCGTCCTCGAACCGCGTGCCGACACCGGCGCGCTCGGCATCGACCTTGCGGGCGTCACGCCCGACCGGATCGCGACGCTCGCCGCGGGTGAGATCGCCCGGCTCCCGATCCGGGTCGATGAGCGGCCCGCGGAGCTCGGCGGAATGTTTCGTGTCGGCGGTTCGCCAGCCGACGGCCGACTCGAGTGTCGCGGCGATTTCTCGCGCGTGCACTCGATCGGCGCGGCGATGTCAAACGGCGCGATCGTGGTCATGGGTTCCGCCGGACGCCACGCCGGCGAGGGCATGACCGGCGGCACACTCACGATCCAGGGAGACGCAGGCGACTGGCTCGCCTGCGAGATGCGCGGCGGCACGGTGCACGTCGGCGGAAGCGCCGGTGACAACGCCGCCGGTGCGCTGCCCGGCAGTTGGCTCGGGATGCGCGGGGGCCTCGTGACGATCGCGGGCGCCGCGGGAAGCCTGGCGGGGGCACGCATGCGCCGTGGCATTCTCGCGATCGGTGGCGGATGCGGCGCGGCCGCCGCGTTCGAACTGCGTGCCGGCACCGTCATCGTCGCCGGCACGCTTGGGCCCCACGCCGGCACCGGGATGCGCCGCGGCTCGCTCGTGGCGGACGCCCCGGGCTTTGCCCCGCCGGCCACGTTCCGGCGGGGATCCGCATGGTCCCCCGCGTTCCTGCCGTTGCTCGCAGCGCGGCTCGACGCCGCCGGCTTCCGCCCGGGCGGCGGCTCGGCCCGCGGGTTTTTCGCCGGGGTCTGGCAGCACTGGCATGGCGACCTCCTCGCCGGTGGCCGGGGCGAGTTGTTCCTACGGGCCTAGCTCTCGCTTTTGTTCCGAGGCCGGGGACCGGCACCGCGGTGTGAGGCCGGTTTTTCCGCACCCGCTTTCATGGCCCCCCAGTTTCGGCTACGCTTTGAGGCTCCCGCCACATGGCGGTTTTCGACCTCGTTTCCGCTCCCGCAGGCAAAAGTTTTCCGGTATGCCCACGATCAGCCAACTCGTCCGCAGTCGCCGTCGGCCGAAGCGGAAGTTTTCCAAGTCGCCCGTGCTCGACCGCTGCCCCCAGAAGCGCGGCGTGTGCCTCCAGGTCCGCACGATGACGCCGAAGAAGCCGAACTCGGCCCTCCGGAAGATCGCCCGCGTGCGGCTCTCCAATCAAAAGGAAGTCACGGTCTACATCCCGGGCGAGGGCCACAACCTCCAGGAGCACTCGATCGTGCTCGTCCGCGGCGGCCGTGTCCGCGACCTCCCCGGCGTCCGCTACCACATCGTCCGCGGTGCCCTCGACACGCTCGGCGTGCAGGGCCGCAAGCAGTCGCGCAGTCTCTACGGTGCCAAGAAGGGCTAAACGAGAAGGATTAAGCACGAGCCATGGGAAAGATCACCGCCAGCCGCGAGCAGCTCATCCCCGACCCCCGCTACGGGTCGCTGCTCGCCAGCAAGTTCATCAACTGCCTCATGGTGGACGGCAAGAAGAGCGTCGCCCAAAACGTCTTCTACAAGGCGATGGATCTCGTCGCCCAGAAGGTCACCGACGTGGAGCCGATCGAGGTCTTCAACCGGGCCCTGGAAAACTGCAAGCCGTCGGTCGAGGTCCGCTCGAAGCGCGTCGGCGGTGCCGCCTACCAGGTGCCGATGCAGGTCAATCGCAACCGGCAGCAGTCGCTCGGCATCCGCTGGATGCTGCAGGCCGTCCGCGAGAAGAAGGGCCGCGCCACGCACGAAAAGCTCGCCGAGGAGATCATGGCCGCCTACAAGCGCGAAGGCGCCGCGGTCACGAAGCGCGACAACGTGCACCGCATGGCCGACGCGAACAAAGCCTTCGCGCACTTCGCCTGGTAGGCGTAGGACAGGCTTCAGCCTGTCTCTGCTTGCCTTATGCGTGCCGGCGAGGGGTTACCCCGTACCGTCTCGCCGGACGTTCGCTACGGCCCTCCAGGCCTTCGCTCACTCGGATCTGC
>JBBAVM010000011.1:0-51103 GCA_040397685.1 Pirellulales bacterium
GAATTCATGCAGGCCCTCGACCGCTACAAGCGTTCGACCGGCCGGATGTTCCCGACCTGCAGCGAGATCCTCGAGGTCGTCCGGTCGTTGGGCTACGAACGGGCTGCCGCCCGGTAACCCTCGTGGTCACGCTGGCCCGCGGAAGCTGCGCAGGCTGGGCTGACGTTGTTTCGGGGGGCGGGCTTTCGGTACGGTCCCGGCATGAGACCTGTGTCGCCGGCCTGGAACGGAGCCCTCGTGTTCGTCGCCTGTGCGGCCGGCGGGTGTGGCTGGCTGGGCCGGAACGACAACGCGGAGGGCGTGAAGCTCTATCAGCAGGGGAACTACAAGGGCGCCGTCGATCACTTTCAGCAGGCATTGGCGAAGCAGCCAGGGGATCCCGACTGCTTCTACAACCTCGGCGCGACCTATCACCAGCAGGCGAAGCTGTTTGGTCGTCCGGCCGACATGCAGACCGCCGAGCAGTATTACCACCTCTGCCTGGCGAGGAATCCCAGCCATGAGGCCTGCCAGCGGGCGCTCGCGGTGTTGCTCGTCGAGGAGCATCGCGAGGCCGATGCCGTGGCGCAGTTGCAGGACTGGGCACGTCGCGCTCCGGGAAACCCCGCGCCGCAGATCGAACTCGCCCGGCTGTTTCAGGAGCGGGGTGACCCGCGGGAGGCGGAGAACCATCTGGTGGATGCGCTGGCGATCGACCCGAACAACACCCGGGCTTTGGTCGCACTCGGTCAGTTGCGCGAGACCGCCGGCGACCCGGCCCAGGCGGTGCAGAACTATTCCCGGGCCCTGGCGGTGGACGGACAGCAGCCGGCCGTGGCCGCCAAGGTGGCGGCCCTCAACGGTTCCGCCGCCACGCCGGGAACGGTGGCCCGTTGACCGTCGTGGCGGAGCCTCCTATCCTGCCCGAATTGCCGTTCGGTGGCCGTCGCGCGCTGCGGGGATGACGCCGGCCGGCCCGGTCCTGTCGGCAGCCTTGGAGGCATCCTGTGACGGAGCGCAGTCTCGTGTCGGTCGGTGAGCGGGTGTTCAACTTCTCCCCGGGGCCGGCCGTGCTTCCGCTGGAGGTGCTGGAGCAGGCCCGCGAGGAACTGCTCGCCCTGCCGGGCGTCGGGATCTCGGTGCTCGAGATCAGCCACCGCAGTCCCGCCTTCGATCGGATCCTGGAGGAGACGCTCGGCGATCTGCGCAGCCTGCTCGGCGTCGGTGCCGATTACGAGGTGGTGTTTCTCCAAGGGGGCGCGAGCCTCCAGTTCTCGATGGTGCCGATGAACCTGCTGCGCGGCCAGGCTGGAGCCGCCGATTACGTCGTCACGGGCACGTGGGGTGCGACGGCGATCAAGGAGGCGCGGCGGGAGGGGCGTGTGCACGTGGCCTGGGACGGCGGCGGCACGAACTACGACCGGCTCCCGACTTCGGCGGAGATCGCCCGCTCCGTCGATCCGGCGTACGTGCACATCACGAGCAACGAGACGATCCAGGGCGTCCAGTGGAAACACGACCCCGACGTGGGCGGCGCGCCGCTCGTCTGCGACTGCTCGAGCGACTTTCTCTCCCGGCCCATCGACGTGGCGAAGTACGGGCTCATCTATGCCTGCGCCCAGAAGAACGCCGGCATCGCTGGCGTGACCGCCGTGATCATCCGCAAGGACCTGCTGGAGCGCTCGCGGGACGACCTGCCGACGATGCTCGACTATCGGACGCACGTGAAGAACGGTTCCCGCCCGAACACGCCCCCGGTGTTCGCCGTCTACATCCTCGGCCTGGTGTGTCGCTGGATTCGCGATTCCGTGGGTGGTCTCGACGCGATGGCCCGCCACAACCGGGCGAAGGCCAAACGCCTGTACGACGTGCTCGATGCCTCCGGTGGGTTCTACGCCGGCCACGCCCGGCCCGACTGCCGCTCCGACATGAATGTCACCTTCCGCCTCCCCGACGAAGCGACCGAGAAGGAGTTCGTGAAGGGGGCGACGGCGCGGGGCCTCGTCGATCTCAAGGGGCATCGGTCGGTCGGCGGCATCCGGGCCAGCATCTACAACGCGATGCCGCTGGAGGGCGTCGAGGCCCTGCGCGACTACATGCTTGAATTTCAGCAGGCTCGGCGAGCCTAGCGACTCCACCCGTCGGCGGCGACACCCGGAAAGGACACCCATGCCCTCGATCATCGTGCTCGACACGCTCAGCTCCGACGGCCTCGCCCTGCTCGATGCGGCGGCGGCGGAGGGCATCACCTACGAGGTGGTGACGGGGTTGTCGGGAGCCGCGTTGCGCGATGCCCTGGCCCGCCACGACGGTGCCATCTGCCGCAGCGGCGTCAAGATCACGGCCGACGCGCTGGCCGGCAACCACCGGCTCAAGGCGATCGTGCGGGCCGGCGTGGGCACCGACAACATCGACAAGGACGCGGCCACACGGCAGGGCATCGTGGTCATGAACACGCCTGCCGGCAACACGTTGAGCACGGCCGAGCACGCCTTCGCGCTGATTCTCGCCCTGTCGCGCAACGTCGCCGCCGCCGACGCCAGCCTGCGGGAGCATCGCTGGGATCGCAACAAGTTCATGGGCGTGCAACTCGCGGGCAAGACGCTCGGCATCGTGGGGTTGGGCCGGATCGGGCAGGCGGTCGCCAAGCGGGCCCGCGCGTTCGACATGCGGGTCGTCGGCTACGACCCGTTCCTGTCGCCGGAGCGGGCGGCCGAACTCGGCATCGAACTCGTGGAGACCGTGCGGGGCATGCTCCCGGAGGTCGATTACCTCACGGTGCACACGCCGCTCACCGACGAGACGCGGCACCTCGTCGGTCGTCCGGAGCTGGGCATCCTGAAACGGGGCGTGCGGCTCGTGAACTGCGCCCGTGGCGGGATCTACGACGAGCAGGCCCTCGTGGAAGGCCTGCAGAGCGGCGTGATCGGTGGCGTGGCCCTCGACGTGTTCGAGAAGGAGCCCTGCACCGACAGCCCCCTGTTCGGCATGCCCAACGTGCTCGTCACGCCCCACCTCGGCGCGAGCACCGAGGAGGCGCAGTCGCAGGTCGCGGTCGAGGGAGTCGGGCTGCTCGTCGATTTCTTCTCCACGGGCACGATCCGGCATTCGGTCAATTCCAGCGCCGTCGATCCGGCGGTGCTGGAGGGTGTGCGTGGATTTCTCGATCTGGCCTGGCGGCTGGGGCTGTTGCTGTCGCAGCTCGACGAGGCTCCGCCGCGGTCATGCTCGATCGCCTATCGTGGCGAGATTGCCTCGCGCGACACGAAACTCGTGACCGCAGCCTTCGCGGCCGGCCTTCTCGAGACGGCGTTCGACGAGGTGAACATCGTGAATGCGGAGATGCTCCTGCGGGAACGCGGCATCGACCTCGTCGAGCAGAGCCGCTCGGATCCCGGCGCGTTCAGTTCCGTGGTTGCGGTGGATCTCGTCGCCGGGGACCGCGTTCATCGCGCGGCGGGCACGCTGTTCGGCCACGCGATGCCGCGGCTGGTGCAGTTGGAAGGGCACCGGCTCGAGGCCTACCTCGATGGCATCCTCCTCGTCTTCACCCACCACGACGTGCCCGGGATCATCGGCCGCGTGGGCACCGCGTTCGGCAGCATGGGCGTGAACATCGCCCAGATGACCGTCGGGCGGACGAGCCCCGGCGGAGATGCGATCGGCGTCTTGAATCTCGACCAGGAGCCGTCGCCCGAGGCCGTCGCCGCCGTGCTGGCCTGCCCGGGGGTCCGCTCCGCCAAGGTGGTGAAGTTGCCGGCGGCCGGTCAGGTTCCCAATTGGCTGGCCGCTTCCTCCGCAGCCACGCGGGCCGCACGGGCGGCGCAGCCGGCCGGGCGTTAAGGCCGCGTTTCGACCCTCGTGAAGCACCGGCGAACGGCTGGCGGGCATCCGAGGCAACGCCGCCGCCAAGCCCCGGCCCGAGCGGTCTGGAATAGCCGAAGGGCCCGGAAGCGAACAGGGTGGGAGGACAGGCGGTTGCCGCATGGCTCACGACACCCCCCCACCTGCCCCGGGCGCCGACGACGCGACGGCGCGGTTCGAGCGATGGACACACGAGCACCTGCCGGCGCTCTACCGGGTGGCCTACCGCCTGCTGGGAGACGGGCACGATGCCGAGGACGTGGTGCAGGACACGCTGCGGTCGGCATGGGCGAGCCGCGATCTCTACGAGCCGAGCCGCAGCGAACGGGCGTGGCTGCTGGGGATCTTGCGCCGCCGCGCGGCCGACCACTGGCGGCGGCACGGGCGGACGCCGCCAACGCTCGGCGCCGACGTGGCGGCCGTCGTGGCCCCTCCGGGCCCGCAGCCGCTCGCGGACGAACTCTCGTCGCGGATGCAACTGGCGCTCGGGACGCTGACACCGGAACTGCGGGAAACCCTGCTCCTCGTGGTCGTCGGCGAACTGACGCACCAGGAGGCGGCGGACCTGCTGGGCGTCCCCCTCGGGACGGTGCTTTCGCGTGTGAGCCGGGCCCGTGCGCGGCTCCGCGAGTGCCTCGTCGGTCGCGCGGCGGGTGGCGCGTCCTCCGGGAGGGCATGACGTCATGAAGCCCCTTCCATCCTGGACCGACGCCGAGATCGACGTGGTCCTCAGGGCAGTCTCCGTGCCTCCGGCCGTGGTCCAGCGGATCGAGCCGGGCAGGCTGTTCGGCGACGGCGTGATCGACCGGCTGCTCGTCGATCTGCCGCTGCCCCCGGACATCGCGCGGCGCATCGCTTTCCCGGCTGCCGGAACCGCGCACGAGGCTGCGCGGTCGGCCCGGATGCCCGCGGTCAGCCGTCCGGCGGCACCGCCGTGGTGGCGCGGCATCGTGCGCGATGCGATCGCCGTCGGCCTTTCGCTTGGCCTGATCGCGGCCCTGTTCCTCGCTGGTGTGCGGTTGGCGGAGCCCACTCGGACGGCGCTCCCTCGACGCCACACGCCTCAGGCGCGGGCGTCTGCCCGGGATGCCGGGCCGTCCGTTGCGGAGACCCCGCGCGGTCGCGTTCCCGACTCGGCGCTCGGGCACGCCGAGGCTGGCCGGCCGTCGGTGGAGCGACCTGCCGCCCCCGGGACGGATGCCGCCCCGGTGCCGACCCCGCGCCGCCCTCGGTCGGTGCGGGCGGCGCCACTGCCCGCGGTGGGGGCGATGCAACGCGGATCCGGCGGGAATCGCCACGGTCTGCTGACCGGTGTGCAAGTGATTCCCGAAGGCAATGGTTCGGACGGATCGACGCGGCGGCTGGTGCCCGCGGAGCGGGGGTTCGACCTGGCGTTCGAGATGGCGCACGGCGAGCAGCCGTTCATCGATCCATCGGTCGTTCCGACGCTCGCAGTGGACCGCCCTCCCCTCGTCGTCGCCACCGAGTCGTTCGACCGGGTCTGGCCGCTCCCGCAGGGCCGCGAACGGCTTGCCGGCCTCGAGAGCCTGCGGACCGAACATCTGCTGGCCGCGCTGTCGTCGGCTCCTGACGACGGCCGGCTGGATGTCGGACCGCGGCTCGAACTCCGCGCCGTACAGTCGCTGCGCCCCGGGCGGGCGACCTACCTCGTGGAACTCACCGTCTCCGCGCCGCCGCCCGCCCGCGGCCCCGGGCCGCAGCCGGCCGACGTCGCGGTCGTGCTCGACCATTCGACGGGGCCCGACGCCCTGCCCCTGTGGATAGCGGCGTGTCGTGGGCTGGCCGCCGCCGCCGCGGCCATGGGGCCGGCCGACCGTCTCACCGTGATCGTGGCCGAGCCGCGGCCCCGGGTCGTCGCGATCCGGGCGGCGGCGGCCGAAATTGCCGTGCTGGCCGCGGAACTGGAGGCGGAGCCACCGTTCGGCACGGCCGATCTGGATGCAGCCGTGGGGCTGGCCGAGGGCACCGCGGCCCGCGAAGGAATGAGCCCTCGACTCGTCGTCGTCGCGCAGGCTGATCAGGCGGAGCGGTGTCTCGGCCGCGGCCGCGCGATGCTGCTTGCCTGGCGGGCGACCGCTGCCCGCGGTGAGTCGGCCGAAGGGGCCCCCACGTTCGTCCTCGTGTCGGGTGTGGCCGAGGGAGATTCCGCGGCGGAGGGGGTGACGCCCGGCTGGACGCTGAGCGATCCGGTCGTGGTGCGCCGCCGCGTCGCTGCGTCGCTCCACGGAGGGTGGCCCGTCGCGGTGCGCGACGCGTGGCTGGAGGTGCGGTTCGATCCTCGCGAGGTGGCTGCGTTCCGTCTGGTCGGCCATCGGCAGACCGTGCCGGAGTCGCTCGCCGCGTCCGGCGCAGCGGGGGCGGCGGGCCTTCCGATCGACTTGTATCCGGGTGAAACCGCGCGGGTGGTCTACGAGGTCGTGCCGCGGGCCGGTGTTTCCGGGACGCTCGCCGGGATTTCAGCGCGGCTCGTCCATGCCCATGCGACGGGCAGCGAACGCCAGGTCTCGTCCGCAGGCGCCCGGCTCGATGGCGCCGGCGGCGACCTGCCGTCGGCGCGGGACTGTGAACTTCTGCTGGCCGTCGGGCTCGGAGAACTGGCCGGGCGGTCGGTGCATGCCGTACCGGGGCGCGTGGCGACTCAGCGGCTGCGCGAGATGGCAGCCGCGTGGAGCGACCGTGGCGACATGACCGCCGTCGGTGCCCGGCTGCTGGCGTTGTTCGAGGATGCCGCGGGCAGCCGCGGCGGGGCCGGCCGGTGATCGTTCCATGGCGAGCGCCGATCGCACGAGCACGCCGGGCGGCAGGTTTGACTGTCCGATCCATCATTCGCACAATGCTGAGCGGCCATCCGGCACCCTCCGCGATCGAGCATTCCCTCCCATGAGCCGTCTGACCACCACGTCGAGCGACGGCTTCTTCCGCCTGCTCGGACCGCTGTGCAGCGCGTGGTTTCTCGCCGCCGCGGTGACGGGGCTGTCGGCCGCCGAGGCCACCCCCGGCACGCAGGAAGTGGTGACCCGCCGGCTGCTCGATGCGCTCGATGAACGGCAGATGCCCGACGTTTCGCTGTGGGTGCTCGATCGTGTCGCCCGCGATGCCGGCTCCTATCCGGCCCTCGACAAGGAGGTGCCCTTCCGACGGGCGACGGCGCTCGTCGCCACGAGTCGGCTCGAGACCGACTCCAAAAAGCGATCCAAGATTCTCGATGACGCCGAGCAGGAGATCGACCGCTTTCTCGCGAACGGGCCCGCCGGCGAGCAGTCCATCGCCGCCTACACGCAGAAGGGCAACCTGCTCGTGGAGCGCGGGCGATCCAAGGTGGATCAGTCGAAGCGTCCCGGTGAGGATGCCAAGTCGCGGTTGGCGGAGGCGGTGGGCTTCTTCGACACGGCCATCAAGACGCTCGAGGGCCAGGCAAAAAAAGACGAGCCCATCGACGTCGCGAGGAATGCGGAGGACGCCGTCCTCAAGGAACTTCGTGACGTCGATCGGCGGCTCGGCGAACTGCAGGGCAAGGCCAAGGACAAGGCTGCGGACGGCGACGAGGCGGGGAAATCGCCGAGGAAGCCCCTCAAGCCCTCCGATCTGCGTCTCATCGAGCAACTGGAGGAGCGGCAGGAGCGTCTGCGCGGCCAGTTGCTGCAGACGCGGCTGCTGGTCGGAGGGGCGTATTACGAGAAGTCGCGGGCCTTGGCGGTGGGGTCGGCGGAATGGCAGACGGCGCTTCAGACCTCGGCGGCCCACTACAAGGAACTGTACGACAAGTATCGCACCCGCGGCGTCGGCCAGTTCGCCCGCTACTACCAGGGGCGCAACGAGCTCCAGCTCGCCCAGGCCGAGTCCAAGGCCGACGAGAAGAAAAAGCTGCTCGACAAGGCGCTGCTCACGCTTTCCGACGTGCGTGGGCTCGAGGGCGAGACGGGGTTCGTGCCCGGCCTGCGGGCCAAGGCCATAGGTTCGACGCTCGAGGGGTGGCTCGAGCTGAAGAAATACGCCGACAAGGACTTCAAGGAGTTCGACGACCGGCTCCAGAAGATCGTGCTGGCGACGGTTCCAGCCGACCGCCTCGACGCCGACTGGCTCGCGATGAAGTATCGCGCGGCCGAATGGTTCACGAAGGCCGCCGAGGCCCAGGCGGACAAGGCGAAAGGGCGGCCGCTGCTGCAGAACGCGAAGAAGGTGGCGCTCGACGTCGCCAAGCTCAACCGGGAATATGCGAAGGAAGCCCGGGCGCTGCTCGAGCAGCTCGGCAAGTCACTGCCCGACGACGACGGCGGTGGCGGTTCATTTGACGCTGCGATGGACGCCGTCCGGCTCGCGCTCTCGTCGATGATGGAGAAGCAGGCGGCGGCCAAGCAGGCGCAGGCCGCCAATCAGGCCGCGGAAGCCGAGGCGGCGGCGAAGGCTGCCGCAGTCGAGCGGGAGAAGGTGATCGCCGGCATCCGGCGGGCCCTTCCCCTGGCGACCACCGACGACCTCGATGCCGTCAACCAGGCGAGGTACATGCTGACGTTCATGCTGTACGACGCACGGCGGCTGCACGATTCCGCGGCGCTGGGCGCGTTTCTCGCCGAGCGGTATCCCAACGCGAAGGGCAGCCGGCAGGCGGCGAAGATCGCGATGGCCAGCCTGCAGCAGCTGTCGAAGGAGGGCGTGCCGGAGTGGCGGGCAGCGGCCAAGCGGCAGTGCGGCGACCTGGCCGAGTTGATCATGCGGACGTGGCCGGAGGATGCCGAGAGCGCGGACGCCGCGGTCATCGCGATCGCCACGGCCACCGAGGCCCGTGATCCGGAGCGGCTGATCCAGATTCTCGACCGGGTGCCCCCCTCCTCTCCGCGACGGGCGGAGGTCTTGCTCAGGGCGGGCAGTGCGCTGTGGCGCGACGTGCTTGAAAAACGGGCGCTCGACGAGGGAGTACGGCCTGCGGCCGAAACGCTCGCCGGCTGGAAGCGAAGGGCGGCTGCGGCGATCGACGAGGGGCTCGCCGGCGTGCCCGCGGGGGCTCCGCCGGCGCGGACGACCGTCGCAGCGGCGCTGGCCCGCGTCCAGATGGCGATCGAGGACGGCGAGGGGGATCTGGCGCTGCGACTGCTCGAGCAGCCTGAGTACGGGCCCTGGACGCTCGTCACCGGCAAGGACCCCGCCTATGCCACCGGCCCGCTCGCCGAAAGCACGCTCACGGTGGCCCTGCGGTATTTCATCCAATCGGAACAGATCGACAAGGCCCAGCAGGCCATGGACAGACTCGAGGCCGTGGCGGGCACGGGCGACGAGGCCTCGGCAAAACTGACGGCCATGTACCTCGCGATGGGCCGCGAACTGCAGGGGCAGCTCGACGCCCTCGGTGCCGGCGAGCAGGCTGGGTCGGCGGCCGCGTTGGCCAAGGCATCCGCGATCCTCGCCGGGTTCGAAAAGTTTCTCGACGGCGTCGCGAAGCGCGATCCGAAGGTGACGTCGCAAATGTGGGTGGCGACGACGTACCTGTCGCTCGGATCGGGGGCCGGCACGGGTTCGGTCGTTCCGAAAGCCAAGGCGGATGGCTACCTCGCGAAGGCGGCCGATGCCTATCGCAGGCTGCTCGGCAAGGGAGGCAACGAGATCGCCCGGTTCGAGCCGTCGATCCGCCTGAAGGTGGCCACTGTGTGTCGCGAACTCGGCCAGTGGGACGAGGCCCAGGAGCAGATCGACTGGATCCTGGCCGATCCCAAGCGGCAAAACTCGCTCGACGCCCAGATCCAAGCCGCGGAACTCTTGCAGGCGGCGGGCGAGAAGATGGCCGACAAGGCGAAGGCCGAGCAGTTTCTGAAGGAGGCGATCGTCGGGCGCCGGCGCGGGCAGAGCGTCGCCTGGGGCTGGGGGGGCATCGCCAACAAGCTCGCCCGGCAGGCGTTCGCCGGAAACGACGACAAGGCGTTGGATGCCCGCGGCAAGTTTTTCACGGCCCGCCTCAACGTGGCCAAATGCCGGCTGAAGCGGGCCGAGGCCGCGACGCAGGAGCGGGAGAAGCTGCTCGATATGGCCTTCAACGACATCGCGATCACGTACAAGCTCTACCCGGAACTCGGCGGCAAGGGCATGGAGAAGCAGTTCGACCGGCTGCTCAAGGAGATCGAGAAGGCCCGGGGGAATCCCGCGCCCAAGGGCATCGCGGGGCTGAAGGCGGCCGCCGAGGCTGCCGCACCGGCGGGGGCAGGCACGTGACATGGGAACCTACGGCACGGGGAAGCGACGCATGAGTTCAAGAATGGCTGGCGGTGTCCGTCTCCGGATGGCGGTGGCGTGGAGCGCGGCCCTGCTGATCGTCGGCTGGGCGGGCGGGGTCCGCGGCCAGGCGCCCGACCGCGTGCTCTCGACCGAGGGTACGTTCACGGGCAAGGTGGTCGCGGTGGGGATCGATGGCGTCGATCTCGAGGAACGCAGTGGCGACACCCGCAAGATCGCGATCGACCAGGTTCGCGAGGTGCAGTTCGGCGGCGAGCCGCAGTCGCTGCGGGCCGCCCGCTCGCTCCTCATGCGAGGCCGCGCCGCGGATGCCGTCGAGGAGGCGGCGAAGGTGGAGGCCTCCGAACTCGACGGTGCCGAGCAGGTCCTGCTCGACGAACTCGACTTCGTGAAGGCGGCCGCCGCCGGGCGGGCAGCGTTGGCCGCCGCTGTCGATCCCAAGGACGCCGGCCGGGTGGTGAACGAGTTCATCACGAAGCATCCGAAGAGCCATCACTTCTACGAGATGCAGGAGTTGCTCGGTGATCTGCTCGCGCGGGCCGGCAAGCCGGATGCCGCGGCCTCCGCGTACGCGACGCTTGCGAAGGGGCCGGCCGCCTTCAAGGTGCGGGCCGCGGCGGCCAAGGCCGGCATGCTGTTCAGCCAGCAGAAGTTTGCCGAGGCGATGGCGGAGTACGACGCGGCGATCGCGATCGAGGCGAACGACGATGCGAGCACCGCCCAGAAGCGCAATGCCGAGCTGGGCAAAGCCCGGTGCCTCGCCCAGCTCGGCAAGAACGCCGAGGCGGTCGCGGCGGTGCAGGCGATCGTCAAGCAGACGGATCCTGAGGAGAAGGAACTCCTGGGGCGCGCCTACAACGTGCTGGGCGACGCCTACCGGGCAGCCGGCGACAAGGATCAGGATGCGTTGATCTCGTATTTGACCGTGGATTTGGTCTACAACGGGAATCCGGACAGTCACGCCGAGGCCCTGTCGCATCTGGCGGACCTCTGGGAGAAGGCGAAGAATCCGGAACGGTCGCGTGAGGCTCGCAAACTGCTCCAGGAGTCATATCCCACGAGCCCGTGGGCCAAGCAGGCGGCGGGTGGCGGGTGATCCCGGGCGTGGCGGGTGATTTTTGCGGGCTTTCGGCCGGTGGCGTACGATTTCGGTTCGGTGAACCATAGCTGCTGCAAGGAGATGCGAGATGCGGATCGGTGCCATCGATGCGGGTCGGGGTGATGCGACGTGGACGTGGTGGGGCGAAGCCGGCCGGGCATGCGTCGGCCGATTGCTCCTCGCCGTCGTGACGGTCGCCACCGCGGCCGTGCCCGCCGTGTTCACGCCCGCGACTGCGCAGGCCCAGGACGAGGAGGCCGCGGCCGATGAGCCGTCGGCCGAAGAGGGCGAAAGCATGCTCGTCTTCTACTACAACGCCCTCGGCCTGAAGTACGTGATCGTGTTCCTCGCCCTGTCGTTCGGGCTGGTCGCGCTCCTCGTGATGTGCTTCCTCCAGATCCGCAAGGCGGTGCTCATGCCGCCGGGATTGAGCCAGGCGTTCGAGGCGCACCTGGAAGCCAAGGAATATCAGCAGGCCTACGAACTGGCCAAGAACGACGATTCGTACCTCGGGCAGGTGCTCGCGGCGGGCATGGGCAAGCTGCAGTCGGGCTACGGCGCCGCCATCGAGGCCCTCCAGGCCGAGGAGGGGGAGCAGGCGATGAAGCTCGAGCACAAGATCAGTTACGTCTCGCTCATCGGGGCGTTGGCCCCGATGTTCGGCCTGCTCGGCACCGTGGACGGGATGGTGGCGAGCTTCATGATCATCGCCAAGTCGGCCACGGCGCCCAAGCCGAACGAGCTTGCGATCGGCATCTCGCAGGCCCTCATCACGACGCTCATCGGGCTCTGGCTGGCGATCCCGGCGATCGCCTGTTTCGCCCTGTTCAAGAACTGGCTGCAGAAGCTCAACGGTGACGTCGATACCGAGGCGATGCGGCTGATGTCGCGGTTCCAGAACGTCGGCAAGAAGTGAGCCTGCCATGGCACGTAAGCGCGGGGGTGACCCGTCGAGCACCGACATCGACATGACGCCGATGATCGACATGACCTTCCAGCTCATCACGTTCTTCATGTTCGTGATGAACTTCTCGGAGGCGGAGCAGGACGAGCGGATCCAGCTTCCTCTGAGCCAGCTCGCGAAGCCGGTCGAGGGGGCCCTCGAGGCGCCCATCACGCTCCAGCTCACGAATAGCGGGGCCGTGATCTATGCGGGCGAACTCGTGTCCGTTCGGGACATCGGCGGGTATTTGGAGCGGGAGAAGAGCGTGATGCTCGACGCGGGCCGGGAGCCGAGCGCCGCCACCGTGATCGTGCGGGCCGACGGCCGGGCAAAGACCGGCGAGGTGCAGGACATCATCCGCATCTGCCAGGAGAAGGGGTTCGAGCGATTCGCCCTCCGGGCGCAGTACGACGAGGGCTGAGCAAGCATGGCGAAGCGCGAGTCATCGCTGGGTGACAAGGTGGCCGTGGACATGACGCCGATGATCGACGTCGTGTTCCAGCTCATGTCGTTCTTCATGTGCTCCCTGAAGGTGGTCGCTCCGGAGGGGGATTTCGACATCCGGATGCCGCTCGGCGTCGCGGCCGCGGCCGCCCCCGACGACCAGCAGGTGCCGCCGGTACGGGTGAAGCTCACGGCCGGCGTCGATGGATCGCTGGCGGGCATCGCGATGAACGGCCAGCCGGTGGCCGACTTCGAGGAATTGCGCAAGCGGATCATCGGCCTGGTCGGCACCGACACCGGCCCGAACTCGCTGGCGGAGCGCACGGAGGTCGAGCTCGACTGCGACTACGGGCTGAAATACGTGAACGTCGTCCGCGCGATTACGGCCGTGTCGGGCAAGGTGCAGGACGGCCAGATCGTGGAACTGATCAAGAAGATCAAGTTCACGCCCCCCAAACGCGGCTAGTGCCGGCTCGCGACTGCCCAGCCCCCCTCGCCGGACGTTCGCCTCGGCCCTCCGGGCCTCCTCGACTCCACGGAAGCCCGAAGCGCAAGCGAGGGAATCGCTCTCTCCCTCGCTTGCGCTTCGGGCTTCCGTTCGGGGGAGGCGAGGGGTTGCCCCTACCATTGAGCCGGCGTATTTGACCAGCGAAGCCATGGATGGCGCAGCGCAGGCAAATCCGAGCGAGCGGAGGGCTGGAGGCCCGTAGCGAGCGTCCGGCGAGGTGGTACGGGGCAACCCCTCGCCGGTGCGCACTCAACGAGCGTCCCAAGCCACGCGCCCTTATCCGCGCGGGTGGAACTTGCCGTGGATGCCCTTCAGGCGGCTGGCGTCGACGTGGGTGTAACGCTGCGTCGTGGCGATGCTCGCGTGGCCGAGCATCTCTTGGACGTGGCGCAGGTCCACGCCGCCGGAGACCAGGTGGGTGGCGAAACTGTGGCGGAGCGTGTGGGGGCCGATGTCGGCAGGAACCCCGGCTGCTTCCGCGTAGCGCCGCACGATCTCCCAGATGCGCATGCGCGACAGCCTGTTGCCGCGCGACGAAAGGAGGACCCATGCCGGGGTGCCGGCCGCACGGGCGGCAGCATCCCGCCGCGGGCCCTCCATCCACGCGGTTACCGCGGCGATGGCGCGTGCCCCCAGCGGCACGACCCGTTCCTTGCCTCCCTTGCCCCGGCACGTGCAGAAGCTTTCCGTGAGGTGCAGGTCGGGAAGTTGCAGCGTGGAGACCTCCGACGCGCGGCAGCCGGTCGCGTAGAGGAGTTCCAGGAGCGCGGCGTCGCGGCGTCCGACCGGCGTCTTCCGGTCGGGGCCCCCGAGCAGCCGGTCAACCTGCTCCGGGGAGAGCGTGCCGGGAATGTGGTCGTCGCGTCGGGCCGCCATGATCCGGTCGGCCGGGCTTTCTGCGACCACGCCCTCGACCTGCAGGAAGGCATAGAACGTGCGGAGGGTCGCCGCCTGCCGGGCGATGCTCGCGCGTGCGAGCCCTTTCTTTGCCAACGCCGCGAAGTAGTCGCCGAGGTCGCGGACGTCGAGGCGGTCGGCCCGGCGGCCTCCGAGCCACTCGGTGAAGTGGACCAGGTCGCGTCGGTAGGCGGCCTGGGTGTTCGTGGACAGTCCGCGCTCGTTGCGGATCGACTCCAGGAACCGGGTCACGAGCGCAGCCGTGGACTGCGGCCCCACGGGCGTTGCCGGAGCGGCGTCGAACAGAATGCGTCGTGTTCGCGGCCGCCGTTCCATCGTCCTGTGCCTCCGAGCCTGAAACGGCTCGGAGGACTCACGCGTCGTAGCCGAGATTCGGCGCCAGCCAGCGCTCGACCTCCGCCACCGCCATGCCCTTCCGCGCCGCGTAGGCCTCCACCTGGTCCCGCGTGATCCGATCCACCGCGAAATATCGGCTTTCCGGGTGCCCGAAGTAGAGCCCGCTCACGCTGGCCGCCGGCCACATCGCGCAGCTCTCCGTAAGCGTCATCCCCGCCCTCGTTTCCGCATCCAGCCAGGCGAACAGCGACCGCTTCTCCGTGTGGTCGGGGCAGGCCGGATAGCCGGGCGCGGGGCGGATGCCCCGGTATTTCTCCTCGATCAGGTCCTCGGGCGACAGGGCCTCCTGCCTGCCGTAGCCCCATTCCCGGCGAACCTTCGCGTGGAGCCACTCGGCGCAGGCTTCCGCCAGGCGGTCGGCGACGGCCTTGGCCATGATCGACGAGTAGTCGTCGTGGTCGCGGTCGTACTTGCGGCAGAGTTCCTCGCAGCCGTGCCCGGCGGTGCAGGCGAAGGCGCCGAGGTAGTCCCGGCGGCCGCTCTCGACCGGGGCCACGAAGTCGGCAAGGGCGTGGAAGACATCCTGTCCCTGCCGCTCCCACTGCTGCCGCAGCGTGTGCACCCGGCCGATCTCGTTCGCCCGCGACTCGTCCGTGTAGAGGACGACGTCGTCGCCGATGGAGTTGGCCGCGAAGAAGCCGTAGGCCGCCTTCGAAACGAGCGCATCGGTGCGGACGATCTCGTCGAGCATCCGCAGGGCGTCGGCGTGGAGCTTGCGGGCCTCCGTGCCGACCACCGCGTCGGTGAAGATCGTCGGATACTTCCCCTTCAGTTCCCACGAGAGGAAGAAGGGCGACCAGTCGATGAACGGAATCAGGTCGCCGAGCGGAATCCTGTCGAGCGAGCGCACGCCGAGGAATTCCGGCACGTCGATCGGGGCCGTGGCCCAGTCGGTGGTCCACCGCTTGGCGCAGGCCGCCGCGTACGTGACGAGTTTCGTCTCCTGCCGGCGTTTGAAGTTCTCCACGTCGCGGGCCTGGGACTCGCGGGTGGCCTGGACGAACGCCTCCCGGGCGGTGGGGCTCAGGAGTTTCTCGACGACGCCGGCCGCCCGCGACGCGTCGTTCACGTGGACCACGGCCCCCGAATACCGCGGGGCGATCTTCACGGCCGTATGCCGAGCGGAGGTGGTGGCCCCGCCGATCAGCAGCGGCATCTTCAGGCCCGCATGCTCGAATTCCTGGGCCACCTGGACCATTTCGTCGAGGCTGGGCGTGATCAGCCCGGACAGCCCGACGATATCGACCTCGTTGCGGATCGCCTCGTCGATGATCTTCGTGCAGGGCACCATCACGCCGAGATCCACCACCTCATAGTTGTTGCAGCCGAGGACCACGCCCACGATGTTCTTGCCGATGTCGTGCACGTCGCCCTTGACGGTGGCCATCAGCACCCTGCCTCGCTTGGCCTGGGTCGTGCCCGCCGCCAGCCGCTCCGCCTCCATGTGGGGCAGCAGGTAATTGACGGCCTTCTTCATCACGCGGGCGCTCTTCACGACCTGCGGGAGGAACATCTTCCCCTCGCCGAACAGGTCGCCGACGGTCTGCATGCCCCGCATCAGCGGCCCCTCGATGATCTCGAGGCTCGTCGCGTAGTGCTGGCGGGCGGCCTCCACATCCTCGTCGATGTGATCGACGATGCCTTTGACGAGCGCATGGGCGAGCCGTGTCTCCACGTCGAGGCTCCGCCACGTGTCGGCCTGGGATCCGCCGCCCCCCTCCTGCTTCTTGACCGTCTCGGCGAACTCCACGAGCCGCTCCGTCGCGTCGGGCCGGCGGTCGAAGAGCACGTCCTCGATCCGCTCCTTGAGTTCCGGCTCGATCTCCTGGTAGACGGCGAGTTGGCCGGCATTGACGATCCCCATCTCCATGCCGGCCCGGATGGCGTGGTAGAGGAAGCAGGAGTGCATCGCCTCGCGAACGACCTCGTTGCCACGGAACGAGAACGAGATGTTGCTCACGCCCCCCGACACCTTCACGGCCGGCATCGCCGCCTTGATCTGCCGCGTGGCCTCGATGAAGTTGACGGCGTAGCGGTTGTGCTCCTCGATGCCGGTGGCCACGGTGAGGATGTTGGGGTCGAAGATGATGTCCTCGGGAGGAAAGCCGGCCTCTTCCGTGAGCAGCCGGTAGGCCCGCTTGCAGATCGCCACGCGCCGCTCGACGTCGGTCGCCTGCCCCTCCTCGTCGAACGCCATCACGACGACCGCCGCCCCGTGGCTGCGGACGATGCGGGCGTGCTCGAGGAACTGGTCCTCGCCTTCCTTGAGGCTGATCGAATTGACGATCCCCTTCCCCTGGACGCACTTGAGCCCCGCCTCGAGCACCTCGAACCGCGAGGAGTCGATCATGATCGGCACGCGGGAAATCTCGGGCTCGCTGGAGAGCAGCGTGAGGAACTTCGTCATCACCTTCACGCCGTCGAGCATCCCCTCATCGACGTTGACGTCGATGATGTTGGCCCCGTTTTCCACCTGCTGCCGGGCGACGCCGAGGGCCTCCTCGTAGCGTTCCTCCTTGATGAGGCGGGCGAAGGCGCGGGAGCCGGTCACGTTCGTCCGCTCGCCGACGACCGTGAAGCTGCTCTCGGGGCGCAGTTCCAGCATCTCGAGGCCCGAGTAGCGGCTCCGCCGCGGCGGGGGCGTGGGTTGCCGCGGCGGGTAGTTCCGCATCACGTCGGCGATCGCCTTGATGTGGGCGGGGGTCGTGCCGCAGCAGCCGCCGACGATGTTGAGCCAGCCGGCCTGGGCGAATTCCTCGAGCACCGACGCCATCATCTCCGGCGTCTCGTCGAAGCCGCCGAGGGCATTGGGAAGGCCGGCGTTGGGATAGCAACTGACGAGCTTCGGCGTGATCCGCGCCAGGTCGGCGACGTGGGTGCGGAGTTTCTCCGGCCCCAGGGCGCAGTTGATCCCTGCGGAGAGCAGGTCGATGTGGGAAATGCTCGTCCAGCACGCCTCCACGGTCTGCGCCGAAAGCGTGCGGCCGCCCTCGAAGATCGTGAACGAGGCCATCACCGGCAGCGTGCGGCCCAGATCGGAAAACACCTGCTCGATGGCGTGGAGGCAGGCCTTGAGGACGAGCGTGTCGAAGGCCGTCTCGGCGAGCAGCAGATCGACGCCGCCCTCGATGAGCGCCTCGATCTGCTCGCGGTAGGCGGCGACCATCTGGTCGAACGTCACGTCGCGGTGCCCCGGATCGGCCACGTTGCCGGCGATCGACAACTGCTTGTTCGTGGGGCCGATCGAGCCGGCGACGAACCGGGGGCGGTCGGGCGTCTTCGCCATCGCGGCGTCGGCCGCGGCCCGTGCCAACGACGCGGCGACCAGGTTGATTTCCCGGGTGTGGTGCTGGAGGCCGAAGTCGGCAAGGGCGACGCTCGTCGCCCCGAAAGTGTTCGTCTCGACGATGTCGGCCCCGGCCTCGAAGTAGGCCGCGTGGATGCCCCGGATCGCATCCCCTTGGGTGAGCGTGAGGACGTCGATGCAGTTCTTCAGGTCGCGGTGGTGGTCGGCGAAGCGTTGGCCGCGAAAGCCCTGCTCGTCGAGGCCGAGCTGGTGGACCATGGTGCCCATGGCACCGTCGAGGATCGCGATCCGGCTGGCGAGGAGGGCCCGCAGGGCATCGGGTGGGGAAACAGTCGTTTTTTGGGACATGGGCAAGCGGGGGAAGGTTTGGCCGGGCCGGCCGGGCGCATCGTGCAACCGTTGATGATAGGCGGTGGCGCCCTCCGGGCATAATCGAGCAAGGGGCGGGCGAATCCTCAAGCCCGTCGAACCACGGCGTCGATTCTCCCTCCTGCGGCCGCAGGTTTCGGGCCGGGGTGTTGTGGTGCCGCCATGGAGCTCCTCGCGACGTTTCCCGCGGTGACGATCGGCGGGGCGATCCTGCCCGAGGAGGCCGAGCCGCAGGCCCACACGGTGCCCGCACCGGCGGCGTCCGGTCGGCCCGCTCCGCGACATCCCGTTCGGCCCGCCCGGCGGTTGCCCCCGTGGTCGGTGACGATCCTGTCGGTGGTCGCGGCGGCGGTGTGGATCGCGGTGTTGGCCGTGGAGCGGGTTCGCTCCACCCCACCGGCAGCGAAGGCGTATACGGTGGCCACGGAAGAGCCGCCCGGGGGCACGGTCTCGCGATGATGCTCGACCTGATCGATCGCGCGTTCGTCGAGCGCCACACCGCGTCGCCGCGGCGTACCCTCGCCCCGCCCAGCATGCCGGTGATCGCAGCGGCGATCGCCCCGCCGGTTTCCGGTGGCTCGCCCGAAGCGGCCGACCCGGTCGTCGCAACGCTCCTCGACGTGGCCGCCGCCGAGTGGCGACGGCTTGCCTCACGGGTGGAAGCCGCCGTGGCCGATGGGGCCCGGGTGGTCGCGTTGGCGGGGCGGGAACGCGGCGAGGGCCGCACGACCGTCGCCCGGGGGCTCGTCGGATTGCTGCGGGCGAATGGCTGCCCTGCCGAGTATCGCGCCGGCACGCTCCTGCCCGAAGCGGGGATCGACGACGGGTCGATGCAGGGGTGCCTTGTCGTGGATGCCGGCGTGTGGTTTCCGCCGGGGCCGGTGCACCGTGGCCGGCTGGCGAGAATGGCACTCGGCTGCCACGCCGCCATCCTCGTGCGACGGTCCGCGCGCCCCCCCTGCCCCGCCCACGAGCAGGCGCTCGTCGCGCTCGGAATCCATCCGCTCGGCGAGGTCGTGACCTTCGCCGGCGAGGTCTCCATTGTCGCGGACCCACGCCCCTCATGAGCACCGCGCGCGACACGCTCACGCGAGCCCAACAGGCCGCCGTGGCCCGGATCGCCTACGCGCTGGAGTCGCCGTCGGCAGTCGCGCTCGTGTGCGGGCCGGCAGGCGTCGGCAAGTCCACGGTCCTCGACCGGGTCGCGGCATCGCCCGCGCTCGCGGGACGGCCCTGCGAGCGTCGCAGCGTGCACGATGACGAGTCGTCGAACATCGGGCGCAACGCGAGCGGCGACGCGATCCTGCTGCTGGACGACGCCCACGACGCGTCGGGGGAAATGCTCGTCGCCACGGTCGAGGGGTGGCGCCGACGAGAGCCGCGGGGCGCCGTCGTGCTCGCCGGCGAAGGGCGGCTCCTGACGCTCGTCGCCCGCGAGGCGCGGCTGGAGCGGGCGATCGTGCTCCGAGCGGTGCTCGGGCCGTTCACGCTCGCGGAGACGCACCTCGTGGTCGAGCCCGGGCTGCGTCTCCGCGGCCGGGACGGGGATTTCGCGGCCGTGATCCGCACGATCCACGAGATCGCTGCGGGAATACCGGCCCGCGTCGTCCGCCTGGCGGAACTCGTGCAGGTCGTCGCCGAGGCCGCTCCGGGAGGGCTTGTCACTCCCGACGACGTCGAAGCGGTGCATCGGCGGCTCGCGCTGCACGCGGCCTGACCGTCAGGCCGCCGTGTCGCGGGCGCGACGGAGATAGTCGGTCACCGATCCGGGTGGGGGCGGCGAGCCCGCATCGGCATCGAGCCGCCGGGACGGCGAGAACGGAGAAGGATCGCACGCGGGGGTCGATCCTGTGATCAGGTCGGCGAGCAGCACCGCGGTTCCCGTGGATTGATGAAGGCCCGCGCGGAAGTGGCCGGCTGCCACGAAGCCGTTCGCAATCCCGGGAATCGCACCGAGCGTCGGCAGGCCGTCGGTCGAGCCCGGCCGCAGGCCGGCCCACGCCCGTTCGACCACCGCGTCCGGGAGGTTCCCGAGCAGGCGGTCGGCCACGCCCCGGAGCCGCTCGACGGCCGCGGGAGTCGTGGTCGCCGCGAAGCCAGCGTCCTCGATCGTCGAGCCGACGAGCAGCCGGCCGTCGGCCCTGGGCACGAGGTAATCGATGCCGAAGTTGACGACGCGGCCGAGCGGCTGCCGCGGCAAGCGCAGCAGGACGATCTGCCCGCGGATCGGCCGCGTGTCGAGCCGGAGTCCGAGCTGCGCGAGGAGTCCACCCGCCCAGGCGCCGGCGGCGAGGCAGTAGGCTCCGCCGTGCACCATCCCGGCGTCGGTGGCGATGCCGGCGATGCGGTCGCCCGCGAACTCCACCGAGCGAACCGCGGCGGCCGTGATCAAGACACCGCGCCGCCGGCAGCTCTCGGCGAGCGCCTCGAGATGCCGAGGCGGCCGGAGGCTCTTTTCGTCGGGCAGGAGGAATCCGCCACGGATGCCGCCGCGTGCGACCGCGGGCCCGAGCCCGGGCTCGTGATGCTCGATCCCGTCGCCGTCGAGCCAGTCGCACCGTGCCCCGCGCGCCTGCCACCCGTCGGCGGCCACCGTGAGCCGGTGCAGTCCCGCGTCGCTCGCGGCGACGTGCAGGCCGCCGCACGGGTGCAATTCATTGTCGATCCCGGTCTCGGCCTTCAGGTCCTCGGCCCAGAGCCCGTGGAGTCGATCGCTCCAGGCGGTCAGGCGGTCGGCGGCCGATGCGGCGGCGAAGTCAGGCGCCGGGGGGAAAATGCCGGCGGCAGCCCACGAGGCGGTGTCGCGGCCCCATTCCCGCGACACGACCCGGACGCCAACGCCCCGGCCCGCGAGTTCCCGGGCGATCGACAGGCCGATGACGCCCCCACCGATGATCACGCAGTCGTCCATGGAACGCACGCCCCGGATCACGCGTTCGCCGGAACATCCGGGGTGTCGGCGATGTGGACCCACACATGCACATGTGGCGCGCCGCGAAAGTGCCAGACGAACGCGGGCCCTTCGAGCCGCCAGTTGTCCCACACGCCGTCGGCACCGATGTCGCCCTGCTTGAAGAAGGCCAGGCGGCAGCGGTCGAGGCCCCCCTGCGTGGCAAGGCAGCCGCGGACCTCGTCGCGATCGGCCGTGCGGTAGGGTTCGAGCAGGATGCCGAGCACCCGCTCCAATTCGGCCCGCTGGTCGGGCGAAAGCTCAGTGACCGGGATGCCGGCTTCAGCCTCCCGACCGCGGAATGCGATCGCCGTCTCTTTCGGCAGGCCGACCACGAGGGCGAGCGACCGCTGCCGGCCGTCGAGCATGGAGAAGACACCGTTGGCGGCGATCGCCTGGGGCCAGAACACGTTGCCGGGATGGTCCTTCTCCTCGTTGAAGCCACCGGCGTCGTGGCCGTAGAAGATCGGCCCGCCGAAGGCGACGTGTTCGGCCGAGTCGCCGTCGCAGCGGAGCGTCATGTGGCGGCCGGTGAGCAGGAACTGGAACCTGCCGCTGCCTGGCTCACCGATGAGCGCGATCGACTGTTCGTGGCCGAAGCCGCCGGTGTCGTCCTCCAACTGCCTGTCGAACCGGGCGTGCCAGTCGGGCTCGATGAGATGCTCGAAGATCTCGCGGACGAGCCGCTGCTGGTCCGGAGTGAAGAAGTCGCTCTTCACGAACGGCTCGGTCGCGTTCCAGTTGTTGCCCACCCGCGTGCGGAGGAGGCCGAATTTCGGGTGCCGGTAGTCCCACGGGAAGCAGACCTTGGCCCGCTGGGCGGGGGTGAGCGAGGCATGGAGTCGGGCCGCGAGCGTCTCGGCCAAGGCGTCGGCCTCCGCCCCGCGCACGGCGCGAATGCCGGGCGGCGCGAGGAACGGGATCGCCGCGGCGCTGCTGGCCAGCAGTCGTCGCCGCGTCAGGCGACGGGGTGGCGTAGGCATGGGAAGCCCTCCGGGGATCGGTGCAGCCTACGCCATCCGCGCGGCATCCGCCACGTTCAAGGCCGCCGCGAGCCGGGCCGCCGTTGGCACCGCGGGCAAAAGAACGTCGCCCGCTGCGCCTGCACGATCCTGGCGATCGGCTCGCCGCACGCCATGCACGGCTCGTCGGCGCGGCCGTAGACGCGATGCCGAAACTGGAACCGTCCTGTGCGATTGTCGGTCGTGCGGTAGGTCTCGTCGCCGATCGACGAGCCCTCGAGCCGCACCGCCTCGGCGAGCACGCTCCGCGTGGCCTCCGCGATCCGCTCCCAGGCGTCGCCCGAGAGCCGGTGGCAGCGCGACCGCGGGTCGATGCCGACCCGAAACAGGATCTCCGCCGCATAGATGTTGCCGATGCCAGCGACGGCTTTCTGGTCGAGCAGCGCGGGCTTCACCGCGCGGCGCGAGCGGCCGAGCCGCACGACGAGGTCAGCCCCGCTGATCTCGAGGCCATCAGGACCGAGTTTCGCGGTTCCGCAGGCCGCCTCCAGCCCGCGGCGGTCGTGGAGCGTGATCGTGCCGAGTCCCCGTCGATCCCAAAACAGCACCCGCCGCGGGCGGTTGCCGCCGCGCCGGCCGTGATCCAGATCCAACACCAGCCGCACGTGCTCGGGCGAAGGCGCTTCGGTGACGAGCATCAGGCCGGTCATCCGTGGCTCGATGGCGAGCCAGAGCGTGTCGGTCGATCGACCAGAGGCGGTGAGTTCCATCACGACCCGCTTCCCACGACGCCGGACGCCGGCGATGGTCCGGCCGCTGATCCGCCGGCCGAGCGTCGCCGGCGCTGGTGTGATCGCCAGCGGCCGCACGCGACTCCGCGGAAAGCTTGCGGCGCGGATCCGTCCGCCCACAGCGCATGCTAGACCGCGGCACATCGTCTCGACTTCGGGCAGTTCGGGCATCGCACGCGGTCCGGATGGTGGCCTGATCGCCTCAGGCTACAATCAGGGGCGTGCGTTGGGTACGCGCCTCCCGCCCCCCGAGGATTCCTGTTCATGCCAGCCGCTGCGGCAGTTTCGAGCGTTCCCGACGCTCTCGGGCGATTTGGCAGGTTCGGCGGTCGCTACGTGCCCGAGACGCTTTCCGCCGCGCTCGACCAGTTGGAGCGGGAGTATGCCGAGGCCCAGGCCGATCCGGCATTTCACGCCGAACTCGACGGCCTGCTTTCCGCCTTCGTCGGCCGCCCCACCCCGCTGCTCTTCGCCAGGCGGCTCACGGAGCATGCGGGCGGCGCCCAGATCTATTTCAAGCGTGAGGACCTCAGCCACACCGGGGCCCACAAGATCAACAACACGCTCGGCCAGGGGTTGCTCGCGATCCGCATGGGCAAGCGGCGGATCATCGCCGAGACCGGCGCCGGCCAGCACGGTGTGGCCACGGCCACGGCCTGCGCCCGCTTCGGTCTCGAGTGCGTCGTCTACATGGGCGCCGAGGACGTGCGGCGCCAAGCGCCCAACGTCCGCAACATGCGGTTCATGGGCGCCGAGGTGCGGCCGGTCGAAAGCGGCTCTCGCACGCTGCGTGACGCGATCAACGAGGCGATGCGCGACTGGATGGGCTCCGTGGAGACGACCCACTACATCATCGGCTCGGTCGTGGGGCCGCACCCGTTCCCGCGGATCGTCCGCGACTTCCAGAGCGTGATCGGCCGCGAGACGCTCGAGCAGTGCCGCCGGCAGTTCGGCCGCCTGCCTGATACGGTCGTGGCCTGCGTGGGAGGCGGCAGCAACGCCGCCGGGATGTTCTATCCCTTCGTCGATCACCACGAGGTGCGGCTCGTGGGCGTCGAGGCCGGCGGCCGCTCCGGCAAGCCGGGCGACCATGCGGCGAGCCTGAGCTACGGCAGCCCGGGCATCCTCCACGGGTCGCTCAGCTACGTGCTCCAGGACCAGGACGGCCAGACGGCCGACGTGCACTCGGTCTCGGCCGGACTCGACTATCCCGGCGTGGGCCCCGAGCACGCCTACTGGCACGACACGGGCCGCGTGGAATATACGAGCGTCACGGATGCGGAGGCGCTCGACGCCTTCGATCTCGTCGCTCGGCGTGAGGGCGTGCTGCCGGCCCTCGAGACCTCGCATGCCCTCGCCTGGGCGGCGCGGGAGGCCGCGAAGCGGCCGCCGAACGAGATCCTCGTCGTCTGCCTCTCCGGCCGGGGCGACAAGGATGCCGCCGAGATCGCCCGGTTGCGCGGCCTCGCCGCCGACGGCAGCGGGGGGGCGCGATGACGACGGCCACGCCCGCGGCGACACCGATCGCGAAACTCGAAGCCGCGTTTGCCGCCGCCCGTTCCTCGGGTCGCAAGGCCCTGGCCCCGTTCGTCACCGCCGGCGATCCCGACGTGTCCACGAGCGTGGCCGTGCTCGAGGCGGTCGATCGGGCCGGGGCGACCCTCTGCGAACTCGGCGTGCCCTACAGCGACCCGATCGCCGACGGCCCCGTGATCCAGGCGTCATACACCCGCGCGCTCGGATCGGGCATCACGCTGGAACACATGTTCGCGATCGCGAAGCAGGCGTCGGCGAAGGTGACGATGCCGATCCTGGCGATGGCGAGCTACTCGCTCATCTTCCGCCGCGGCATCGACCGCTTCGTGGCCGATGCGAAGGCTGCCGGCCTCGCCGGCTTCGTCGTGCCCGATCTGCCACTCGAGGAGAGCGACGAACTCGACGCGGCCTGCCGTGCGGCGGGGCTCGCGCTCGTGCGGCTCGTCACGCCCACCACGCCGCCAGAGCGGGCCGAGGCGATTGCGAGGAAATCCACCGGCTTCCTCTACTGCGTGTCGGTGGCCGGCGTCACCGGTGCCCGCACGGACCTTCCGCCCGGCCTGCTCGACCGGATCGCATGGTTGCGGACGAAGACGAGCGTGCCGATCCTCGTGGGCTTCGGGATCTCGAGCCCGGAGCAGGTGCGGGCCGTGGCGGCCGTCGCCGACGGCGTGATCGTCGGCTCGGCGCTCGTGCGGCTCGTCGCCGAATCGGCGGCGGCAAAGCAGGGCGAGACGCTGGCCAAGGTCGAGCGATTCGTCGCCGACCTCGCTGCCGCCTGCGGCTGAGGAACGCCACGGCTTCGCCCACGTGACGGGTTGACCGGCCTTCGGAGAAGCCCGTACCCTCTCGCTGGACGTTCGCCTCAGCCCTCCTCGCCTCGCCAAAACCATCGGGGAAGGCTCATATCCTCAAGATGGTCGGCACGATCCACACGCCCGCGGCAGGCTCGGCCCGCTGGGCATGCCTTGAATTCCTGTAGTCCCGGCCAAGAACAACACGGTATAACACACGGAGCAACGAGAGCTGCCGCACCAGTCGTGCGAGGCTTCGATGTTTGCCGCCCGTGATCCGTCCGATATCGACCGCTTTTTCCGGGGCCTCACGGAATATGCGTTCCACGCCCGGCTGGGAATCGTCGATCCACTGCTCGTGGACTACGTTGCCCTCCTGCTCGTGCGTTTTCTGAGGCACGATGCGCTCGTCGCGCCGCCAGCCGGCGAGGCGTCCGCCGACGTCGCCACGCTGCTTATCGCGGCCCGCGACCACGCCCCCGACGAGGCGCTGGCCGAATATCGCCACGTGGGCGACTACACGCTGTTCTGGAGCGGGCTCTATCCCGAGGCGGTCGCGCGCTTGCGGAAGCCCGGTCGCGCCGACCACCTCGTCGATTTCCGCGGGGCCGGCAAACGCGCCTACTGGCTGGCGAGCACGCTCGAGCCCGACGACGCAGCGGAGGAAAGGCTTCTCTTCGAGCGGCTCAGCCGCGACTACGACCTGTGTGTCGAGGGGCTCGCCGAAGTTCGGCGCGCCTGGGGCGACGCGGCCTGACGCGCGCTTCCCGCGACCACGAGGGAAAAATCGCCGGGCATCACGTCAGCAGCTGCGCGGTCCAGGCGGGATGAAATGCCGCGGACTCCACGGGGATGCCCGCTGCGACGACGGCCGCCACGAGCCGCGAGGCCGGGACGACCGCCGGGTCGATCGCGGCCTCCGCCTGGTCGAGATCGACGGCCCTGGCAGCGCCGGCGAGCGGTCGCATGGCACCGGCCGCATCCTCGGCGCGACCGCGGGACCGGATGCGAAACGCGAACCGCCGCCCCGGGGCGAACGTGGTGACGTCGGCGACGCCCGACGCCGCGACGCGGCCGGCATCCAGCACGGCCAGGTGCGTGAAACACGAAGGGACGTCGGCGTCGTCGATGGCGGCCAGGACGGTGCGGCCCATCAGATGGGCATCGGTGATGAGTTGCTCCGTTGCCGCCCGGTCTGGCGGATCGAGTGCGGCAAACGGTTCGTCGAGCAGGAGCACCTGGGGATCGTGCAGCAGGGCCCGCCCCAGGAGCAGCCGACGGCCGCCGGCGTCGGGGAGCTCGTCGATCGGGTCGGCGGCCCGCGCGGCGAGTCCGGCGAGATCGAGGGCCTTCGCCACCGCCGTGCGGAGCGGCTTGCCCACGAGGCCCGCGGAGACCGCCGCGAGTTCCATGAACTCCCCGACGCGACACGGCGGCCAGGCGGTGGGGCGGCTGGGCAGATATCCCACCAGCCGGCGGACCGCCGCCGGGGCGTGACGCACCGAGTGTCCCCCCACGACGATGTCGCCTCCGGTGAGCGGAATCGCCGTCGCGGCCGCGGCGAGGAGCGTCGATTTCCCCGCGTTCGTCCGGCCGATGAGGGCGACGGCATGCCCTGCCGCCACTTCCAGCGACGCGCCGGCAAGCACGCGGCGATCGCCGAGCGTCAGTGCCGTGTCGCGGAAGCCGATCATGTCACGCCCCGGCGGGCGGGCGGCTGAGCCGCTCGGCCGTCATCTCGATCGACACGAGCAGCCCCTTCGCCTTGTTGAGCGTCTCCTGGAGCTCGCTCGCGGGCACGCTGTCGGCCACGATGCCGGCGCCCGACTGCACGAAGGCCCTGCCGCCGGTCACCACGATCGTCCGCAGCGCGATGCAGGTGTCCATCGCTCCGCAGAAGTCGATGTAGCCGACGGCGCCGGCGTACGGTCCGCGACGTACCGGCTCGAGCTCGTCGATGATTTGCATGGCGCGGATTTTCGGCGCGCCGGAAACCGTGCCCGCCGGGAGGCAGGCACGGAGGGCGTCGAAGGCCGTCATGCCCGCGGCCAGTCGGCCGGTGACGTTGCTCGTGAGATGCATGACGTGGCTGTAGCGCTCGATGGTCATCACGTCGGTCAGTTGCACCGAGCCGATCCCTGACACACGGCCGACGTCGTTGCGCCCCAGATCGATGAGCATGACGTGCTCCGCCCGCTCCTTCGGATCGGCGAGCAGGGCCGCCGCGAACTGGCGATCCTCCTCGGGAGTCGTGCCGCGGGGGCGTGTGCCCGCAAGCGGCCGCACGGTGATCTCTCCATCCACGACGCGCACCATGATCTCCGGCGAGCTGCCCACGAGCGTGACCGCCGGCGTGCGCAGGTAGAACATGAACGGGCTGGGGTTGACGACCCGCAGCGTCCGGTAGAGCTCCAGCGGCGAGCCTGTGAACGGGATGTCGAGCCGGCGGCTGAGGACGACCTGGAACACGTCTCCGGCCCGGATGTATTCAATCGCCCGTTCGACGGCCGCGACGAAGGCATCCGGGGGAAAGGTCGAGGTCGCCGCGCCGTCGGCGAGGCACCGCGGTTCGATCCGGGGGCCGATGTCGGCCGGCGGGGGCCAGTCGTGGGGGCGCGACAACTGCTCGATCGTGGCATCGATCCGGCGGCAGGCGTCCAGCCGGGCCCGCTCGATGCCGGCCGGTGAGCGATCGTCGATCCGCGCGAGCACTACCACGTCGAGCGACTTCGTCACGTTGTCGAAGACGACGAGCCGGTCGTAGAACGCGAAGCTGATGTCGGGCAGGCCCAGGTCGTCGGCCGGGGCGTCGGGGAGGTGCTCGACGTAGCGGACGGAGTCGTAGGCCGCGAACCCCACCGCACCGCTCGTGAACGGCGGCAGTTCGGGAAGCCGCACGGGGTGGAACTCGGCCATCCTGCGCTGCAATTCGGCGAGCGGGTCCGGGCACTCGACCGTCTCCACCGACTCGCCGCGCGTGATCCGCGCGGTTGTCCCGCGGGCCTCGAGTCGCATGAACGGGTCGGCACCGAGAAAACTGTACCGGCCGACTTTCTCGCCGCCGACCACGCTCTCGAACAGGCAGGCGCACTCGCCCGCGTCGATCCGAGCGAACGCGGAGAGCGGCGTGAGGCCGTCGGCGAACAGGCGGCGGTAGACCGGCACGAGTCCGCCCGTTTGCGCCAGGGTCGCAAACCGCTCGGCGTCGGGAATGTGCGTCATGGCGACGGGCGTCCGGGGGCGCGCCGGTGGCGGGCAACCCGGTGGCGCAGTCCAAGAGACTAGCCATCCGCGGCCGGGCCAACAATGACCGCGCGGCGGCCGCGGCGCCGATTCCGGGAAATGCTCCTCCTGCCTGGGCTGCTATGATTGCTGGCGAGGCGGTTTCCGGCGGAGTCGGAGCCGCAGGAACCGGTTCCCGTTGTTTCCGGCGAGCGTCCGATGAAGTGTCAGCATTGCGACAAGCAGGCGGTGTTCCACATCACGGAGCTGGAAAGCGGCGGCGTGCGGGAACTCCATCTCTGCGAAGACCATGCCCGCAGCTACCTCAACCAGTCGGAGGGCGCTGCCGAGGAAGCCGGTGAGGAGGAGGCGGCGCCCAAGCCGGCCGGCGGCCCGCTCGCCGTCGGGCAGACAGCGGACGACCTCGCCCTGCTCGATCAACGCGCCTGCGACATGTGCGGCATCACGTTCTTCGAGTTCCGCAACCAGGGGCGGCTGGGCTGCCCCCACGACTACGTCCAGTTCGAGAAGGAACTCGAGCCGCTCATCGCCAACATCCACGGCGCCACCGAGCACACCGGCCGCCGGCCGTCCCGCGGGGCGAGCGGTCTGCCGGAGGCGACCGAGGAGCTGACGGCTGTCATCGGGCTGCGGACACAGATGAAGGAGTCGATCTCCCGGGAGGATTACGAACAGGCCCGTGACCAGCGCGACGCGATCCGTGCCATCGAGGATCGCTGGCTGGGCGTCGGCCCTGCCGGCAAGGAGACCCCGTGAAACTCGAATCCCTCACGCAATCGATCGGTGAATGGCTGCGGGGAACCGGGCCGGAGTCCGACATCGTGATGAGCAGCCGCGTGCGGCTGGCGCGAAACGTCGCGCACTACCCCTTCGTGAGCCGGGCCTCGGAGCAGGATCGGGCCGAAGTGGAGCGGTTTCTCCGGGACCGGATCGCCGGCACCCCGCTCGGCCAAAGCTTGGAGTACATCGACGTCGGGCGGCTCGAGGAGATCGACCGCCAGTTCCTCGTCGAGCGGCAGCTGATCAGCCGCGAGCATGCCGAAGCCCAGGGGGCGCGAGGCGTTGCGATCGACCGTATGGAGCAGGTGAGCCTCATGATCAACGAGGAGGACCACCTGCGGATCCAGTGCATGCACAGCGGGCTCGACCTCAAGGGCGCCTGGGAGCAGATTCGCGCGGTGGACGACCAGATCGGGACGGTCGTGCCCTACGCGTTCCATCCCCGATTCGGCTATCTCACGGCCTGCCCCACGAACGTCGGCACGGGCATCCGCGTGAGCGTGATGCTCCATCTCCCGGCGCTGGTGATCACGCGGCAGATCGACAAGGTGTTCCGTAGCCTCCACAAGATCTCGCTCGCCGTCCGCGGTCTGTACGGCGAGGGGTCGCAGGCGATGGGCGACTTCTACCAGATCTCCAACCAGACCACGCTCGGCCGCACCGAGGAGGAACTCGTCGAACAGGTGGGCGACGTCGTGCCCGTGCTCATCGACTATGAGCGGCGGGCCCGCGAGTTCCTCGTGCGCGAGACCCAGCAGAACGTGCACGACCAGGTGAGCCGGGCCTACGGCATCCTCCGGACCGCCCAGACGATCAGCGCCGAGGAGACGATGCAGCTGCTCTCGCGGGTGCGCATGGGTGTCCTTCTCGGCCTGATCGGCGACGTGAAGATCGCCGACATCAACTCGCTGCTCGTGCGCACCCAGTCGGCCCACCTGCAGAAGCTTCGCGGCATCGAGCTCGACACGAACGACCGCAACATCGAGCGGGCCCGCTATCTCCGCCAGCACTTCGAAGGCGGCGAAGGCTCGCGAGCCAGCGTGAACTAGGTCCACGGAAAGTCTCGGCATCCTGTCGAACTTTCCTTGGCAACCTCCGGTTGCTGATGTTCACCCGGCCCTCCGGGCCTGGGCTTGGGGGGCAGCCAGTGCGGAGGCTTGGGGCTACCCATGCCCTGAGAGCCGGGCTGTGGGAGCAAGCGCAGGCAGGATGCCGAAAGCGCAGCGGACAGGCAGTGAGCGGATGCCACGATGGCATCCGCGAACGTCCGGCGACGGGGCTGGGTAGCCCCGAGCGGATTGGGCGAGTCGAGATCTGACAGGCTGAAGCCTACCTCACGGACCCGCTCAGGAGAGTTTCGACCGGAGGGACTGCACGACCGGGGCCGGTACGAACTGCAGGAGGGCGGCGTCGTCGGCGAGCGGCGTGATCTGCTTCAGGAGCGACGACGAGATGTGGCTGTACTGCGCATCCGCCATGAGAAACACCGTCTCGACGGCCGGGTCGAGCTTGCGGTTCGCGAGCGTCATCGTGAACTCGGCCTCGATGTCGGTCAGCGAGCGGACGCCCCGCAGGAGCACATGGGCTCCCTGGGCCTTGACGAAGGCCACCGACAGGCCGCTGAACAGTTCGACGCGGACGTTGGCCAGGTGGGCGACCGAGGCCCGGACGAGGCCGACGCGCTCCTCGAGGGAGAACATCGGCTGCTTGTCGGGGTTGATGCCCACGCCCACGACGAGCGTCTCGAAGATTCGGGCCGCCCGCCCGATGACGTCGAGATGCCCCAGCGTGATCGGATCGAAGGAGCCCGTGTAGACGGCGGTGCGGGCGGCGGAGGACGGCACGGCTGGCTGCTCGGAGGGAGGGGGCTCTGGTTCAGGGCCGACGCGGGGCGGAAAATTCACGCGGGTGGCGCGCGGCGACCGGTCGATTATGGTATCCGGGACGGTGGCGGTCGAATGGCTGGCAAGAAACGCTGAGGGTTGCGGTGGCGAAAGGCATGCCGATCCTGGGACTCGTGCTGTCGGGGCTGATCGGAATTTTGTTCCTGGCCGATCTCGCGGCTGCGTTTCCGTTTCAGCGGAAGAGCATCGCGCTCGACGTCTGCTTCGTCCTGGCGAGTCTGATCCTCTCGTACCTGAGTTGGACGTTGCTGGGCAAGGCTCGAGGCTGAACGTCTGGCCGAGGAAGCTGCCCGCAGGCGTTCCGTCCCGGTCACGCGGCCTGCCTGAGCACCGAGCCGCTTTCCGGCTGTCCGCCTGCCCGGAGCAATCCCGGGAGGTCGCTCAGGCGGGCGGGCTGCACCCCGGCTGGCCGTCCGCCGATCCACTGGACGAGCCGTTCCAATGCGATCCGGGCCTGCCGCTCGCCGATCATGTCCGGGGCGATGTGCACCACCGTGAGGCTGCCCTCGGCGAGCCTCGGTGCCGCGAAGCCTCCCAGCATCCAGGCCATTGGGTGGCGGGGTGGGCCGGGCACCGTCTGCACCTCCCACAACCCCCAGACGATGCTGCGGCACTGCCATCCCGCGGGCGGCGGCCGCCGGCTGGTGCGGCCGGTGTGCTCGAAGCCGCCCACGGCCAGCGTCTGAATTCCCTGCTCGACGAACAGGGCCCGATGATCGAGGCACGGCGTGCCGGCGATGACAACGCTGGCGAGGCTGCCGGCAACGTCACGGGCCGCGGCGATTTCGCGCCGGAGCGCCGGCCGGAAGGCGAGATGCATGGGATTGAGTTCGAGCGCGAACTCGTGGTCGTTCACGCCACCGAGAGCGGCGAGCACGGTCGGCAGGGTGTCGCGGCGACACGCCCACGTGATCGGGACATGAGTCCGCGTGGCGAGGTCCGTCCATGTCGCCACGTCGCCGCGACTCGCATCCACGGGCATTCCGCAGCAGATCACCACCGTCGCCGGCGCACGATTCGACCCCATCGGCCTGCCTCCCCCGGATCCGTCCTCGACGGAGTTATCGGCGGGAGCCGTTGTGCGGTTGAACCGGCCCGGGGGACGGACGCAGCGGCAACGGGGCCGGTTCCGTGGACCCTGCGGCCTGCGCAAGGGCGCCGTGGGCCGTTTCCCAGGTCGCGATCGCATCGACGAGACCCTCGTTCGTCGGCACGGCGGCCTCAACGGTGGGGGGGATGCCCGCGGCCTGGAGCGTGGCGGATACGGCCGGGCTCATGCTCGCGACTTTCCAGGACCGCATCCGGTCGCCGAGCAGGCTCAGGGCGGACTCGGCGATGAACGAACTTGTCACCGTGATCCAGTCGATATTCGCCCCTGCGATCGTCGCACGCGTTTCCGCATCGATCTCTTCGACGGCCTGGCTCGCATAGGCGGCGACCTCGGCGACGTCATGGCCGAGCGCCTCGAGACCGCGGCGCATGAGGTCGCGGCCCCGGTTGGCCCTGACGAGCAGAAACCGGCCGCGCCGCACGGTGCCGCCGAGGGCGGCCACCATCCCCTCGGAGCAGTGCTCGGCGGGGACGAGGTCGCAGCGGATGCCGTGGATCGCGGCCTCGTGGGCCGTCGCCGGACCGATGGCGGCGATGCGCGCGGTGCCGACGCGGCGGATGTCGTGCCCTGCGTGTCGCAGCCGTTCGCAGAAGGCCCGCACGCCGTTGACGCTGGCGAACACGATCCAATCGAACGTGTCCGCGGCGAGAATCGCGGCGTCGAGCGGCTGCCAAGACTCCGGGGGACCGATCCGGACCACCGGCAGCTGCACCGACGATCCACCCCGGGCGGCGATCAGCGCCGCCAACTCGCTCCCCTGCCCTTCAGGACGCGTGATCACGACGGTGCGGCCCGCGAGTGCCCCGGATGCACGTGCCGGCGCCGCCGCCTGGCCGGCGACATCCCCGACGATGACGATCGCCGGTGCGAGCCAACGGGAGCGGTCGAACGCTGCACCGCACTCGGCCAGCGTCATGACGCACAGCCTCTGGTCGGGCCATGCACAGCGACTCACCACCGTGACGGGGGTGTCGCCCCGTTTCCCGGCGGCCATGAGGTTCTGCGACCAGGTCGCGATCTGCTCCACGCCCATGTAGATGACGAGCGTGCCCGGCAGCCGGGCCAGGGCGGCGAAGTCGAGCGGTGCGTCCTTGTCGTAGGCTTCGTGGCCCGTGAGCAACGTGACGCTCGATGCCGCGGAGCGGCTGGTGAGCGGCACTCCGGCGGCGGCCGCCGCCGCGAGCGCGGCGGTCACGCCGGGCACGATCTCGCAGGCGATGCCGGCCTCCCGAAGCGGCTGCTGCTCCTCCGACAGGCGGGCGAACACGGCCGGGTCGCCACCCTTGAGCCGGACGACGAGGCGATGCCGCCGGGCGAGTTCCACGAGCAGGCGGCCCACGGCGATCCCTGCATCCTCCGCAGTCGATCGGGGCCGCGGCGCCGGGATGCGGGCTGCACCATGGCCGGCGACGGCCAGTACGGCCCCCGGCACGAGGGTGTCGTGCACGATCACGTCGGCCTGCCGGAGGCACTCGGCGGCCCGCAGCGTCAGGAGTTCGGGGTCGCCGGGGCCGGCGCCTACGAAGACGACTGTCCCGACGGCCGCCGGGGGCGGGGATGCCGGGATCGCGGGCACGGTGTTTGAGGGCGGAGGCACGGTCACTACACTCGAAGCTCGTTTTCCCCCGCATCATACCCGGTGGAACGGTCTGTCCTGATTCCACCGGTGCCACCGCCAGTCGCCATGCCGAACGAGTCTCCCGCGGCCGCCTCGAACCCCGGGAGCGTGCCGGTCCCGCCGACGACGGCCCAGCTCTCACCCGCCGAGCGGTCGAGGCTCTCGCAGTGCTTCCAGCGGGGAACGCAGAACGCCGCCACGAACCTCGACTACGCCATCGAGATGTTCTCGCAGTGCGTCCTGGGTGATCCTGGCAATGCCGTCTATCTGCAGAGTCTGCTGACCGTGCTGCGGAAGAAGCACGGCGCGAAGAAGGCCGGCGGCCTGAGCGGCCTGTGGCCGATGTCCAAGGCCGGCGGGCTGAAGAAGCTGGCCGACAAGGCCCAGTGGCGGGAGGTCATCCGGCAGGGCATCGACATCCTGAAGTCGAACCCCTCCGACCACCTCGTCCTTCTGGCCATCGCCGAAGCCTGTGGCCAGTTGCAACTCGCCGACGCCCAGCGGGTCTATCTCAAGAACGCCCTCGACGTCGTGCCGGCCGATGCGGAGGTGAATCGGCAGTGTGCCCGATTTCTTGCGAATCACGGCGAGTTCGACCAGGCGATCGCCTGCTGGGTGCGCGTTTCGAACGTGAAGGGATTGGCCGACGAGGCGCAGCGCGAGATCGCGCGGCTGCAGGTCGAGAAGACGATTGTCGCAGGGCACGGCATGACGGGCCGGGGCACGCCGGCCGCGGCGAAGGGCGCGGCCGGCGCCGGACAGGCCACGCCGCAGCCCGGTGATCGGATCGCAACACTGCGCAACGCGATCGAGGAGAAGCCTGCGGAGATCGAAGCGTATCTCGAACTCGCCGACCTCCTGGAGCGAGAAGCGGACGTCGGCGAGGCGGAGGCGGTGCTCCTCAAGGCGCTGGCGGCGTCCGGCAACGATCTCAAGGTGCGCGAGCACGTGGAAGACCGGCAGCTGCGTTGGGCACGGCATCGCGTGCACGTGGCCGAGCAGCGGCTCCAGGCGGAGGACACGCCGGCCCATCGCGAGACGCTCGAACGGCTGCGAGCGGCGCTCCTCAAGCACGAGGTGGAGATCTACTCCGCCCGCTGCACACGGTATCCTGAAAACCTGACGTGGCGCTACGAACTGGCGCTGCGGCTCAAGGCCGCGGGCAACCACGTCGAGGCGATCAGGCACTTCCAGGACGCCCTCCAGGATCCCCGTCGGAAGGGTTCGGTGTCCCTGGAACTCGGCGAGTGCTTCCAGAAGATCAAGCAGTACCAGTTGGCGATGCAAAACTACGTCGTCGCCGTCGAGACGCTCACTGACCGCGAAATGGAGCTGCGCAAGCGGGCCCTCTACCGGGCCGGGGTTCTGGCGGCCGGGCTCGACGACAAGGATGCCGCCCGGAAATACCTCTCCACGCTGGCCGGACTCGACTTCGGATACCGCGACGTGGCCCAGCGGCTGGACAAACTCGCTCCGGGGAAAGATAACAGGCCCTCCGGGTGAGGCTCAGGGCCCGGTGTCCCCGCCGCCTCCCCACGTTTCGTCACCCCCTTTCGAGGATTCGGAATGCCCCATTCGGTCAGTGCCAAGAAGCGACTCCGCCAAAATCTCCGCGCCCGCGAGCGGAATCGGGCGATCAAGTCGGAGATCAAGTCGGAATTGAAGAAGGTGCTGGCGGCGCTGACCAGCGGCGACGTCGCCGCAGCCCGCGAGCACTTCAAACTCGTCGCCCGCAAGGCCGACCGGGCTGCCGCCAAGCGGACCATCCATCCGAACCGTGCCGCCCGCCTCAAGTCGCGTTTGTCCGCCCGCGTGAAGGCCGCTGCCGGAGGAACCGCCGCGAAGCCGAAGACCAAGGCCTGAAACCGGGTCCTGGAGCAGGGCCTCGCCGAGGGGCGGGCTCAGGGTTCCCAGACGATGCGCGATGCCTCGAACACGGGACCTTCGATGCAGGTGCGGCGGTAGTCCCACGGGTCGGCGGCAGTGTCGCGGACCCGCGCGACGCAGGTGAAGCAGATTCCGATGCCGCAGGCCATCGGCGCTTCGAGCGACACGTGGCAACCGATGGCACGCGCGGCCGCCCAGCGTGACACCGCCGCCATCATCCCCTCGGGGCCACAGCACGCCACGTGCGTCTCGCCGCGGCTCGTGGCGAGGCCGGGAAGCGTATCGAGCAGGTCTACGACGGTGCCACGCCGCCCTGCGGAGCCATCGAGCGTCGCGAGCTGCACGTCGATGCCGGCGGCACGGAAGTCTTCCATCGCGCCGAACATCGCGCTCGACCGGGCCCCCCAGCAGAGTGTGACCCGACGCGCGGACGCCGCGGGCGGGCCGTCGCCGTACGCAGCCCCGCCGAGTCGTTCCCTGCCGAGCGCGAGCAGCGCCGTCTGGCCGATGCCTCCCGCCACGAGGACGAGATGGGCTGCTTCCGGGACGATGGTAAACCCGTTGCCGAGCGGCCCCCAGACGGCGATCTCGGCCCCGGCGGCGACGTGCTGGAGGGCCGTCGTGAACTTCCCGTGCACGAGATAGATGAAGTCGGCATAGCGCCGACTGTCCGCAGGCCCGTCCGGCCGCTCGTCATCCGCGGACCGAAACGTGTCGTAGAAGGCAAGCGGCCGCGCGAGCAGCGGGTCCGAGCGGTCGGGCAGCCGCAGCATCGCGAACTGTCCGGGCCGGGCGGCCGCCGCGATCGGCGCACACTCGAGGCGGATGCGAAACGTGCGCTCGGCGATCGGCCGGTTGAAGACCACGCGGGCCGAAAGATATCTGGCCGCGTCGGCGAAGCAGGATGTGGGAGAGCTAAGCATTCAAGTCGAACGGAAGCAGGAAATCGAACGGCAGCGGGAAACAAGCGGCGAGGCGAGGGGGTCGGCGAACGCTCGACGAGCGTTGGGCCGTCGCGGCCCAAGCGAGGAGACTTTCGCCGCCCCCGAGCCGGTGGGCGACGAATGTTCTAACTCCTGGGCTTTCTCCATGCGGATGCCTTGCCAGGACGCTTGCGGGGGCGAGGGGCCGGCCGCGGTGGACGGCTGCCGCGGTCGTCATCGCGGCCGCCGGGGCGTTGCCGGGGCCCCGCTCCCGTGCTTCGGGCTCCCTGCCCCTGCCCTGGCCGCTGCCTGCCGAATCGGCCGGGGCGGCCGTCGGGCCGGCGCTGGCCGGCCCGCGGAGTGCGGGCCGCCGGACGCTCGGGGGCGGCCCCCACATGTGCCAGGGCGTCGCGCCGCAACGTGTCGATCTCGGCCCACGCGAGGAGCCGATGCTGTCCCGGCAACAGGCCGCCGAGCGTGAGCGGCCCGACCGCGATCCGCTTGAGTTGGTGCACCTTGTGCCCGAGTTGGGCGAGCATGCGCCGGATCTCCCGGTTCTTGCCCTCGTCGAGCACCATTTCCAGCACCGCACTCTGCTTGTGTTGCGACTTGAGGTTCACGTGCTGGGCTCGGGCCGTCCCCTCGGCGAGCTGGATGCCGCGGCGCAGCTTGTCGAGGGTTTCGGGTGTCGGCACGCCGGCCACCTGCACGAGGTACTTCTTTTCCACGCCATACCGGGGATGGGCGAGCAGGTTCGCGAGTTCGCCGTCGTTCGTGACGAGGATCAGGCCCTCGCTCATGCGGTCGAGACGGCCGATCGCGAACAGCCGGTGCTCCCCCGGGACGAGATCGACGACCCGGGGCCGTCCGGAGGGATCGTAGTTCGTCGTCACGACGCCCACGGGTTTGTTGAGCATGAACACGACCCGCTTCGGGTCGGGCAGCCGCTCGCCGTCGACCCGGATTTCCTGCCGGCGCGGATCGACCCGCGTGCCGAGCAGCGTGACCACCTGCCGGTCCACTTCGACGCGGCCGGTGGTGATCAGTTCCTCGCAGTTTCGGCGACTCCCGAGTCCGGCCGCGGCGAGGACTTTCTGGAGCCGCTCGCGGCCGTCGTCGGCGAGTTCACGAAGCGAGGGAGCGGGTCGGGCCCCGGGCGGCCGCCCGGGGGCGGGGCGGCGTCGCGACGTGATGCGCGACGGCTTGTCGGATGGGTTTGGGGAGGGCAAGGGAAGGTCCTCGGCGATGCGGCGAATCGGTCGATCCCGCAGGCCGCGGAAATCGTCGCTGCGATGATACACCAGCGGCGCTCCCGCCGGGCGGGGGCCTGCGCACCGGGCCGCCTCAGCGCACCGGCGACCACCACCGCGCGCGGCGGACCTCCGGAACGGGCTCCAGGAAGTCGCGCGGCCGCGTCCCATCCATGAGCGGCAGTCGCAGTTGCGACGGGGCGATGTCGTCCTGGAGATAAGGGTCGAACCGCACCGCTTTGCGCCGTTGATTGGCGGCCGGCCCCGGATCGAGCCAGTCGGGCTTGCCGAGCGATGCGCAGCCACCCGTGGCGGATACGAGCACGGCGATGAGCAGAAGCCTGGCGACCATGGCCGGGACTGTAGGCCCCGTCACGACCTCCGGCCAATGCCGGTTTCCCACGCGAAAAGCCGGAGATACGGGGCCGAGACGCAAGGCCGGGAGGATGCCTCGTCAGCGTCGCGGCTCGGGCAGGGCGACGTGGAGCAGCGTGGCGGCCTGGCCCGGGACGGCGCGGAGCGTCTGCCGCCCGCTCGCCGCCGGCAGGATCAGCGTGCGGCCGCGGCCCACTGGAGGCAGCTTCCAGTGGTCCTCGAGCAGGACCGTCCCTGCGAGGACGGTGAGCATGTGGCACGCGTCGTCCCCCTCGCCGGCCCACGAGTCCCGCACATGCACCTCGTCGAATACGAAGAACTCGTTCTCCACCAGCCGTGTCACCGCTGGATCGGTCGTGGCCGTGGGTGTGACCGGCCCCACCGGGCCGAATCGCGTCACAGCCTCGACGCCCGCCTCCACGTGCAACGGCCGCGGCTTGCCATCCGGCCCCGTGCGGTTCCAGTCGAAGAGCCGATAGGTCACGTCGCTCGACTGCTGGATCTCGGCGACGAGCAGCCCCGCCCCGATCGCGTGGACGGTTCCGGCCGGGATGAACACGCAGTCGCCACGGTGGACGGCAAACGAGTGCAGCACCTCGTCGCAGCGGCCCGCCTTGATGGCCGCAGCGAGCCGGTCGCGATCGACCCCCGGCGCGAGTCCGGCATAGATCCGGCTCCCGGCCACGGCATCGACGACGTACCAGGCCTCGGTCTTGCCGCGGTCCGGCGGCACGAGGCGGGCTGCGCGCTCGTCGTCCGGATGCACCTGCACCGAAAGATCACGCGAGGCGTCGAGAAACTTGAACAAGAGCGGAAAGGCCGGCAGGGGTGCGTGCCTGCCCAGGAGTTCGCGGCCGCGGTCGCGGACCAATTCGCCGAGCGTGCATCCGGCGAGCGGACCCGCGGCCACGACGCTCTGGTCGGCGCCGCGGTCCACGAGTTCCCACGACTCGGCGAAGTCGTCGCCAGGCGGAAGGTCGCGGCCGAGTTCCGTCGCGAACCGCCGGCCGCCCCAGAGGTAGCGGCGGTAGACGGGGGCGAGCAGGAGCGGGTGCATCATGCCTGGGCGTATCCCTCCAGGATCCGTCCGATCCAGAAGGCGCAGACCGCCGCGACGAGCATCACGAGCATCTGGCTCGGGAGCAGCCTGCCGCCGAGCTGCAGCACCACCGCGAACACGGGGATGCCGAGTCCGAGCAGTTGTCCGAATCGACCGATCGCGCGCACGGCTCATTCCTGGGTGGCTCGCGGGCATCGCCGCCGACGCCCTGCCGACGCATCGTAGCAACCGCCCCGAATTTCGTCGCGGCCGCGGGATCGGGCGGGGGCGCTTGCCGGCGGCCACGGCGCGGCAATACTGCCACACTGATTCCGATACACTTCCGCTCATTCGAGGAGACACGCAGATGGGTCGGCACGGCGCGGTGACGTTCAAGGGCAATCCGCTCACGCTCGTCGGCGACGAGGTCAAAGTCGGCGCCCCGGCTCCCGACTTCGACGTCGTGTGCTATGAGAACGGCGGCATGAACCACATCAAGAAGGCCGACCTGCTCGGCAAGCCCGCCTTCATCAGCGTGGTCCCCTCGCTCGACACCCCCGTCTGCCAGGTGCAGACGAAGACGTTCAACAAGCGGCTCGCCGCCCTCGGCGACAAGGTCACGGCGCTCACGGTGAGCCTCGATCTGCCCTTCGCGATGAACCGCTTCTGCGGCGCCGAAGACATCAAGGCGATGCGGAGCGGCAGCGACTACATGGATCGCTCGTTTGGCACGCACTGGGGCGTGCTCATCGACGAACTCAAGATCCTCGCCCGAGCCGTGTTCGTGCTCGACTCCAAGGGCGTCGTCCAATACGCCCAGGTCGTCAAGGAGGTCGCGAGCGAGCCCGACTACGACGCCGCCCTCGCCGCCCTCGAGAAGCTCGCGTAGGACAGGGCGTCAGCCGTTCGCGGTCGCCGACCGGCGCTCGCTGGACGTGGAAAAAGTCATCCATGACCTTTTTCCACTTGGCCGACCGGGGGAAACGCCGAGGGTTTCCACGGTCGGCAATCGTCGCATCCTGCTCCGGCAGACTTGTTCCACAGTCTGCGAGCCCACGTCACCGGCAGGCTGGCGTGGTCACTGACAGGCTGAAGCCTGTCCTACGAGTTTCTCGATCGACGCGCGGGCGGCCGTGAGGGCGTCGGGAAGTTTGTCCACCAGCTTGCCGCCGGCCTGGGCGAGATCGGGCTTGCCGCCCCCCTTCCCTCCCACGATCGCCGCCGGATCCTTGATCCACGTGCCGGCCGACAGGCCGCGGGCCTCGAGTTCCCGGGAGATGCCCGCCACCAGCGTGACCTTGTCGGCCTCGCTCGATCCCAAGAGCACTGCGATCGGGCTCGCCTTGCGCCGCAACTGGTCGATGCATTGCCGCATCGCGGCCGCATCGGCCCCCTTGGCGTCCGCGACGACGATCCTTGTCCCGCCGACGTCGATGGCGGAGGCGATGAGGTCGTCCACCGACAGGGCGGCAGCCGGCGCGGGGCCCTTCGACTTCTTGAGGTCCTTGAGTTCCTTCACGACGGCCGCCAGGCGAGCCGGAAGCTCCACGGTCGGCACCTTGAGCGCGGCGGCGCTCTCGGCGAGCACGCCCTCGGCCTGCCGCAGCCGCTCCATGGCCCTGAGGCCGGTGACGGCCGTGACGCGGCGCGTCCCTGCCGACACGCTTTCCTCGCCCGTGATCTTCACCATGCCGATCTGGCCGGTGCTGGAGACGTGCGTGCCGCCGCACAGTTCGCGGCTCACGCCGTCCATGGTCACCATCCGCACGACGTCCGGATACTTCTCGCCGAAGAGCATCATCGCGCCGGCGTGGCGGGCCTCCGCGAGCGGGAGCAGCCGGGCCCCGACGGGCACGGCGGCGAGCGTATGTTCGTTGACCATCGTCTCGATCTGACGCAGCGTGTCCGCACCGACGGCGCTCGTGTGCGAGAAGTCGAAGCGGAGCAGGTCGGCATCGACTTTCGAGCCCTGCTGCACGGCATGCGGGCCGAGGTAGTGCTGGAGGGCCGCATGAATGAGGTGTGTCGCGGAATGGGCCCGGCGGATCGCGGCTCGCCGGGCGGCGTCCACGCGGGCCTCGACGACGTGGCCCAGGTCGAGCGTTCCCTGCCGCAGGTGGCCGATGTGGAGCATGAAGCCGCCCTCGCGCTGGGTGTCGATGACCTCGAACACCCCTCCCTGCCACGTGAGCGTGCCGGTGTCGCCGACCTGGCCGCCCGACTCGCCGTAGAAACTCGTGCGGTCGAGGACCACGGTCACGGGGGCCGCGTGGCCCACCTCGCGCAGGCTGTCGCAGAGCCGGTCCTGCGCGATGATGCCGATCACCTTGCCGGCGGTATCGAGCGTCTCGTAGCCGACGAATTCCGACCCGTGCATCGCTTTTTTGAGGGCGTCGAGCGGCCCCGAGGTGAACACCTCCGCCCGGCTGCCGGCGCCCGATCGCTGCCCGTGCGCGTCCATCGCCTCGCGGAAGCCGTTCCAGTCGAAGGCGCAGTTGCGTTCCGCGGCGAGCGTCTCGAGGAGTTCCGGCGGGAAGCCGTAGGTCGTGTAGAGCTCCGCCGCCTCGGCCCCGCCGACCAGCCCGGCCCCCGACTTCTCGATGGCCTGGAACAGCTTCTCGATCCGGTCGAGGCCACCGTCGATCGTGCCGAGGAATGCCTCCTCCTCGCGCTTGATGACGCCCGCGACCCTCTCGGCGGTCTCGGCCAGTTCGGGATAGGGATTCCGCATCAGGCTCGCGACGGTGCCGGGCAATTTGTGGAGGAAGGCCTCGCGCATGCCCATCTGGCGGCCGTCGAGGACGGCCCGGCGCAGCAGTCGCTTGACGACGTATTTCTCCTCGTTGTTGCCGGGCAGCACGTTCTCGTGGATCGCGAACGTGCAGGCCCGGACGTGGTCGGCGATCCGCCGCATCCGTCGGCCGTCGTCGTCGGCGGGCACGTAGCGGCGGCCGCAGACGTCGGCCACGGCCTCGACGAGCGGCCGCAGGATGTCGATATGGAAGTTGGAATCGACGCCCTGGAGCATTGCGGCGGTGCGCTCGAGCCCCATGCCGGTGTCGATGTTGCGGCTCGGCAGCGGGCGGAGGTTGTCCGGTGGCGGACCCACGCGGTTGAACTGCGTGAACACGAGGTTCCAGATCTCCACGTCGCTCCCGTCGGGCATGCGATAGAAGATCTCGCTGCACGGGCCGCAGACGCCGTCGGGGCCCTGCGAGGGCGCGCTCGCCGGCCAGAAATTGTCGTCCTCGCCCATCCGCGTGATCTTCACGGCGGGCACGCCCACCTCCTCCGCCCAGATGCGAAACGCCTCGTCGTCGTCCTGGTAGACCGTGACGGAGAGCTTCTCGGGGGAGATGTTCAGCCAGTTCCTCGCGGTGAGGAATTCCCACGCCCAGTGGATCGCGTCGCGCTTGAAATAGTCCCCGAAGCTGAAGTTCCCCAGCATCTCGAAGAACGTATGGTGCCGTGCAGTGCGGCCGACGTTGTCGATGTCACCGGTGCGGAGGCACTTCTGGCAGGTGGTGGCCCGGGTGAACTCGAGCTTGCACTTGCCGAGAAAGTGGTCCTTGAACTGGTTCATGCCCGCCGGCGTGAACAAGACCGACGGATCCCACCGCGGCACGAGCACGTCGCTCGGGCGGCGGACGCAGCCCTTCGACTCGAAAAAGGAGAGATAGGCTTCGCGGAGTTCGTCGGCCTTCATGGGGCGTTGGGGTCCTGGGGGCGCGGAATGACGGCGGAAACGCCGACACTATACCGCTGGCGCACCGACCTGTCGGCGCGGGAGGCCGTCCAAGGGCGGTCAGGACGTGATCAAGGTGGCTGCCGACTGGTTTCCGGCGAGGTCTACCTGGCGCACGAGCGCCGTGCCACGGAACGCGGCGGCCGGCCGCCGTTGGCTCCAGGAGGTGCCACCGTCGATCGAATACTGCACGACGGCGCCCCGCTCCATGCCGACGAACGGGAGCGATCCGCCCGGTCGCGGCGACACGAGGCGGGAGGCAACCACGAGCGCCGCCGACTGGGTGTCGAGCCTGAAGGTGAGCGGATTCGACGGCCTCGAGACGTTTCCGGCGAGGTCGATCTGCCGGACGCGGACCACGTTACGGCCCTCCAGTGGTGCGTATTCCGTGGTCCAACGACCTCCGTTGACGGAGTATTCCAGTGTCGCGTCCGCCTCGCGGCGACCCACCGTCGGGTCGGCCACGTTTGTGACCGAGTCGCTGGCCGATCGGCCGCTGTCGATCGTGAGCGCCAGGCGAGGCGTCGCGGGCGCCCGTCGGTCGAGCGTGAAGGCGAAGGTCGTGGCCGGCGACGCCGTGCCGGATGCATCGACGGTGCGCACGTCCACACTGTTTTTGCCCGGGACGGGCTTGAATGACGTCTTCCACGTTTTTCCATGGTCGACGGAATACTGGATCTTGTCGCCCGGGGCGGCCGTGACGTCGAGACGTCCGTCGGAGGTGATCCCGTCGCCGTCGCTGGCTCCGGTGTCGTTGGCGAGTGTCACGTTCGGCCCGGCAGTCGGCATGGCGAGACCCGCGAGGGCCGCAAAGGCGAGGAGGGTCGCCAGGCCGGCGGTGGGGTCGCCTCCGGCCGATGGGCTGCCCTGACCGTCGAGGGCCCCGAACAGGCCGCCGACGGCGGTTGGATCGGATGCGTCCGACGAGGCGGCGTGCCCTCGAGCGCGTCGATGGGCTTGGGCCAGGTGTCGGTGGGGAGCACCGGCACGCCCTGGCCGGGAAACACGACACCCGTAAATTGCGGGTCGGCGATCGGCTGGTCGGGGCCGCTCGATCCCGGGATGGTATTCGTCACTCCGCCGATTTGGATCGGCGGTTGCCCACCGGCCGACTTCGAAGTGTTAAACGTCGCCTGCAGCACCTGCATGGTCGTCGCGGGTTCGGCGGTCGGACTGTTGCCGGGGCTCAGTACGACCCGCAGCACGAGCGAGCCCAGCGGGCTTTGCTGCGCGTACGTCAGCCACGGCGCCGGGTCGGCGGCCGTCGCGGTCACCTCGATGACGGCATCGGCCGCGGATGCCGTGAGCATGGCCCGGCACTCGAGCCGCTCCGGACCGGTCGCCATTGGAGGCGCGGGACGGGAGCGGCGGTTGCGACGAGAGGCGGCCATGGAAGGTGGGCTCCGGAGGCTTCGCGGCGAAGTGGCCGCGAGTGGAGCAAGGGCAATAGTCGCTGGCCGGACCGGCCCACAAGGGCAGATTGGAGGGGGCGGCAGGCAGCCCCCTGCCATGTCGCCGCACTTGCCCATCCCCGCCGCGATGTCGTCGGTCTTCAGTGCAAACGACTCCGCCCACGAGCGGCCGCTTGGGTCGGCCACTCGTGGGCGGATGAATCATGGGGCCGATCGCGGACCGTGTCGCCGCCTATTCGTCGGCATCGCCGTCCGCCGGTTCGGCGTCGGCCGACTCGGCGTCACCGCCGCCGGTTTCGACCGCGATCACGGCCTCCTTGCTCGCCAGGATCTTCTCCCGCAGTTCCTTGGCGACCGCGGGGTTTTCCTTGAGGAAGATGCGGGCCTTCTCCCGCCCCTGGCCGAGGTGCGTCTCGCCGTACCGCAGCCAGGTGCCGGTCTTATCGACCAGTTTGGCGGCGATCGCCAGGTCGAGGAGGTCGCCCTCGATGCTGATGCCGTCGGCGTGCATCATGTCGAACTCGGCGATGCGAAACGGCGGCGCCACCTTGTTCTTGACGACCTTCACCCGCACCCGCTGGCCGACGACGTCCTCGCCGTCCTTGAGGGCCCCGATCCGGCGGACGTCCACGCGGCACGACGCATAGAACTTCAGCGCCTTGCCGCCCGGCGTGGTCTCCGGGCTGCCGAACATCACGCCGATCTTCTCGCGGATCTGATTGATGAAGATCACCGTCGTCTTCGACTTCGCGATCGCGCCCGTGAGCTTTCGCATCGCCTGGCTCATGAGCCGGGCCTGCATGCCGACGACGGAGTCGCCGATCTCGCCGTCGAGTTCCTTCTGGGGCACAAGCGCCGCCACCGAGTCGATCACGATCACATCGACGGAGTTGCTCTTGATCAGCAACTCAGCGATCTGCAGCGCCTCTTCGCCGCTCGTGGGCTGGCTGACGAGGAGGTTCTCGAGCGAAATGCCCAACTTCTTGGCCCAGCTGGGGTCGAGAGCGTGTTCTGCGTCGATGAACGCCGCGATCCCGCCCGCCCGCTGTGCCGACGCCACCACGTGCAGCGCGAGTGTCGTCTTGCCTGACGACTCGGGCCCGAAAATCTCGATGATGCGGCCACGGGGGAAGCCTTTTCCGCCGAGTGCGAGATCGACCGACAGGCTGCCCGACGAGATGCCCTCGATCGGAGCCTGGGCGTTGGAACCCAGCGGCATGATCGATCCGGCCCCAAACTCCTTCTCGATCTGGGCGAGCGTGTTCCTCAGGACGGGGTTCTCGTCCATGAAAGACGGGGCCGCCTTGGCTCCGCGCCGCTTCTCGGCCGCCGACTTCGGTTCTGCCTGCTTCTTTGCCATCCGTCCGTTCGCTCCTGCTGTTGCCGTCACCATGGCGCTTGCCTCCCGCGCTTCCCGGCACGTCGTCGGGGTGGTTGCTTCGCCACCATAAATCGAGCGATTTGCCGCGGAACCGCACACTGAACGCGGGTATACTATCGGCTTCGGCCCGGCGTGACAAGCAGAATTTCCGTGGTATCCCACGGCGCATGTGCTCAGGGGCGGCAAAAGTCTCGTCGCGGGGCCGGGGCGGCCCATGCTCCTCGAGCATTCGCCGACCCCCTCGCCCCTCGCCCGCCGGCCTACTCGCCGATGATCTTCACGAGCACCCGCTTGGGGCGGCGGCCGTCGAATTCCCCGTAGAAGATCTGCTCCCACGGTCCGAAATCGAGCGCCCCATCCGTGATCGCCACCACCACCTCGCGGCCCATGACCTGCCGCTTGAGATGGGCGTCGGCGTTGTCCTCCCCGGTCCGGTTGTGCCGGTAGACCCGGGGATCGGGATTGAACGGGGCGAGTTTCTCGAGCCACGCCGCGTAGTCGTCGTGGAGCCCCGGTTCGTCGTCGTTGATGAACACGCTGGCCGTGATGTGCATCGCATTCACGAGGCACAGCCCCTCGCGCACGCCGGAGCGGGCCACGAGCTCGGCGACCTGGGGCGTGATGTTCACGAACCCCACCCGTGCGGGAATCGTGAATGTCAGATGCTCGGTCAGCGACTTCATGCCCCAATTGTAGGACAGGCTTCAGCCTGTCACTTGTTCGCGCCGTCGCCGCCGTCCCGGCGTCGGCTCGGGCTTACGGTCGCCGAGCCAAGCTCGGCTCCGGGGAAAAGCCACGATGCCATGTTGCCCATGAAGGGGCCCGGTCAAGCCGGCTCCATGGTAGAGGCAACCCCTCGCCTCCCCCGACCGAAGCCCGAACGGAAGCGAGGGAGAGAGCGATTCCCTCGCTGGCGCTTCGGGCTTCCGTACAACCGCTTCGGGGTTGCCCCTCCCTCAGGAGCCGACGCCGGGACATCGGGAGTCCAAAGCCGGCCGCCCGACCCCCAAAGACAGTCCCGCTCGGCAAGATCGGAAGTCAAGACTTTTTCTTTGCAGCCGTGGAGAGCTGAGCTACAGTTGAAGGGGGCAAGGATCACCATTGCGGCGCCGCTCATGAAGGTATTCAACCGAGCGGGACCGATCTGCGGATGCCGCGGCATCCGGCGGTCGCGGTGTCATCTGTCAACGCTTGCGCTGCTTCTCGCCGCAGCCTGCCATCTCCCCACGGCGTGCCACGGCGAGACGGCCACGACCTTCGCCCGTGGCGAGTATGTCTCCGGACCCTATCCGACCGGGCCCTATTCGTGGGTCAACGTCGATGTCGGCGCCGGCGTCTTCTACAACAGCGGCTTCTACGGCGGCTCCACGGTCATCGGCAACATCGAGGCCGGATACATCTGGGACAGCCACGAGGTGTTCAACCGCTCCGGGTTGGGCCTCGGTCCGGCGGTCGAGCGGAAAGTGGCCGGCACGGGTGTCGCAGGGGAGTATGACTTCCACGCCACGATGGTGGGCCACGTCCTCGCCGGCACGGGCTACGTGGCCGCCTCGGGTACGGTGCCCGCCGGATACTCCTCCATCGGCATGGGCATGGCCCCGAGGGCTAGGCTCTGGTCGGGCGCGATCGCGACGGCCTACTCGACGAGCACGAGCAGCATCGGCTCGTTCGAGACGACGCCGGCCTCCACGATCCCCGTCTTCAGGCAGTTCTTCCAGGGAATCAGCGGCACCGCCTGCGACGTCATCAACAGCAGCTTCGGCGGCTACGACCCGACGGCCACCGAACCCGAATCGCTTGCGATCGACGCGCTGGCCGTCCAGAACCCGAACGTCACGTTCGTGGCAGCGGCGGGCAACGGCGATGTCGATCCCGTGAGCGCCCCCGGCGACATCTACAACGGCATCACCGTCGGCAGCGTGGGCGGCACGAACTTCCGCACCCCGTCCGACTTCTCCTCGCGGGGCGCCGTTGACTTCTACAACCCCGCGACGAACGCCACGCTCACGGGCGTGCGGGCGGCGGTGGACATCGCCGCGCCCGGCGAGCAGGGATTTCTCGCGGCCTACCTCGGCCCCACGGGCGGCCTCGGCCCGTTTCCGCAGTACACACAGAACCCGTCTCCCACCGACCGGTATTTCGTCAACATGGACGGCACGAGCTTCGCGTCCCCGACCGTCGCCGGCGGCGTAGCCCTCATGAAGGACGCCGCGAAGAACAGCTGGTGGATGCCGCAAACCGCACTCGATGCGCGGGTCGTGAAGGCCGTCTTGATGGCCACCTCCGCCCAGACCGACGGCTGGAACAACGGCCAAGCGACCACCGGCGGCGTGCTCCGAACGACGCAGGCGCTCGACTATGCGACCGGCGCGGGCGCCCTCGATCTCGACGCGGCGGGCCGGACCTACATCCTCGGCGACATCCGGGACCTGTCCGGCACGGCGGGCGGTGCGATCGGCGCGAACGGCTGGGACCTGGGCTCGATCGGCGTCGGGAGCCACGCCGATTACACGTTCTCCGCCACGCTCGCCGCCCCCACCGAGCTGCAGGTGGCGCTCGACTGGTTCGCCGACGGCACGTTCACGCAAGCCACCGACACCGGCACGAGATCCGCCTTCGCGAATCTCGACCTCCAGGTGTGGAGCGTGGTCAACGGCGCCTTCGACACGCTCGTGGCGGAATCGTCGAGCCTCTACAACAATGCCGAGTTCCTCCGATTCACGCTCCCCGGCGCGGGGCTCTACGGCCTCCGCGTGTCGCTGCCGAGCATGGTCTACGACGTCGGCGCCACGCCCGTCACCGCCGAGACCTACGGCCTGGCGTGGAAGACCGTGATCGTCCCCGAGCCATCCGCGCTCGTGGTCGCCGTCTGCGGTGTTCTCTTCGTGGCGGTGGCCCGGCGCCGCGTCACTTCGCGAGCGACACGCGGATGATCTCCGCGTCGTTGCGGACGACGATCGAGCGGTTCGCGTAGGCCGGCGGACACCACACGACCGGCCGGCCGAAGGCCACGTTCGTCGGCTCGAGCAGGTGGGCCCGCGAGAGTTCCTCGTAGCCCTTCGGCGTGAGCTTCGCAATCACGAGGTCGCCCGTCTCGGTGAAGAGAAAGAACCGGTCGCGGTGCCGCGTGATGAACGCCGTTCCCGAGCCCTGGGGCCGTTCGCCCAGGGGCCCGCCGCCACGCCAGGCGAAGTCGCCCTCGGGGACCCGCATGGCCCGCAGTTCGCCATTTTCGTGGAAGCCGTAGACGACGCCGTCGGCCACGAAGGGCTGCACGTTCACGGCGGAGATGCCCTGCTTGGGCTTGTTCCGCCACACGACCTCGACGCCCGGTGCGTCGGATTTCAGTTTCAGCAGCAGGTTCTTGTTCTGGTAGCCGCCGAGGTAGAGGTGCTCGCCCACCCGCACGGGCGTCATGATGATCGAGCCGTTGTCGGCGCCGTACGCCGTCTCCCACAGAAGCCTGCCCGTCTCGGGCTCGACGGCGTAGACGCCGTCGGGCTTCACGAGCACGAGCTGCCGCACGCCCGCGGCCTCGATGATCGACGGCGGCACATAGCCCTGCTCGGGAGCCTTGCCCGCCCGCCAGATCTCCTTGCCCGTGCGCGTGTCGAGGGCGACGGCATGGGCGGTGTCGGTGCCCGCGATGCACACGAGCCGCTCGCCATCGACGAGCGGATGGCCGGCCCAGCCCCACAGCGCCGCCTTCGTCGCGTAGTCCTTCTTCAGATCCCGCGACCACACGATCTTCCCGGTGGCGGCCTCGAAGCAGAACAGATCCCCCTCGGCGCCGAGCGTATAGACGCGGTCGCCATCGACCGTGGGCGTGCACCGCGGCCCGGCCGGATAGGCGATCGTGTAGGTGACCGGATACTCGTGCTTCCAGAGGATCCTCCCCGTGGCCTCGTCGAGGCAGAGCACCCGCTCGGTGCCCGTGGACGTCTTCCGCTCGAAGTTCGCCACCTTCACGTCGGCGTCGGTCACGTAGTCGGTGACGAACACGCGGCCGGCGGCCACCGCCGGCCCGGCGTAGCCGCCCGCGATCGGCACGCGCCACAGCACGCGTGGCCCTTCCGCTGGAAAGGTGTCGAGGATGCCGTCCTCGCGCCACTCGTTGTCGCGGCGCGGTCCCATCCACTGCGGCCAGTCGTCGGCGTGGAGCATTGCGGGCAGAAGGGCGAAGGCACACAACACCAGTGGGCGAAGCATCCGTGGTGGCTCCGGAGTGGGCGGGGATTTCTCATTCGATGCCCGCACCCCATAATGTCGTCGATCTCACCCACCACTGGATACCCCACATGCCTCTGCTCGTTGTCGGAAGCGTCGCGCTCGATTGCGTCGAAACCCCCACCGCCCGCCGCGACGACGTGTTGGGCGGGTCCTGCGTCTTTTTCTCCTACGCCGCGAGTTTCTTCTCCCCCGTGAAGATGCTCGGCACGGTCGGCGAGGACTGGCCGCAGGAACACACGCGATTCCTCGCAGCCCGCGGCATCGACACGTCGGGCATCGAGGTCATCCCGGGCGGCAAGACGTTCCGCTGGCGGGGCCGCTACCTGCCGAACATGAACGACCGCGAGACGCTCGAGGTGCACCTCAACGTGTTCGGCGAGTTCAAGCCGAAGCTCAACGGCAGCCACAAGGAGGCGAAGTTCGTGTTTCTCGGCAACTCGTCGCCGACGACGCAGCTCTCGGTGCTCGACCAGGTGCCGGACGCGCAGCTCACCGTCGCCGACACGATGGACCTCTGGATCAACATCCAGCGGGACGAGCTCGGCGAACTGCTCCGCCGGATCGACGGCCTCGTGCTGAACGACTCCGAGGCCAAACTCCTCGCCGAGGATGAAAACCTCGTGCGGGCCGGCCACGCCGTGCGGAAGATGGGGCCGAAGTTCGTCGTGATCAAAAAGGGCGAGCACGGGGCGATGTTCTTCAGCGAGCACGAGATGTACGTCATGCCCGCCTATCCCACGCCACAGGTGCTCGATCCGACGGGCGCCGGCGACAGTTTCGCGGGCGGCATGATGGGGCACCTCGCATCGCTCGGCCGCTTCGACCCGCAGGCCCTCAAGGAAGCCCTCGCCTACGGTGTGATCACGGCGAGCTTCACGGTCGAGGACTTCAGCCTCGACCGCCTCGCGAGCATCGACCGCGGCGACCTCGACCGCCGCATCGGCGAATACAGGCAGATGCTGTCGTTCTAAGCCTTCGCGCCGTCGCCGCCGTCCCGGCGTCGGCTCCGGCTTACGGTCGCCGAGCCGAGCTCGGCTCCCACGACGTGCCTTCGCGCCGTCGCCGCCGTCCCGGCGTCGGCTCCGGCTTACGGTCGCCGAGC
>JBBAVM010000012.1:0-49679 GCA_040397685.1 Pirellulales bacterium
GTCGGAGGACATTGACAGGCTGAAGCCTGTCCTACGGCCTGTTATTCCGCCCTTGGCTCTGCGGTTCTCTCACTATACAGTTGATTGAAACGACCGTTTGAATCGCTCGTAGGCCCTAAAAACCAGCATGGCAACTGTTCACGACCACGCTTCCGCCGTCAGCGCCCCGCGGGCTGCCGACGACCCGCGCGATCGCATCCTGCTGGCGGCCGGCCAGGCGTTCGCCGAGCACGGCTACGAGGCGGCCACCGTGCGCGACATCTGCCTCGAGGCCGGCGTCAACGTCGCGGCCGTGAACTACTACTTCGGCGACAAGCGGCGGCTGTACATCGAGAGCGTGAAGCACGCCCATGAGGCCCGCGTGAAGCAGGTGCCGCTGCCGGAGTGGCCCGCGGGCAAGCCGGCGGCGGAGCGACTCCACGACTTCGTCGCCAACATGCTCGAGCGGATGCTCGGGCTCGGCCAGCCGCCGTGGCAGGTGCGTCTCATGATGCGCGAGGTGCTCCATCCCACCGACGCCTGCCGGGAACTCGTGGAGGACTACATCCGGCCCCACTTCGCGCTGCTCGTCTCCATCCTCGACGAATTGTGCGCCGGACACCTTTCGCAGCCGGAGCTGCGCCGCGTCGCCCTGAGCATCATCGGCCAATGTTTTCTCTACCGGGCCGCGGGCGATGTCGTGGGCATGCTCGTGCCGCAGGCGGAGATCGATTCGCTGCACACGCCGGGGCGACTCGCGGATCACGTCACCGCCTACGCCCTCGCCGCGCTCGGCGTATCGCCGGCGCTCCGGCAGGGAGGAAATACATGAGCATCATCCGGGCGATTCTCCGTTGGGTGCTGCCGCTCGTCATTCTCGGTGCGGCGATCTGGGGGTTCATGGCCCTCGGCGGCCCGAAGCCGCCGCCTCGGAAGACGATCGAGGAGCCCGCGGCGGTCCCGGTGCGCACCGCCGCCGTCGAGCCCGGCGACGGCCGGATCGAGATCGAGGCGGATGGCATCGTCGTGCCGCTCCGCGAGGTCACGCTCGCGGCCGAGGTATCGGGCCGGGTGCTGCGGAAGACCGAGGCGTGCAACGAGGGGCAGCTGGTCAAAAAGGGAGACGTCCTCTTCGAGATCGATCCCCGTGACTACGAGCTCGACGTCGAGCGGCTCGAGCGCGAGGCCGCGCAGGCCAAACTCATGATCGCGGAAATCGACGAGGAGATCGTGCAGAACGCGACGGCGATCGATCTCGCCCGCCGGCAGGTCGAACTCGCGAAGCGCGAAGTGGCCCGGCTCGACACGCTGAAGGCCGGTCGGATCGTGACCGAGTCGGAGCACGATCGGGCCGTGCGCGACGAGTTGACAGCAGCCAACGCGCTCACCGTCCAGGAGGGGCAGAAGCGGGTGCTCGCGAAGCGGCGCAACCGGCTCGTGGAGGCAGAGTCACTCGCGGCGACCATGCTCGAGAAGGCCAAGCTCGACCTCTCGCGCACGCGGATCACCGCGCCGGCCGACGGCCGCGTGGTCGAAGACAAGGTGGAGCAGGATTCGTTCGTGGCCAAGGGCACGCCCGTCGTCGTGATCGAGGACACGAGTTCCGCCGAGGTGAAGACCAACCTCCGCATGGACGAGGTGGCCCGGGTGTGGGGTGGCCGTAAGGACCACGCGCAGGCCGGAGCCGGCCAGGACGTGCCGGAGTCTCCGGCGAAGGTCGTGTTCACGATCGACGATCGCCGCTACGAATGGGAAGGGGTGCTCTCGCGATACGAAGGGCGGGGGCTCGATGAAAAGACCCGCACGCTTCCCTGCCGCGTGCGTGTGCCCGAGCCGGCCCGCGTACGGGCCCTCGACCGCTACGGGGCGGCGCTTGCGACGCTGCCCCCCGATGCGCCGCGGTCGCTGCTGCGGGGCATGTTCGTCGAGGTGTGGCTGCAGGTGGACGTGCCGCGGCCGCTCGTCTCGGTGCCGGAGGAGGCCGTGCGGCCGTCGGGTGACGTGTTCGTGATGCGGGAGGGGCGGTTGCACGTGCTCCACCCGCGGCCGTTCCACCTCGCCGCCGGCCGCGTCGTCTACGACCAGGAGGAGAGCGGCCTGCTCCCGACCGATCGCATCGTCGTCAGCCAGTTGGCCAACCCGCGCGACGGCATGGAACTGGCGGAGGCCACGCCATGAAGTCGATCATCGCCTGGACCGTCCGCAACACGCCCGCCATGAACGTCCTGCTCGTGGCGATCATGGTGATCGGCTGGCTGAGTTTCTCGTCGATGCGGCGCGAGGTGTTTCCCGAGTTCGACCTCGAGATGGCCCTCGTGACCGTCCCGTATCCGGGGGCGACGCCCGAGGAGGTGGAGGAGGGGATCTGCCAGAAGATCGAGGAAGCCTGCCGGAGCGTCGTCGGGATCAAGAAGATCACGAGTGTCGCCCGCGAGGGAAGCGGCTACTGCGTGTTCGAGATGAACGACACGGTGGACGATCCGCAGCGGGTGGTGGGCGAGATTCGCTCCGAGGTGGAGCGCATCCCGAGCTTCCCGGAGTTGGCGGAAGACCCCAAGGTCGAGCAGGTGACGCTCCGCACGCCGGCAATCAAGGTGGGCGTGCTCGCGCCGCCCTCGGCCGACGGCGGCGAGCGGTCGGAACTCGAGCTGCGCGACGTGACCGAGCGTGTCCGCGACGACCTCCTCGCCCTGCCGGCCGTGTCGGCGGTGAACATCTCGGGCGGCAAGGACTACGAAATCGCCGTCGAGATCTCGGAGGAGACGCTCCGCAAGTACGGCCTTTCGCTCAAGGCGGTCGCCGACATCATCCGCCGCGAGAATCTCGAACTCCCCGGCGGCACGATCCGCAGCGAGGGGGGAGAGGTGCTCCTCCGCGGCAAAAACAAAAAGTATGCCGGCGACGAGATCGCCAAGCTGCCGCTCGTGACGCTGCCCGACGGCCTCGTGCTCACCGTCGGCGACCTGGGGCGCGTGCGCGACGGCTTCACCGACGTGGCCGGCCGCAACCGGATCAATGGCCGGCACGGGCTCGTCGTGTCGGTGGACCGTAGCTCCGGCGAGGACCTTCTGGCGATGGTGGCCGCCGTGAAGGACTACGTCACGGAGACGCGACTCCCCCCCGGCTACGAGATGGTGACCTGGGCCGATGCATCGGTGGACGTGCGCGAGCGGCTCGACATGCTCCTCTCCAACGGCACGCAGGGCCTGCTCATCGTGTTCGTGATTCTCGCGCTATTCTTCGACCTCAAGGTCGGGTTCTGGGTGGCGATGGGCGTGCCGGTGTCGATGCTCGGCACCGGGGCGCTGATGTTCGCCGGTGACCAGACGCTCAACATGCTCTCGATGTTCGCCTTCCTGATGGCCGTCGGCATCGACGTGGACGACGCGATCGTGGTCAGCGACAACGTCGAGCGGCACCGCAAGATGGGGAAGGGGCCGATTCAGGCCGCGATCGACGGCACGGCGGAGATCGTGCCGTCGGTGGTGTCGGGCGTGATGACGACCGTCATCACGTTCATGCCGCTGCTCTTCGTCTCGGGCGTGATGGGGAAATTCATCGCCGTCATGCCGTTCGCCTTCATCGCCACGCTGCTCGTGTCGCTCTCCGAGGCGATCTTCGTGCTGCCGGGCCACCTCGCCCACGAGGACAGTTTCGTGCTCCGCGTGTTCCAGTGGCTGTGCACGCCATTTCGGCCGCTCCTACCGGTGCTCCAGTTCGTGCAGCGGGCCTGTGACAACGGCCTCAAGTGGTTCGTGAAGCATGCCTATGCCCCGGCCCTGGAGATGGCCATCGAGAATCGCTGGGCCGTGCTGGCCGGTGCGGCGTCGATCCTGATCCTCGCCGTGGGCCTGATCCGCAGTGGGACCACGCCGTTCAAGATCTTCCCCAAGATCGATGCTAAGCGGATCCAGGCCCGCCTCGTCTATCCCGACGGCACGCCGGCGAGCGTCACCGAAGCCGGCATCGCCGAGGTCGAGCGGGCCCTCAACGAAACAGCCGCTCGGCTCGGCACCGGAAGCCGGCCGCTCGTGACGTTCGTCTACGCCTCCGTCGGCTCCATCGAGATGCAGGGCAAGCCGGGGGTCGAGGCGAAGATGGGCGGCAGCCACATGGGCGCCGTGAGCGTCGAACTCGAGGATGCCGCGAATCGCACGGTCACGAGCGACCAATTCCTGAGCGAATGGCGGAAGGCCACCGGCACGCTGCCAGGGGCCGACAGCGTCGTGTTCGCCACCGAGAACATCGGCCCGGCCGGCAAGGCGATCGAGTTCAAACTGCTCGCCTCCTCCGACGAGGAGTCGATCCGTCAGCTCGAGACCGCCGTCGAGAAGACGAAGGCCTGGCTCGCCGAGTATCCCGGCGTGATCGACATCGACGACGACTCCCGCCCCGGCAAGTGGGAATACCAGATGAAGGTGAAGCCGCGGGCCGAGGCTCTCGGCGTGTCGCTCGCCGACGTCGCCTCGACGATCCGGGCGAGCTTTTACGGCGAGGAGGTGATGCGTCTGCAACGCGGCCGCCACGAGGTGAAGCTGCTCGTCACCTATCCGCGGGACGAGCGGCGGTCGCTCGCGGCGCTCGACGACGTGCAGGTACGCGGGGCCGACGGCATCGCCCGGCCGCTCGGCGAGCTTGCCGACGTGAAGGCGGCCCGCGGCTATTCCGAGATCAATCGGCTCGGCCAGAAGCGGTCGATCACGATCACCGCCGACATCGACGCCACGTCGAGCCTGACATCGGGGCAGATCGTGGCCGACCTGCAAGAGCGACTGATGCCCACGCTCCTCCGGGACAATCCGGCGGTGCGGGTCCGCTGGGAAGGCGAGCAGGAGCAGACCAACGACTCGCTCCGCAGCCTCGGGCTTGGGTTCATCGTGTCGGTGTTCGCGATGTTCGTGCTGCTCACGATCGAGTTCCGCTCCTACCTCCAGCCTCTGCTCATCCTCACGGCGATTCCCTTCGGTGCGGCCGGCGCCGTGTTCGGCCACGCCCTGCTCGGCATGCCGCTCTCGCTCTTCACGATGTTCGGCGTGGTCGCCCTCTCGGGCATCGTGGTCAACGACTCGATCGTGCTCATCGACTTCATCAACCAGCGGGTCCGCGAGGGCCGGCCGCTCAAGCTCGCGATCCGCGAGGCGGGCTGCGTGCGGTTCCGCCCGGTGTTCCTCACGAGCATCACGACCGTGGGCGGCCTCCTGCCGCTCCTCTTCGACAAGAGCTTCCAGGCACAGTTCCTGATCCCGATGGCGGCGGCGATGACGTTCGGGGAAGTGGTGACGACGGTGCTGATCCTGATCATGATCCCGGTCGCCTATTCCTTCATCGGCGGCTCGATCGAGGAGGAGCACGATGGCGACGAGGCTCACCCGGTCACGGCGACCGACGAGGGCGACGACGACTGGCTCCCCGACTACCTGCAGGAGCCCGCGACGCCAGCCCGCCCCCGCCCGATCAGCGCCTGACGCCTGCCCGTAGGACAGGCTTCAGCCTGTCATGTATCAACTCGCCCAAACCGGCTTCGGGCTCCCCGTATCCCGTCGCCGGACGTTCGCCTCCGCCCGACCAATCCGCCTACGGCGGACCGGTGCCCGGCTTCGGCTCTCTCGGATTTGCCTGCACTGCGCCATCCATGGCTTCGCTGGTCAAATACGCCGGCTCCCGAGACACGGGGAGCCCGAAGCCTCCTCAACTCAATAGGGACGCTCTGGGCAGTCACGAGCCGGCGAAACACGGAGGTCCGTCGCGATCTACTTGTTTACCAGGAAGTGGCAGATGTCGCCGTCGCGCATCACGTAGTCCTTGCCCTCGACGCGGAGCTTGCCGGCGGCGCGGATGTCCTTCTCCGTCTTGTGCTGCTCAAGGTCGTCGAGCGAGTAGATCTCCGCGCGGATGAAGCCCTTCTCGAAGTCGGTGTGGATCACGCCGGCGGCCTCGGGGGCGAGGGCGCCCACGGGGATCGTCCAGGCTCGGACTTCCTTCTCGCCGGCCGTGAAGTAGCTCTGCAGGCCGAGGGTCTTGTAGGCGGCGCGGGCGAGGGCCGCGAGCGCCGGTTCCGTGAGTCCGGCCCCGGCGAGCATCTCCGCCCGGTCGGCCGGATCGAGTTCGGCGATCTCCGCCTCGAGCTTGGCGCATACGGGCACGACCTCCGCGCCCGCCTTCTTCGCCGCCTCGCGGACCCGCTGCACGAGCGGCCCTTTGCCTTCGAGGTCGCCTTCATCCACGTTGGCGACGTAGAGGATCGGCTTGGCCGTGAGCAGGCCGAACTCCTTCACGGCCTTCTTCTCCGCTTCGTCGAGCACGAGCGTGCGGAGCGGCTTCTGCTCGCCGAGGTGCGCGAGGCACTTCTTCATCGCCTCCACCTTGAGCTTGGCCTCCTTGTCGGCGCTCTTCGCCGCCCGCTCCGCCTTCGGCAGGAGGTTCTCGAGGTGCTGGATGTCGGCGAGCATGAGCTCGATCTCGATCGTCTCCATGTCGGAGACGGGATTGACCTTGCCGGCGACGTGGATCACGTCCGGATCCTCGAAGCAGCGGACCACCTGGAGGATCGCATCGACCTCGCGGATGTGCGAGAGGAACTTGTTGCCGAGGCCCTCCCCCTCGCTCGCCCCCTTCACGATGCCGGCGATGTCCACGAGCTTGAGGGCGGCGGGGATCACCTTCTGCGGCGGGATGAACTTCGTGATCCGCTCGAGCCGGCCGTCGGGCACGCTCACCATGCCTTCGTTGGGCTCGATGGTGCAGAACGGATAGTTCGCGCTCTGGGCGGCCTTCGACTGCGTGAGGGCGTTGAAGAGGGTGCTTTTGCCGACGTTCGGCAGTCCGACGATGCCTGCTTCCATGACCGGGGCTCCGCACACGGGGTTTCGGGGGCGGCATCTTAGAAGATTGTGCCGATGCGCCCAAGCCGCCCGGGTGGACGGTGAAAGCCTCGGCTTCGGAGGCGAGGATACGCCAACTCGCCTCGACTTCCCCCGATCCGCCCGGGCTCCCGAGGGATGCGTACGGTCTCGAGACGCTGTTCGCACCCGAAAACCTGATCGCCTAAAACGATGACATGAAGCGACCTTTTCCCCTGTCTCAGGCGTTCTTCGACCGGCCTGCGGACCGCGTCGCCCGCGACCTGCTCGGGGCATGGCTCGTCGTACGGGCTCCGGGCGGCTCTGTGTCGAGGCACGCCGTCTTCGAGACGGAGGCGTATCTCGGAGCCCACGACCTGGCCTGCCACGGGTCGAAGGGGATGACGAAGCGGAATGCCGTGATGTTCGGCCCGGCCGGCTGCTGGTATGTGTACCTCTGCTACGGGATGCACTGGATGCTGAATATCGTGACCGGCGCGGAGGGCGTGCCGGCGGCCGTGCTCATCCGTGGGGCCGGCGAGTTCATGGGGCCGGGGCGGGTGACGCGGGGGCTCGGGATCGACAAGGCGTTCGACGGAGCGGCGGCCGCCAGGGCGACCGGCCTGTGGTTTGAGGCGGGTGAGCCGATTCCACCGCGGTCCATCAGCCGGACGCCGCGGATCGGTGTGGGCTATGCCGGCGCATGGGCGGAGAAGCCGCTGCGGTTCGTCGTCGATCCGGCGAAAGGCTCTACAATGGGCGGGACAGGTCGAGCGAGGAGGCGCAAGCCATGAAGCGACGGGCGATCATCCTGGCAGGAGCATGCATCATGACGGGCTTCGGTGTTGGGCACGGAACCGCGGCGGACGATGCGGCAACGCTCGCGAAGGCCACGTTCGCCGGCGGGTGCTTCTGGTGCACCGAAGCGGTGTATGCGGAACTCAAGGGCGTGAAGAGTGTGACGAGCGGCTACATCGGAGGCCAGGTGCCAAACCCCACCTACAAGCAGGTTTGCACGGGGCTCACCGGCCATGCCGAGGCGATCGAGATCGAGTACGACCCGCAGGTCGTGCCGTTCGAGAAGCTGCTCGAGGTGTTCTTCGCCACGCACGACCCCACCACGCTCAACCGGCAGGGAGCCGACGTCGGCACACAGTATCGCTCGGGCGTGTTCTACCACGACGCCGAGCAGAAGCGGATCGCCGAGGAGGTGATCGCGAAGCTGAACGCGGCCCGCGTCTTTCCTGCGAAGATCGTCACCGAGGTGACGCCGGCGAGCACGTTTTACCCGGCCGAGGACTACCACCAGGACTACTTCGCCAACAATCCCTTCCAGCCATATTGCCAGGCCGTGGCGGCACCGAAGGTGGAGAAGGTCCGCAAGGTCTTCAAGGACCTCCTGAAATAAAAACCATGAATCGTGATCCCGACGTCCGCTGGCAGCAGCGGTTCCAAAACTTCGAGCGGGCGCTTTCGCTGCTCGAGGATGCCCTTCGGCGGGGGCCTGCCGCGCTCAACCAGCTCGAGAAGGAAGGGACCGTCCAGCGATTTGAGTACACGCTGGAACTCGCCTGGAAGACGCTCAAGGATTATCTGGAGGAGAGCGGTATCGTGCTCACTTCGATTACTCCACGGCAGGTGATCAAGGATGCCTTCGCCGCAAAAATTCTCGTTGACGGCCAGGCATGGGTCGACATGATCGATCACCGCAACCTGCTCTCGCACACCTATGACCCGGTCAATTTTGAGGAGGCTGTAGGTGCCATTCACGGCCGCTACTTGCCCGCCCTGCGCCAAGTGCACCGGTTACTCGCCGGTAGGAGAGACGGATGAGCCGACCGCATCTTACAGACCATGAGCTCGCGCTCGTCCGCGGCGTTTTTGAACGGCATCCGCGGGTCTGTGCGGCGATCCTCTTCGGATCTCGCGCCAAGGGCACGCATGCGCCGCAGTCGGACGTCGATCTTGCGGTCACCGGTGCCGTCACCCCCCTCGAAGCAGAGGCAATCGCGGGTGAACTTGACGAACTGCCGCTTCCGTACCGCTTCGAGGTGCAGACCTTGGACCGCATCACTCACCGCCCGCTGCGGGACCACATCGATCGTGTGGGCATCCGCATCTATCAGGCGGCCTGATTTCGCACGGCTTGTCACTCTCCCGTCATCGGCTCGAGCGGCGGAAAGTCGTCGGCCGACACGCCGCGGGCCACGAGCTTCGCGCCCGCGAGCGTCCGCATGGAATAGGTGATGTCGGCGAGCTTCAGACACTCGGTCCACTCGGCCACGGCCTCATCGTCTCGGCCCTCGCGTTCGAGGACGAGGCCGAGCAGATACTGCAGCGAGCAGCGCTTGCGCGAGTCGAGCTTCGCAGCCAGGGCCCGGAGCGGTGCGGCATCGAGCCGGCCCGCCGGCTCCAGCCCCACGTCGGCAAGGGCTTTCGCCAGGGCCACCAGTTCGGGCCGTGGGCCCCCGACCCCCGGGCCGTCGCCGGCGGTCGCAGCCGCGATCACTCCGTCGAGCTGCTCTTTCAAGGCCGCGCCGGTCGGCGGCGGCTGATCGTTCAGGAGGAACAGCAGTCTGGTGCTCGGGTGGGCGGCCACGGCGGGCGCGTTCTCGAGGGCGCGTCTCATGGCGGTGGCATCGCCTGCGAGTCGGGCGAGCTCGTAGCCGGCCTCGGTGGCCCGCATGCGGTCGAGCTGTCCCGACTCCAACACCTGGCGGAGTTGGGTTTCGGCCGCCCGAGCGTCGCCCTTACCGGTCCGGCGGCAGAACGCATACCAGCCGACGGTTCCCGGATACCGTTCGAACCCCGCTTTCAGCACGCCCTCGGCTCGATCCCACTTCCGCAGCGCCTCCTGGCATTGGGCGAGGAGGTCGATTCCTTCTCCGGAATAGGTTCGTGCAGCCTGCCCGGCGTAGGGGAGTGCCTGCTCCGCCTTTCCCGCATGGAGGAGTTTTCTGGCAATCGCGCAGCGGATGGAGGCGTGCTGGAGCCCGAAATCCGGTTCCTCGAGGGCGGCTTCGAGCACCTCCAGCCAGCGACGGTCGTCCCCCTTCTGCGCGTGCACCTCCGCCCAGACCTGGTAGGTCTGCCCGTCGTGAGACAGCTTCGCGGCTCGCTCCAGGAGGGCGTCCGCCTCGTCGAATTCCTTGCGGTCGAGGTGGCGACGACCCACCTTCGCAGCGACGGAGGCGAACTGCTCGGCCTGCCGGGCGATCTCGTCTTCGTCTCCGGGCCGGGGCTTGAGGCTCCGGGCGATCGCGGTCAGTTGAATCATGGGGCAGTTCGGTGAAACCTGGCGCAGTCGCGACTGCCAGTAGTCGAACGACTCCTCATCGGCCGTCGTGTAACGGAGAAACCTGGCCAGTTCGCCGGCCGTGTCATCGACGAATCGGGCGGCGACCCGGCCCAGCGTCGCCCGGCGCTTGTCGTCGAATGGAATCGTGCGGTCGAAAAAGGGGAGCATCGCCTGCTCGAGCACGTCCGGCCGGTAGGCGAGCGTCGTCTCGGTGGCCTTGCCCCGCACGGCCGGATCGCTCGCATAGAGGAGCGCCGTGTCGCCGTAGGGATGAAGATCGATGATCGGACGCGCCGCGGCGAGCCACTCGTCGGTCGGCACGCCGTACTGCAATCGTTCGAACTTCGCACGATCGTAGACGGCCATCCAGGCGAGCTCGCGGACGATCAGCCCGAGCGTCTCCCAGCGGGGCTCGCCGCGGTCGGGCTCGACCTCGGCCGCGACGCGGCCGAGGTCGAGGAGTTCGCGAATCAGCGATGCCGTCGGCGCGAAATCGACGGCCTCCGCGGGGGCTCTGTCGGGGCTGCCACCGGGCTGGGGGCGGTTCTTGGGCTTGGCGGGCTTGGTCTTCACGCTCGTGGGGAAGCCGTCGAGCCGCACGGCCTCGGGTACGACCCCGGTGGCGACTTCGCGTGCGGCCGCCACCGTCACTGCCGCAGAGGGGCCAAGGTATCCGAGCTTTGCGATCGCATCCATCAGCCACAGGCACGACGTCTCCTCCTCGATCAGTCGAATGCCGACCGCCGTGGCCTGAGTTCCGCAGGCGGCCAGGTCGAGCGCGATGAATTCCAGCATGTCGGCGAGGACCGGCGCGGCTTTCCGCGATGCATCGAGGCCCGCGAGGTCCATCTGGCAGAAGGCATCGATCGCCGGCACCCACGGCGGACGCGCGGCCTTCCCGGCCGCGCCAGCGGCAAGTTTCTCCGCGCGGGCGAGGTCGTCGAGCGCCGCGGCATGGAGGCCCGTCAGCGCGAGGGCATAGGCACGATGCCACCAGCCGAGGGGCGACTCAGGTTCCCGCGATGCCATCCGCTGGGCGTAGACGAGCGCCCGGCCCTTGAGGGCCTTCGAGAGCGGATCCCAGCAGTGCTCGGTGAGCAGCCCGAGCAGCGCGTAGCCCCGGGCGAGGCTGCCGAGGCGGGCCTGCTCGTCCACGTCGGCACCGCCCTGCATCGCGTGGAAGTGGCGGAGAGCGGCGAACAGCCGGATCGCATCGAGGTGATCGAGCGCCTCGAGCGATCGCCTCGTGGCGTCGTCGTCGATCTCCGGATCGGCCGCACGTTTCGCGAAGCCCTCCGCCTCGAGCGCCGTGACGAATCGCGTGCGCGACGCCTCCTCGGCCTGTTCGAGCAGGCCGAGATAGTTGGCATCGTGTTCGAGCGTGAAGGCAGTGCCGTCCACCGTGGGCCGTTTGCGACCGGTTCCCCGCACGATGCGGGCCCCGTAGTCGTCGGCCGAGAGCGAGAAGGCGACGTCGAACGGCAGGTTGTCCGCGCCCTTCTGCTTGGAGGTCGGCATCTCGCTCCCCATCCAGGCATCGCGGGTATCGAGTCCGAGTTGTTCGCGAGCCGCGACCAAAAACGCCTGGCGAAGAATCTCCCGGGTGAGGCTCGCGGGCTGGTGGCAGCGTGGCACGCTGCCCTTCACGTCGAGCCCCTTGTCCATGAAGACCACGGCCGGCGTCGATGGGGCGTCGTCCGCGGCCGAGGCCACGCACGCGGCCAAGATAGTCGCAGCGAGCCCAAGCAGGCAGGCGCTGCGAAATGGGGACGGCATCGCGTTCATGGTGAGCGCTCGTCGTGCTGGTTCCGGATGATCGGTCACTCGTAGCGTGCAAGCAGTTCCTGGGCCTCCACCGGCGTACCCGGGGTGACGAGCACCTCGGCGAGTTTGCCGTCGCGCTCGGCGTACACGGTCGTCTCCATCTTCATCGCCTCGAGCGAGAGGAGCTTCTGCCCCTTCGTCACGACGTCGCCGGGCCGCACCGCCACCGTCACCACGAGGCCCGGCATCGGGGCACCCACCTCCCGCGCGTCGCCCGCCACCGCCTTCGGCCGCCGCTGCACCTTTGCCTCGAGGCTCTTGTCAGCGATCGACACGCTCCGCGGCTGGCCGTTCAACTCGAAGAACACCGTCCGCGTGCCGTCGGCGTGGGGTTCGCCCACCGTGAGCAGGCGGATCAACAGCGTCTTGCCCGGCTCGATTTCGACCGCCAGTTCCTCGCCCGGCTTGAGCCCCTCGAGGAAGGCCGGCGTCGGGAGCACGCTCACGTCGGAATACTTTGCGACGTGGCGGGCAAAGTCTTCGAAGACCCGCGGATAGAGGAGCCACGAGAGCACCTCGCGGGGTGAGGCCGTGCGGCCGACGATCTCGGTCGTTTTCTTTTCCGCCGCGTGAAAATCGGCGGGCGCGAGCGACTCGCCGGGCCGGCCCGTCACCACCTTGCCGTCGCGCACGATCCGCTTCACCACCGCCGGCGGAAACCCGCCCGGCGGCTGCCCCATCCGGCCTGCCACGAGGTCGAGCACCGACTCCGGAAACGCGAGTTCACGCGAATCGGAGAGCAGGTCGGAGGCGTGCAGGCCGTTCGTGACGAGCATCAATGCGAGATCGCCCACCGACTTGCTCGTGGGCGTCACCTTCACGATGTCGCCGAGCAGGTGATTCACGTCGGCGTAGGCCCGGCACACCTCTTCCCAGCGGTCGCCCAGGCCGAGGGCCTTCGCCTGCTCCAAGAGGTTCGTGAACTGTCCGCCGGGCATCTCGTGGAGGTAGAGGTCGGCATCGGGCGCCTTCATCCCGCACTCGAACGCCGTGTAGTGGTCGCGGACCGCGGCCCAGTAGTGGGCGAGGTGCCGCAGCGGCTCGGGGTCGAGGCCGGTGTCGAGCGGCGTGTGGCGGGCGGCATCGACGAGCGCATTGAGATTCGGCTGGCTCGTGAGCCCGGCGAACGGGGCGAAGGCGGCGTCAACGACGCTCGCGCCGTTCCGCGCGGCCTCCAGCAGGGTGGCCATCTGGGCGCCCGACGTGTCGTGCGTGTGGAAGTGGATCGGGATGCCGATCTCGTCGTGCAGCGCCTTCACGAGCTTGCCCGCGGCAAACGGCTTGCAGAGCCCCGCCATGTCCTTGATGGCAAGCATGTGGGCGCCGAGTTTCTCCAGTTCCTTGCCGAGCTTCACGTAGTAGTCGAGCGAATACTTCGTGCGCTGCGGGTCGAGCACGTCGCCCGTGTAGCAGATCGCCGCCTCGCAGATCGCGCCGCTTTCCACCACGGCGTCGATCGCCACCTTCATGTTCGGCACCCAGTTGAGCGGGTCGAACACGCGGAAGAGGTCGATCCCCGCATCCGCCGACTCCTTCACGAACGCCTGCACGACGTTGTCGGGGTAGTTCGTGTAGCCCACGGCGTTGCTCGCGCGCAGGAGCATCTGGAAGAGCACGTTGGGGATCCGCTCCCGCAGAAGCAGGAGCCGGTCCCACGGGCATTCCTTGAGGAACCGCATCGATGTGTCGAACGTGGCGCCCCCCCACATCTCGAGCGAGAAGAAGCCGGACGCCAGCCGCGCATAGGCGTCGGCCACGGCGAGCATGTCGTGGGTGCGCATCCGCGTGGCGAGGAGCGACTGGTGGGCGTCGCGCATCGTCGTGTCGGTGACGAGCAGGTGCTTCTGCGAGCGGACCCAGGCCGCGAACTTCGCGGGGCCCAGTTCTTGGAGCCGGTTTCGCGTGCCGGCTTCGGGCGGTGCGAAGCGATCGTAGTCGGGCAGCGGCGCGGGTTCGCGCCGCACGGCGGCCGGCCGGCCCTTCACGAGAGCGTTGCCGTTGACGATCACGTCGGCGAGGTATTCGAGCAGCTTCGTGGCCCGATCCTTGCGGATGGGGAAGTCGAAGAGCGTCGGCGTCTCGTCGATGAACCGCGTCGTGCACTTGCCGGCCAGGAACTCGGGGTGGGTGACGAGGTTCACGAGGAACGGGATGTTGGTCTTCACGCCTCGGACGCGAAACTCCTGCAGGCAGCGCTCCACATGGCCGGCAGCCTCCTCGAGCGTGAGGCCGCGGGCCGTCACCTTCACCAAGAGCGAGTCGAAGTAGGGCGTGACGACGGCGCCCGAGAACGCCGAGCCGGCGTCGAGCCGGATGCCCATGCCGCTCGCCGAGCGATAGGCGGTGATCCGCCCGTAGTCGGGCAGGAAGCGGTTCTCCGGGTCTTCGGTCGTGACGCGGCACTGCACCGCCGTGCCCATCGACTTGATCGCCGCCTGGTCGCCGAGGCCGATCTCGGGGTCGGAGAGCCTCCAGCCCTCGGCCACACGGAGCTGCCGCCGCACGATGTCGATCCCGGTGATCTCCTCGGTGACCGTGTGCTCCACCTGGATCCGCGGATTGACCTCGATGAAGAAGAACTTGCCGGTGTCGGCGTCGACGAGGAACTCGACGGTGCCCGCGTTTTCGTAGTTCGACGTGCGGCCGATCGCGAGGGCGGCCTCGCAGATCGCGTCGCGGGTCTGCTGCGGCAGGTTCGGGGCGGGCGCGATCTCCACCACCTTCTGATGCCGCCGCTGCACGGAGCAGTCGCGTTCGAAGAGGTGCACGAGGTTGCCGTGGAGGTCGCCGAGCAGCTGCACTTCGATGTGGCGGGCCCGCTGGATGAATTTTTCCACGAACACGGCCGCGCTGCCGAAGGCCGTCTTGCTCTCGCGCTGAGCGCTCTCGAGGGCCACGGCCAGTTCGTCCTCGCCGCGCACCACGCGCATGCCGCGGCCGCCGCCGCCGTGCGCCGCCTTGAGGATCACCGGCCAGCCGAGTTCCTTGGCGATCGCGAGGGCGTCGGCCGGGCTCGTGACCGGCTTCGGGCTCCCGGCGAGAATCGGCACGCCGGCCCGCTTGGCGAGGTCGCGGGCCGCCGTCTTGTCGCCGAGCATCTGGAGGAGCTCGACCCGCGGGCCCACGAACGTGATGCCCGCCTTCGCGCAGGCAGCAGCGAATCCGGGATTCTCCGACAGAAACCCGTAGCCCGGATGGATCGCATCGACGCCGTGGGCCTTCGCCAGGGCCACGATCGCCTCGATATCGAGATAGCTGCGGAGCGGCTCGCCCGGCTTGCCCACGAGATACGCTTCGTCGGCCTTGAAGCGATGGAGCGCGAAGCGGTCTTCATGGGCGTAGATCGCGACAGTGCGGATGCCCAGCTCATGGGCGGAGCGGAAGACGCGGATCGCGATCTCGCTGCGGTTGGCGACGAGGAGTTTTTTGATGGGGCGCATGAGAGCGGCTGGTGGCGGGGGAGGCTGTCGGCCGCCCCGATCAGCCGAGGGCGGCGAGCGGAAATCGTACCCGTTTCACCACGGACTGACAGGGCCGCCAGCCAGCATGGTGACCCCCGTCGGCCCAAGCCGTGACAGGCGAAAAGGTTGATGGTAGCGTGATGATGGGAGTCTCGACGTCGGCAAAGATCTGGAACCGAACCATGAAGACGATCGTGCCGTGGTTTTTCGCCGTGTGTGCCCTGCTGGTGGGAATCGAGGCTGCGGCGCAGACGCTGCCTCCGGCCAACCAATACATGGGGCCGCCCGGCACCGCCACGATGCACGCCAACGCGGCCTCGTCCAATGCCACCACCAACCCCGGCCCCGGGTCGCTCTTGGTCTCGACCACGTCCGTGAATTTCAGCGCCGTCTTCCCGACGATCCTCATGGGAAGCGACGGCATGATCGTGTCGGTCGCCACCAAGTGGTCCGACCAGACGCCTTATGTGTACCTGCTCAACCCGACCACGCTCGAGTCGCTGGCGACGATGAAGCTCGTGAAATCCTCCATCAGTGACATGGCCGGCGGAATCTACTCCTATCTCGACAACAACGACCGGCTCGTGCTGGTGGATGCCGACGGTCTATTGAAGCGGATTTCTTACTCCCAGCAGACCAGCGGGTCGTGGTCGCTCAACGTCGAGTCGCAGGTGCAGATCGGCTATCCCGACGTCGTCGGCCTCGTGCCCGACTATCAGGGGCGGGTCTGGTTCGCGACCGCCCAGGGAACGTCGGGCACGTCGGGCGCCGTCGTCGGCTACTACGATCCCACCTCGAACCAGACGTCGGCCTTCACGCTCCCAGCCGGTGAGCAGGTTGCCAACAGCATCTCCTCCTCGCCCAGCGGCGTGGCCGTCGCCTCGACGTCGGCCCTCTATCTCTTCCAGTCGGGTTCGAGTGGGCCGGAGCAGGTCTGGCGGCAAGCCTACGACCAAGGCCCCGCCCGCAAGCCCGGGCAGTTGAGCTGGGGCACCGGCGCGACGCCGGCGTTCTTCGGACCGCAAACCGGTTACGAGTATCTCACGATCACCGACAACGCCGCTCCGCAGGAAAACATCCTGGTCTATCAAACGACGTCCGGAACCCTGATCGGCTCGGTGCCCTTCCTGATTTCCGGCACCAACAGCGGCAATGAAGACGCCGCGATCGCCGTCGGCAGCAGCGTCTTCTACCCGAGCACCTACGGCTACCAATATCCGCCGTCGGCGGAGAGTGGCCCGAGCAGCCCATCTTCAGCTCCTTTTGTCGGCGGCATGCAGCGGGTAGACGTGCTCCCGGACGGCAGCGGGCTGACGACGGTCTGGCAGAGCGGCGTCGTGTCGGCCGGCGAGCCGCGGCTGTCGCTCGCCGACAACCTCATCTACACGATCGGCCTCGACACGACGACCGGCGTGTACAGCCTGATCACGGTGGATCCTGCGACCGGCGCCCCGGTGAGCAGCACGCCCTACGGTTCCGCGATGGGCGACAATCCGCTGCAGATGGTGAGCTTGATCAGCCCGTCGGGTGTGCTCTACCAGGGCACGAAAGAGGGAATCCTGCGGGTGGAGGCGATCGTGCCGGAGCCCTCCGCGGTGGCGATGGCCTGCGGAGGAATCGCCTGGGCGGCATGGCGCTGTCGAAAGCGTGGCAGGTGAGGTCGGCCGCACCTGGCCTGTAGCGAAGCCCGAAGCGGCGATCCCTGCACGACGGTCGGCGACGGTCCGCCAGATCGTGGAGGAGGTGTTGGGCTTGTCGGGGCGTGGTGATCCCACGGCGCACGCCGACGTTGCGCATCACGCTGAACACGTCGGCCACGGCCTCCCGCGGGTCGGCCGACTGCCGGCAGGCGTTCACTCCGATGGCGATGAAACCACGTATGGAAGGCAAACAACGATCGGAGCACATGATCTCAGGGCTCCGAGGGGCGGGGGCTATGAACGCGTGCCTTCCCCCCAGGAAAAGAACCTCAGGGAGCGACGCCGCCACAGGGAATAGCTCCCGCAGGCCAGACCGGCGAGGGCCATGGCGTACGTGGAGGGTTCGGGCACCGAGACGATCAGGTCACCGGTCGACGGGGTGAACGAGAGCGTCTGGCCGCCCGACTCGAGCGACCACATGCCGCCCGCGAGTGACCATGTGCCCGCGTAGAAGCCGGTCGACGTCACGCTCGTGAAGTTCCCGGATGGAGTGCCGGTGAAGTTGAAAAGGTCGAACGTCGTCGCGCCAAACGCCGACGCATTGCCGAACGAGAGCGACAGGGCGCCGCCATACGTCAGGCCATCGGCGGCGGTGATGTTGACGCCGTCGTACTGCGTGCCGCGGGTCGTGCCGTTGATCTCGAAGAGCGACGTGCTCGACCCGCCGAGGATTACCGATGCGGCCGTGAACACCCCCGGGCTGTTGCCCGGCGACAGGATGCCGTCCACCGTGACGGCACCGCCGGTCATGCCCGAGCCGCCGAGCGTGGCCCCGGCCGCGACCGTGATGGCGCCGTTCGCGGCAGACTGGTTGCCGTTGATGAGCAGCGTGCCGGCGTTGACGCTGGTCGTGCCCTTGTAGGAGTTTGCGGCGGTGAGGATCGTCGTCCCACTGCCGAGCTGGTAGAGCGACCCGGTGCCGGAGATGGCGCTCGACAAGGTCGTGGAGTTGGACTGGTTGAAGTTGATCCGGCCGGATCCGGTCCCGAACGCGATCGTGGGCGAGGAGAGCGTGCCGGCTGCGTCGCTGGTGCCGAAGCGGCCGATGTTCAGCACGCACGAGAAGCCGATGCTGGTCTGGGTGGCGCTCACGCTTCCCCCATCGGCCACGGTGAGGCTGCTGTCGGTGCCGCCGAAGCCGATATAGAGTGGCGCCACACTGCTGTTGGTCCACGTGGAGCCGGATCCCGTCACGAGCACGCTGTTGTTGCTGCCGTAGCGGCCGATGTAGGTGTTCACGCTGGAGATGCGCCCGCCGCCGCTGACCACCACGCTGTTGCCGGCGTTGCCGGGGGAGTATCCCACGTCGACCACGCCGGCGGTGACGCTGCCGCCATCGCTGACGGTGAGTGAGTTGCCCGAGCCGTAGTCGCCGACGAACAGGAACGAGTCGTTGGTCCACTCCGACCCCGTGCCCGTCACGAGCACGCTGTTGCCTGAGGAGGTGGAGTTGACGCCGATGTAGCTCCCCGACCGGCCGGTCAGCACCCGGCCGCCGGCGGACACCACCATGCTGTTGCCGGTGCCGGACAGGCCGACGATGACCGTGTTGTTGCTGAAGGTCGATCCGCTGCCGGTCACGGTGATCGAGTTGTTGGCGGAGCCGGCGTCGTAGCCCAGTGTTGCAGAGTAGGCGGTGTTGCCCGCGGTCACCGCGCCGCCGGCAGACACGAGCAGGCTGTTGCCCGAGCCGCCGTAGCCGACGATGACGTTGCTCGCGGAGGCCAGGAGCGTGCCGGCGTTGGAAACCACCAGACTGTTGCCGTTGTTCCCCGCGCTCACGCCGATGGCGACGTTCGGCGATGTCGAGGTTCCGCTCGAAAACGTCGCGGTCTGGTTGGAGAGATTGTTGCCAACCAACAGATCAACGACCGCTTGACTGATGGTCACCAAGCCGTTGGTCACATAGCCGGTGCCCGTGATCCGGACGCCCATCGTGCCGCTCGTCGCGGATGCCGCAAGATAGGATCCGCCTCCTCCGCCGCCTCCAGATTGAGGGGTAAAAGTACCGCCTCCTGCGTAGTACCCCCCGCCTCCGCCGCTGTACCCTCCACCTCCACCACCCCCATAAGCTGCCTCTCCACCTCCACCGAAGCCTCCCATTTCGAACTGCCCCAAGGAAGATGACCAGCCGCCATTTCCTCCAACCCCTCCATTGAGATAACTGAAACCACCTTGCGCGGCCTGTTGGCCTTGGTCGGAGCCGGAGGTCTGATAATGCGTTCCGCCGTTGCCGCTGAATCCTCCCCCGCCTCCTCCTCCCCGCCAGTCCGAACTGCTTCCGATGGAACCTCCGCTTCCGTCGGTCCCGCCGGAACCCTGCGCATTCGTTGCTGAGAACGCTGCATCGTTGCCGGACGTGGTTGTGCTCGCGTCGATTCCGTTGTTTTGAGCGCCTGCGCCGCCGCCTCCTCCAGCCACCACCAAGGGAACGGTGGAGGACGTGACCACAAAACTTCCCCCGCCGCCTGAGCCGCCGTAATTGCTCCACGTGCCCCCGGCACCAACCAGGATGGTCAGGGTGTCGCCGGAGTTGATGAGAAAGCTGCCGCCAATCACAGCACCCCGCCCGCCGTCGTAGGTATTGCCGCCGCTCGACACATGCCCGCCCTGGGCGCCATACGCCGTGATGGCATACATGCCGGTCGAAGGCGCCGTCCACGTGCTGGTCGTGCCTGTCCAATTGCTCAAAGCCGTGCCCGTGGGCGTGTAGTGAAAGCTCTAACTGGTCGTCTGAGCCCGGGCAGGTTGCGAGCACAGGCACCCCGCGCACAGGGCACCAACGACGATGGCGAGCTTCGAGAGCCGATTTCTTTTTGGACGCACGGCAGGCTTCCCGTCTGTGGATATCGATTGGTCGCGACAAGCCGGCGGCCATGTTCACGGACGAACGTGCGACGCCACCATTGATTCCGGGAGCATTGACGCCTCTCGATTTCCCGTCAATCACTCAGTCAAAAAAAGTGACGAAACGGGATCGGGCAGGGACGAATCGGGCGCGCGAAGCACTTTTCGTTCATCCGAGAGCCGCGGCCGGAAGTCAACGCGGCCGGGGGCCGACGGCGTCGTCGAACTCACGCCCTTTGAGTTTTTGGACCGGCTCGCCGATCTCGTCCCGCCGCCGCGGAAGCACCGGCATCGGCCAGCCGGAGGCTGGCAGGGCGGTCGGGCCAAACCTCGGCTTTGGCTCCGACCGCCCAAGGCGGCAGGGGCCATGGATGGCACTGCCGCCGTGAAACAAGCCAGGAGTATTCGCGCCGAATCACAAGCTGAGGCGGGCCGTCACGGCGCTCGCCAGCGGGAACATCGGCAAGCAACGCACTGTGGCGGCGACATCTTCCAGGGACGGATAGACGAGCTGCCCGGGGTCGACATCCACAGCCTCTGACTGGCGTCGGACACGAGGCGCCGAAGCCCCGCGGAGGGCCGACTGGGAAACGTTCTGCGCCGACGCGAGAAAAACGCCACCGCAGAGGGGAAGCCGCGTGTTTCGGGAACGCTTTTTTGCGGCCAGGAAAAACGGGCCAACTGCTCACGAGTCGCTCATCAGCCGGAAGACCGTAGGAAGTGCCATTGACCGGACTATCTTTTCCTTATCCTTTCGGCTCGTCCGCGTAGGACGGCCGCAGGTAGTCGGGCACGAGCGCGGCGGGCGCGTCGGCGATGCCCGCCGCCTGCAGCAGACGGGCGACCTCGATGACCTCCGCGGCCGTCGGCAGCCAGGCGTCGCGCGGGGCGATTCGGAGGTCGGGTCGGGCTGCCAGCACCTCGCCGACAACGTCGAGCCCGGGGCCCGAGACATGCGATCCAGGCGGCAGGCCTGCGATCCACTCGCGTGCCTCGACAAGCCGCGGCGCAGACCGGCGAAATCCCGTCGGCTCGTGGGCGGCGGGCTCAGCCTCCGTCACGAAGAGTTCGCCGCGGCCGGCGTCGTAGGCGATGTGCAGGGGGCCGGAGGGGGCGCGGCCCAGTCGTGCCGTCCGCCGTGCGATGACGTCGAAGCCCGACACGCCGACGAGCGTCGCGTCCGCCGCCCACGCGATCGCCTTCGCCGCGGCCACGCCGACCCGCAGGCCGGTGAACGAGCCCGGGCCCCGCACGACGCCGACGAGTTGGGCGTCGCCGACCCGCCAGCCGAGGCCGCCGGTCGCCTCGGCGAGCGCGGAGCCGATCCGCCGCGCATGCTCGCCGGTGACCGGCAGGACGATCTCGAGCGTGCGGCCGTCGTCGGCCGCCGCCACGGATCCGTGTGCGAGGCTCGTGTCGATGGCGAGTGATTTCACCGGCGAAAGTCCTCCTGGAAACCGGGCTGGTCGCGGGGCGTGCCGCGCGCTTGACCGTTGTTTCCCACGTCCGTAGAGTCAGTTTTTTCCGAGCCAGGCACCGGTCCGCCGAATCCCCAGATTGTCCCCCCAGATCGTCATGATGGGTCGTCACGAGTGAAGCGGGCCATCATCAGCGACATTCACGGCAACCTCGAGGCGCTCGAGGCGGTGCTCGAGGATATCGGCCGGCAGGGCGTCGATGCCATCTACTGCCTCGGCGACATTGTGGGCTACGGCCCCAATCCCTGCGAGTGCGCGAAGCTCGTCCGGCAGAAGTGCCGCGTCGTCATCCTCGGCAACCACGACCAGGGAGCGCTCTTTGACCCGGACGGCTTCAACGTGGGGGCCGAGCGGGCGATCCGCTGGACCCGCGTGCAGCTCGAGCAGCACGACCGCCTGCCCCGCAACGCGGCCGACCCGCTCTCCGACTTTCTCGGGGAATTGCCCCGCAACCACGTCGATGGCGACTTCCTCTTCGTGCACGGCTCGGCCCGCCGCCCGCTCGACGAATACGTGTTTCCCGAGGACATCTACAATCCGCTGAAGATGGAGCACATCTTCGAACTCATCGGCCGCTACTGCCTGCAGGGGCATACCCACATCCCCGGCGTGTTCACCGAGGCCCCGGAGTTCCTCTCGCCGAGCGTGCCAGCGAATGCGGTGGAGTGCCGCATCCAGCTGCCCCCGGGCAAGGCCATGGTGAACGTCGGGTCGGTGGGGCAGCCACGGGACGGCGACCGGCGGGCCTGTTACACGATCCTGGAGGATGACGCCGTGCGCTTCCGGCGGATCGAGTATCCCTTCGACGTCACCTGCCGGAAGATCCACGCGATCGCCGACCTCGACAACTTCCTCGGCGACCGGCTGACGCAGGGTCGGTAGGTTTCCAGTCGCCCGGATATACTGGCGGCTTTCTCACCACCCGCCGCCGGTCGCAGGACATCCGCTTCGTGGAACGCCGCTACATCCAGTTCGCCCTGATTTCGTTCGCCATCCTGCTCGGCAGCCAGGCCCTCCAGGCGGTGCTGTTTCCGAAGAAGCCGCCCGTGAAGCCGGCCGAGGGCGTGGCGGAACTGCCCGCCGACGCCGCGGTCGCGACCGCCGACGCCGCGCCGGTTGCCCGCTCGGCCGGCGACGAGTCGCCCCGCGCAGGCACGGGGGCCGAGGCGCCCGCCGCTGAACAGCCCGTGCAGGCGCCCCGGGCGCGCACGTCGCTCGGTTCGCTGGCCGAGGACGGCCCGGCCCGCATGCTCGTCACGCTCACGAGCCGGGGGGCGGCGGTCGAGCGGATCGAGCTCGCCGGCCGGCAGTTCCACGACCAGGACGACTGGTCGGGATACCTCGGTCATCTCGCGGTCACGGAGACGGGCGGGGGCTGTCGCGTCGGCGTCGTCGGCGCCGGCACGCCCGCCGCCGCGGCGGGCATCGAGCCGGGCGACGTGATCGCGCGGGTGGGCGGCGCCGAAACTCCCGATCCGGCAGCCCTGGTCCGCGCGCTCGCCGCGACGAAGCCCGGGCAACGGATCCCGATCGAGATCGTGCGGGGCGGAAGCCCCCGGGCGGTCGAGGCGATGCTCGCGCGCCGGCCGCTCGAAGTCGTGCGGCCGGAGCACAAGACGGTCGCCGTGGAGGACCCCGACGGCGTGCCGCACGACCCGCTCTCGTTTCGGCTGTCGCTGGAGTCGCTCGACGGCAGGCGGCGGCGCGAACCGCTCGCCGAGATCCCCGGCCTCGAGCTCGCCGATCGCGACTGGGACATCGACCCCGCGAGCGACGCGTCGCACGTGCGGTTCACCACGCGGTTGCCCGGCGGACTCGCCGTGGCCAAGGAATACCGCCTCGTCTCGGAGCCCGCCGGGGAGGGCTATGGCTTGGAACTCGTCGTCGAACTCGTCGCCAACGGCCGGGAGTCGGTCGTGCGGTATGCCCTCGACGGCCCGACGGGGCTGCCGACCGAGGGCTGGTGGTACACGGCCCGCGTGGCCCGCGACTGGGGATCGCTCGGCGTGCGCGACGTCGCGATGCGGTTCGTGGGGGAGCAGAGCACGCTCGTGAGCGGGCTCAAGGTCGCCGACGCCGCCCTCGATCATCCGGCCACGGCCGTCCGCGACGGCAAGCCGCTCTCGTTCGCGGGCGTCGATGCCCTGTATTTCGCCGCCGCCCTGATCCCCGCGACCGGCCCCGAGTCGCCCGCGCTCGAGGAGGTGCGGCCGCTCGTCGTCGGCGACGTGCCTCCGGCCGCCCGCCGCAAGCTCGTGGACGTGACCTGCCGGCTCGTGTCGCGCGAGGTCCCGCTCGCCGCGGACACGCCCGTCGTGCACCGCTACCGGATCTTCGCGGGCCCCAAGCGTCCGGAACTGCTCGCCACGTTCGGCGCGGACGGCGCGCGGATGGACGATCTCGTCTATTACGGATGGTTCGGCTGGGTCGCCCGTCCGATGATCGCCATCCTCCACGCGATCCATGCCGTGATCGGCAACTACGGCCTCGCGATCCTCCTGCTCACCGTCATCGTGCGGGGCGCGATGTTCCCCGTCAGCCGGAAGCAGGCGCTCTCGTCGCAGAAGATGCAGGTGTTGCAGCCGGAGATGAAGGCGATCACCGAGAAGTACAAGAACGACCCCGAGAAGCGGACGAAGGCCACGCAGGAACTGTGGCGGAAGCACGACTACAACCCCATGGGCGGCTGCCTGTTGGTGTTCATCCAGATCCCGATTTTCATGGGGCTCTATCGGTCGCTCGCCACCGACGTCGAGCTCCGCCAGGCGCCGCTGTTCAGTTCCGCGATCCGCTGGTGCTCGAACCTCGCAGCGCCCGACATGTTCTGGGACTGGTCGAACGTGCTCCCGGCATTCCTCACCGCCCCGGAGGGCTGGCTGGGCCCGTTTCTCAACCTCTTCCCGCTGGCCACCATCGGCCTGTTCCTCTGGCAGCAGAAGCTCTTCATGCCGCCGGCGCTCGACGAGCAGGCCCAGATGCAGCAGCAGGTGATGAAGTACATGATGTTTTTCATGGCCCTCATGTTCTTCAAGGTGCCGTGCGGCCTCTGTCTCTACTTCATCGCCTCGAGCCTGTGGGGCATCGCGGAGCGGCTCCTCCTGCCCACCACCGCACCGCAGCCGGCGCTCGCCGGAGCGGCCGCGGGCGGCACCAGCCCCCGTACGATCGACGTGCCGTTCCTGCCGGGTGGCAAGCCGAAGGAAGACGCCGCCAGCGCCGCCCGCAAGAAGCGCCAGGCTCGCAAGCGGTAATTTCCGAAGGTACGCGCCGGCTCGGGGTTGCCCCGTACCATTTCGCCGGACGTTCACTTCGCCCTCCGGGCTGCGTTCACTCCGACTGACTGGCGCTGCGCCATCCATGGCTTCGCTGGTCAGTCAAGCCGGCTCAATGGTAGGGGCAACCCCTCGCCTCCCTGTACGGAAGCCCGACGCGCAAGCGAGGGACTGTCTTGTTTCATGTGATTAGGCTTGGGGCTGCCCATGCCCTCGAGCCGGGCTATGGGAGCGAGCGTAGCCAGGATGGCGAAGCGAAGCGTACATGCAGAGAGCCGAGGCCTCGGAGGGCCGAGGCGAATGTCCGGCGAGGGGGTCTGGGCAGTCACGAGCCGGGTTGGGCGAGTTGAGTACTGACAGACTCAAGTCTGTCCCACACCGAAAGACTGCTTTGGTCAGCGCTGCGACGCTGCGTTAGGCTGACGTTTCACTATTCATGCGTTCTTCCTTCGCCGATCCGACAGTGCTCGTCGTCGCTCCCGCCACGGTGCCCGGCGACGGAGCGCGGGCGATCGTGCGGCTGTCGGGGGAAGGGCTCGCGCAGCTGCTCGGCGAGTTGCTCGTGTCGGAGGTGGCCGACGCGTTCGTCGTGCCCGGGCCCCCGCGGTGCGTGACCGCCCGGTTCGGCGGCGAACTCGCGGCTGCTTGGGGCGAGCTCGTGGTCGAGGTGCTGTGGTGGCCGGGGCCGGCGGGGCCGACGGGCGGGCCGCTCGCGGAACTCCAACTGCCGGCGTCGAAGCCGCTCGTGGATGCCGTGGTCGCGGCCGCGTGTCGCCACGGCGCCCGGCTGGCGCGGGGCGGGGAATTCACGCTCCGGAGCTTTCTCGCCGGCCGGCTCGATCTCGTGCAGGCCGAGGCGGTGCTGGCGGTCGTCGAGGCCGCGTCGCCCGAGGCGCTGTCGCAGGCCCTCGACCGGATGGCGGGGGGCGCAGGCGGGCGGCTGCGGGCCGTGCGCGAGTCGCTGCTCGACCTGCTCGCCGACATCGAGGCGGTGATCGACTTTGCGGATGAGCGGTCGCCCGACCATGTTGCGGCGGCCGACGCGGCCTTCTGGCGAGACGTCGGGGCGCGGCTCGAATCCGCGTCACAGGCTACGAAAGAGATCACGGCCCGGCTCGTCGCCCGGGATGCCGCAGCGGGCGAGTTGCCCCGCGTCGCGCTCGTTGGTCGGCCGAACATCGGCAAGAGCAGCCTCTTCAACGCGCTCGTCGGTGCTTCCGCGGCGCTCGTGGCCGACGAGGCCGGTACGACCCGCGACTGGGTCGGCACGCGGATCGAGGGAGACGGCGTCGCCTGCCTGCTCGTCGATCTCGCGGGCATCGACGGCGCGCGTGGAGCGAGCGGGCTCGCCGCCTCTGCCGAAGCGGTGGCGGCGGCCGAGGCCGCCCGGGCCGACGTGATCCTCGTGTGTCGCGATGCCGGCACGGCCGCAGAGTCGCTCGAGGTGCCCACCGGCCCTCGCAGGATCGACGTGGTGACGCGGTGCGATCGCGCGTCGCCCGCCGCGACGTCCGACGGCGTCCACCTCACGAGCGCGCGCGACGGACGTGGGATCGATGCCCTGCGGCGGGCGATCCTGGCGGCCGTCGCGGGGGTGTCGCGCACGGGATCGGCGGCGACGCTCCGGATGCGGGTGGGGCTCGAGGCGGCTCGCGCGGCCATCGAGGCGGCCGGAGTCGAGGCTCGCGGCCGCGGCTGCGACGAGGCGGTCGTCGCCGGCCATGTGGGCCGGGCCGTCGCGGCGCTCGGAGAGGTCACCGGGCTCGAGATGGCAGGCGACCTGCTCGACCGTATATTCCAGCGGCATTGCATCGGGAAGTGACACAAGGAACAGCCGATGAGCGAAATCGCACACCGGATCGCCAGCCTCGCCGCCGGCGCGGCGGCCTGGAGCGGACGCGGCCCGGCGGCCCGTGCCGAGGTGGCCCTGCGGACGGCCCGTTCGGTCGCGGCGGCGGCTGATGCGTGGGTCGAGGCGGCGCTGTCGATCAAGCAGTCGCGTGCCGCCGCGGTGCGGGCCGAGGAGACGGCGACGGGGCCGATCCCGACGCTCCGGCTGCTGCTGGTGACGGCCCACGCGCTCGAGGACATCGCTCGGGGCGGCGTGCCGACGCTCGCGCGGCCGCCGCGGATCGTTCACGGCCAGGCGGGCCTCGCGTCGCGGGTCGAAGTCGATGTCCTGCCCGGGCGGGGGCCCGGCGGCTCGCTGTACGACGACGCCATCTTCGGGGGACACCGGGCGACGGTGCGGTGCGTGAACACGGGCGGGCTCGAGACATTCGAGCGGTCGTGGCGCGAGGAGGCGGCCACGCGGCCACGGTCCGGCGGCGTGGCGCTCGTCCTCGGGGCGGGCAACGTGACGGGCCTCGCGCCGGCCGATGTCGTGAGCCAGGTGTTCGAGCACGGCCGGGCCGTGTTTCTCAAACTCCATCCGCTGCACGCCGAACTGCGACCGGTGCTCGAGCGGGCGCTCGCGCCGCTGGTCGAGGCGCGGCTCGTGGCGATCGTCGCCGGCGGGGTGGAGGTGGTGCGGGCGGCGCTCGCCGCGCCGGGGCTCGGGCACGTGCACCTCACCGGCGGTCGGGCCGCGTTCGACGCGATCGTGTGGGGCGGGGTGGCCGGTGGCAACCGGCCCGCGATCCCGCAGTCGGTGACGTGCGAGCTCGGCAACGTCACGCCCTGGTTCGTCGTGCCCGGCCGCTATGCGCCGCGCGAGCTGGCGTTCCAGGCCGACCTGGTGGCGGCGTCGATCCTCAACAACACGTCGTTCAACTGCATCGCCACGAAACTCGTCGTCACGGCGAGATCGTGGGACCAACGCGAGGAATTCCTGGCCCGCGTGCAGCGCCGCCTCGCGGCCCAGCCGGCGCGGATCGGCTGGTATCCGGGGGCGAAGTCGGCGTGGGAGACGCTCACGGGGGCGACGGCTCCGGCCGACGGCACGCTTCCCAGCGTGTTTCGCCCCGGCATCGATCCCGATCGCGATGCGCGGTTCATCGAGCGCGAATGGTTCGTGCCCGTGGCTGCCGAGATTCCGGTCGCGGCCGACTCGCTCGAGGCGTTCTGTGTCGAGGCCCACGAGCTCGTGGCGCGGCTGCCCGGATCGCTCGCCGCGAGCGTCACCGTGCCGCCGTCCCCCTCGGCGCAGGACGCCGCACGGACGGAACTCCTCATCGAGCACCTGCCGTTCGGCGTGGTCGGCGTGAACACCTGGTCGGCCCTCGGCTACTCGCTCGGCAACGTGCCGTGGGGCGGCCTTCCCGGAGCCACGCTCACGGAGCCCCGGAGCGGGATCGGGTTCGTGCACGACCCGCTCCTCCTGCCGCTGGTGCACAACACGATCCTGCGGGCGCCGATCGCGAGCCGGCTCGCCCCCCCATGGGTTCCCTGGCACCCGCACGGCGCGACGCTCGCGGCAGGGGTCCTCGCCATGTATTCCGAGCGTGCCCGCGGTCGGAGTGGTCTGTGGCCGCTCGTCCGCATGCTGCCGGCGGTGCTGACAGGCTGAAGCCCGTCGCCTACTTGCGGGCAGGGCGGGGGCGCTTGGCGGCGACCTTCGGCTCGTCGCGGGCGGGAGCCGAGGCGTCGAACTTTTCGGCCTGCCCCGTGAGTTCGTAGAGGAACCGGCTCGGCTTGCACGGGCGGCTCTTGCCCCACTTCATGCGCGTGAGGCACAGCGACAACACGAGCCGCTTGCGGGCCCGCGTCACGCCCACGTAACACAGCCGACGCTCCTCCGCGATCGAGTCGAGGCCGTCCTCGAGCGAACGGTGGTGGGGCAGCAGGCCCTCCTCGAGGCCCACCATCCACACCTGGTCGAACTCCAGGCCCTTGGCCGCGTGGAGCGTCATCAGCCGGAGCAGGTTGCCCCGCGGCTTGTCCTCGCGAAACCGTTCCGCCTCGGTGACGTCGAGCACGAGCTCGTCGAGGAAGTCGCGCACGATGCGGGCGAAATCCCGGCCGCCACGCTGCGACTGCTCGTGGCGGGCGAGCCCGTTGACGAGGTCTTCCACGCAGGCCTGCCGCTCTTCCGCCTCCGTCGGGTCGTCATACTCTTTGGCGAGGAACGCCTGGTAGCCGGACAGGTCGAGAAGGCGCCGCAACACGTCCCCGGCCGCGCCCGGCACGGCCGAGTCGCGGAGCGCCACGATGCGTTCGAGGGCCGCGACGCCCCCCGCCGCCGCCGCCGTCAGCCGGCCGGCGTCACGGGCGGCGAGCAGTTCGCGCCACGCGGTGGTGCCTCCAACCGCGGCCTGCGTCCGGGCCCCCGCGAGCGTCTGGGCCGACAGGCCCCGGGGCGGCACGTTGGCGATGCGGGCGAGGGCGAGATCGTCGTCGGGATCGACGAGGAGCCGCAGGTAGGCCATCACGTCCTTCACCTCGCGTCGATCGAAGAACGACCGGCTGCCGATCAACTCGTAGGGAATGCCCTTGCGGCGCAACTCCTGCTCGAACACCCGGGTCTGCTCGCCGGTGCGGACCAGGATCGCAGCCTCCGCCGGGGCGACCTCGCCCTCGCGCAGGCGGATCTCGACGTCGGCCACGACCCGGCGCGACTCGTCGATCTCGTCCTGCGCCTGGACGATCGCGGGGGGCGGTCCCGACGGGGCCTGCGAGACGAGTTCCTTGCCGTGCCGCTTCGTATTGCAGGCGATGAGGGCGTTGGCCGCGCGGATGATTTCGGGCGTCGAGCGGTAGTTCTCCACCAGCCGCACCGTCACCGCGCCGGGCCAGCGCTTGGGGAACTCGAGGATGTGCGAAATCTGCGCGCCGCGCCAGGCGTAGATCGACTGGTCGTCGTCGCCCACCACGCACAGGCTGCGATGGTCGCGGGCGAGTGCCGTGAGGATCCGCTCCTGGATGCCGCTCGTGTCCTGGTATTCGTCCACGAGCACGTGGTCGAAGCGGCCGGCTTCCGCCCGGCGCACCTCCTCGTGCCGCGTGAACAGTTCCTCGACGACGAGCAGGAGGTCGTCGAAATCGACGGCGCCTCCCGACCGCAGCGCGTCCTGGTAGCGGCGGTAGCCGGCGGCGGCGAGCGTCCACGACTCGGGGGCATCGGCGGACAGCGTGTCGAAGGCCCCATCCGGCCGCACGGCGAGGCTCTTCCAGCGGCTGACGCGGTCCACGAGGTCGCCCGGCCGCAGCACCGCGTCGGGCACTTTCAGTTCCTTGAGCACCTTGCGGGCGATCGATTCCTGCTCGCCGCGATCGACGATCGTGAACCGTTCGGGATAGCCGACCTTCGGCGCGTGCCGGCGCAGGATGCGGACGCACAGCGAATGGATCGTCGAGATTTCGGGCTGGGCGTCGGGCCCCGTGCGGAGGAGTTTTCCGGCCCGGCCGAGCATCTCCTTCGCGGCCTTGTTGGTGAAGGTGACGGCGAGGATCCGCGTCGGCTTCGTGCCGAGCCGCACGAGGTGGGCCATGCGGGCGATCACCACGCGGGTCTTGCCCGTGCCCGCGCCGGCGAGCACGAGCAGCGGGCTGACGGGGGCGTGCACGGCCTGGGTTTGAGCGGGATTGAGGTGCATCGCCCGAATGTATCAAAAGCCGCCGCGCGGTCCCCCCGACGAGGCTTGCGATCACCTTGACGCCACCGGCCAAGCCGTCTCTATTGCTGCGCAGCCGAGACCACGCAAGGACCACGACCGCAGCACGAGGAGCGAGGATGCGCGACGAACCCAAGGGTCTGCCGCCCGAGGACATCGAGGAGATCGAGGGCAATGCGCTGGCCGAGAAGACGCTCGAGGTGATCGATCGCCTGCGGCCGCACGCGAACGCCATCCTGCTCGCCCTCGGCGGAGCCGTTTTGGCGCTCGCGGCCTGGGTGCTCGTGTCGTCGCGCACGGCCGCCACGACGTCGCAGGCGTGGGATGCGTTCCTGGCGGGGCTCTCCGGCGGTGATCCGCAGGCGTTCGACGAGGTGGTGCGCCGCTACCCCGGCACGCCCGCCGCCGAGTGGTCCCGGCTCGTGATGGCCGACATGGCGCTCATCGACGGCACCGAGCTCCTGTTTGTGAACAAGGACCAGGCGCCGCCCCGGCTCCAGGCCGCCGCCGACCTCTACACCGCCATTCTGGCGGCGAAGCCGAGCGAGATGCTGGCCGAGCGGGCGACGTTCGGCCTTGCCAAGGCACGCGAAAGCCTCGGGCAACTCGAGGAGGCGCGGCGGGGCTACGCGGCGGTGGCGGCGGAGTTCTCCCAGGGCGCGCTCGCCAGCCTCGCCCGCGAGCATGCATCCACGCTCGGCCGTGAGTCCACGCGGCAGTGGTATGATTGGTTCGCCGCCCAGAAGATCGCACCTCCGGCCCAGAAGGCGGCCACCGAGGAGAAGCCGGCGGAGCCACCCGCGAAGCCGCAGGAGTAATCCCTGGACGCCCCGAGCCCCCGCCCGCTGTCGGCCGGTGACGAGGCGGCGTTCACGGTGCAGCCCGAGTCGGCGGGGCTGCGGCTCGACGTGTTCCTGGTCCGGATGATCCCGGACCAGAGCCGGTCGTTCCTGGCCCGCTCGATCGAGCAGGGCAAAGTGCGGGTGGACGGCGTCGTGGCCCGGGCCTCCGTGAAGCTCCGGGCGGGTTCGCTCGTGTGCCTGACCGTTCCCGAGCCGCCGCGGGCCGGGCCCGCGCCCGAGGCGATCCCCCTCGAGTTTCTCCATCTCGACGAGGCGATGGCCGCCGTCAACAAGCCGGCGGGCATGGTCGTGCATCCCGCCAAGGGCAACTGGAAGGGAACGCTCGCCGGCGCGCTGAAGTGGCACCTCGAGCGCCAGGCCGACGACGCGGCGGGCCCCGGCGGCCTCTCGACGGTCGGCGGTCCGACGCGGCCGGGGATCGTGCATCGGCTCGATCGCGACACCAGCGGCGTGATCGTCGTCGCCCGCTCCGAGGAGGCCCACCACCGCCTCGCGAAGCAGTTCGAGCGGCGCACCGTCGAAAAGACCTACCTTGCCATCACGCAGGGCCAGCCGAACTTCGACCGCGACGAGATCTCGGCGCCAATCGGCATCCATCCCTATCAACGCGAGAAGATGGCCGTGCGGCGCGACCACGCGACGAGCCGCGACGCCGTCACCCGCTACGAGGTCGTCGAGCGGTTTCGAGGCGCGGCGCTCGTGCGGGTGGCGCCGAAGACCGGTCGCACCCACCAGATCCGGGTGCACCTCGCCCACATCGGCTGTCCGGTGCTGTGCGACACGCTCTACAGCGGCCGATCGGTGATCGAACCGGTGCTGTTCGGACTCCCGCCCGGTCCGCCGCTGATCGAGCGACAGGCGCTCCACGCCGCCAGCCTCGCCATCGACCATCCCACGACGGGTCAGCGGTTCGTGTTCGCCGCCCCGCTGCCGGCCGACATGGAGCGGGTGCTCGCGGCGCTGCGGCGGGCGTGACCATGACAGGCCGAAGCCTGTTGGAGGCGGTGACAGGCTGAAGCCTGTCCTACTTATTGGAGGCGGTGACAGGCTGAAGCCTGTCCTACTTTGGGGCGGCGAGCGTGACGTCGAGGGCGACTTCCACGCCGTCGCGGAGGACGACGACGGGGATCGTATCACCGCCCTTGTGCTTGCGCAGCGCACTGTCGAAGTCCTCGAGGCCGGTCACCGCGCTGTCGCCGAGCCGCACGATCACGTCGCCGCCCTTGAGGCCGCCGCGGGCCGCGGGAGAGTCCTTCGTGACGCCCGTGATCGCGTAGCCTTTGCCCGGCTTGCCGAAGTCGGGAATGCTGCCGAAGTAGGGCCGATCGCCGCCGCGGGCGAACATCTTCGAGGCCACTTCGATGTATGTGGGCGCTTCCGGCGCCGTGGCGAGCTGCTGCACGAGGTCGGCCACGAGCCGCGCCACGCGCACCATGCCCGCGTAGTTGAGTTTCTCCGCGGTGTCGGTCGGCCGGTGGTAGTCGGTGTGGGAGCCGGTGAAGAGGTGGAGGACCGGGATCTTGCGGGCGTAGAAGCTCGAGTGGTCGCTCGGCCCGAAGCCGCCCGGCTCCTTGGCCACGTCGAAGGCGTGGGCCGCCACGAGTCGATCGACGAGCGCGTCGAGGCCGGTGCCCGTGCCGGTCCCGTGGACGACGAGTTTCTCGCCGTCGAGCCGGCCCACCATGTCGAGGTTCACCATGGCGACGGTATCCGGCAACGGCACGGCCGCGTTGGCCGTGTAGTGTGCGCTGCCGAGCAGCCCGCGCTCCTCGCCCGAGAACGCGGCGAAGAGGATCGTCCGGGGAAACGGCCCCGCCGCCGCCAGCATCCTGGCCACCTCGACGAGCATCGCGGTGCCGCTCGCGTTGTCGTCGGCACCGTGGTGGATCGCCGTCTCGCCCGGCGCGGCCGAGTTGACGCCGCCGAATCCGAGGTGGTCGTAGTGGGCGCCGAGCACGATCGTCTCCTTTCCCGAAGTGCCGGGCAGGATCGCGAGCACATTCCGCGACTCCGTCTCCCGCCGCTCGATCGCCACCCGGCCGCGGATGCGCCAGCCCGGCAGCGCCGCGGCCTGCGGCTCGAGCGTGTCGTCGATCGTCCGCTCGAGCGCCGGGAGGTCGCTTCCGAGCGCCGCTTCGAGCAGGGGGGCGATCACCGCGCGACGCACGTGCAGAACTGGCAGCGAGCGACGTTCCGAGCCGTCCCCGGCGCGTTCGAAGGCCATGAGCGCGTCGTCGGCGTCGGACGCGTCGTTGGTGAACACGAGCCCGCCGGCCCGGTGCTCCGAGGCGTTGGCCACCTTCCGCGACAGGGCCGCGTGCTGCGAGGCCTGGTTGCCGTCGAAGATGCTGTGCGGGTCGTCCTTCTGCGGTTCCTGACGGAGCACGATCACCGCCGCCCCCTCGGCGCCGGCGGGCGCGAGCGGCGCATAGTCGTCGTAGCCCTCCTTCGGGGCGGTGATGCCGTAGCCCGCGAAGACGAGCGGCAGATCGAACGCCCCCGAGCCGCCTGCGGCGAGCGGCGTGAAATCCCTGCCGAGTTCCAGGGGGCGGACGCGCGGCCGGCCATCGGGGCCCGGGGGGCCGACGATCTCCGCCACGTTCTCCCCGGCTGTGGCGAGCTTCGCCTCCAGCATCACGGGAAACGGCTGAAACGGCGACGCGCCCACCACCGTCGTATCGAGACCGATCCCCTCGAACTGGCCCGCCACCCAGGCCGCGGCCTGATCGTGCCCGGCGGTGCCCGGTCCTCGGCCCTCCCGTTCCGGGGCCGCGAGCCACTCCACGGCCGATCGCAGCCGGGTCTCGAGCGCCGCCCGCGCCGCAACCTCGTCGGCGCGAGCCGGGCCGGCTGGCAACGCCGCGAACACCAGCCCGGAGGCGACGGCGACCATGAACCTCCCGGGCGAGGGCGAGGTCCACGATCCAGGCAGCAATGGCGTCATGGGCAGCATCCGAGGTCGAATCCACATGAAGATCCTCCAAATTCTATCCGCTTCACCGCCGGCGTCTCCTGTGCGAGAATCGGGTCGGCACGAATCGCAGCCTGCGCGGCGTGCCGGGAGTCGATCGTCCGTGCCGTCGCTTTACGTCATCCAGGGCCGCAATCGCGGCGCCCGCTACGACTTGTCGGCCCACGAGGGGGCCGTGAGCATCGGCCGTGAGGCGGGCAACTTCATCCAGCTCGACGACAACGAGGTTTCGCGGCGCCACGCCGAGATTCGGCGCGTCGAAGGGGCGTTCGTCGTGGGGGACCTCGAGAGTTCCAACGGCACCTACGTCAACAATCGCAAGGTGGAGCGGGCGGAGCTGGCCAGCGGCGACCAGATCCAGGTCGGCCGTACGGTGATGGTCTGGTCGAAGGATCACGAGGACGAGCGGATCGCCGGCCAGGTGGACATCGTACCCACCGACGCCGGCGGCGACGGCTCCCGGATCGTGCGGTCGATGCGCGAGGACGAGGGCGTGGCCGCCGCACTCACGCCCGACGACACGCAGGACCGCTGGCTCGCCCGCGCCCGCAGCAATGTCCAGGTGATGTACCGGACCGCCCTCACGGCGAGCCGCACGCTCGACATTGACGAGCTCCTCGGCCGCATCCTCCAGCTGGTGTTCGAGTGGATCGAGGCCGACCGCGGCTGCATCATGCTGCTCGACCCGGAGACCCGCCAGCTGAAGACGAAGGCTCGTCGCGACCGGCGGGTCGGCGACACGACGTCGATGGCGATCAGCCGCACCATCCTCGACTACGTGCTCGAGCGGCGCGAGGGCGTGCTCACGAGCGATGCCCAGGACGACGATCGCTTCGCGTCCGGGCACAGCGTGGTGCGCACCGGCGTGCGCGAGGCGATCTGCGTGCCGATGCAGGGCCGCTACGACACCGTGGGCGTGATCTACGTCGATACGATGGTGCCCCTCGGAGAGTCGATGGAATCGGGGCGGCGGCGATTCAACGACGAGCACCTGAAGCTCATGATCGCGATCGGCCACCAGGCCGCCCTCGCCGTCGAGGACACGACCTACTACTCCGCGATGGTCCAGTCGGAACGGTTGGCGGCCGTCGGCCAGACCATCGCCACGCTCTCGCACCACATCAAGAACATCCTCCAGGGCATCAAGGGCGGCGGGTATCTCGTGGAGATGGGTCTCGAAAACGACGACCTCGGCGTGCTCCGCAAGGGATGGGAGATCGTGGGCCGCAACCAGGCGAAGATTTCCTCGCTCGTGATGGACATGCTGTCGTTCAGCAAGGAGCGGGAGCCCGACCCCGTGCCGACCGACCTGCCGGCGCTCGTCGCCGACATCGTCGAGACGGTGCAGCAGCGAGCCGCCGACGCGGGCACGGCGGTCCGCTGGTCGCCCCCGGCAGGCCTGCCCCGGCTCGTGTTCGATCCCGAGGGAATCGGCCGGGCGGTGCTCAATGTCGTGACCAACGCGCTCGACGCCGTGGAAAGCCGTGCGGACGCCTGTGTCGAAATCCGCGTCGAGATCGATCGGTCGGCGGGGCAGGTGCGGATCGTCGTGTCCGACAACGGGGAGGGGATGAGTCCGGAGACGCTCGCCGAGATCTTCAACCTCTTCGTCTCCACGAAGGGCGCGCGGGGCACGGGCCTCGGGCTCACCGTCAGTCGGAAGATCCTGCGGGAGCACGGCGGCGATATCCGGGCCGAGAGCACGCTCGGCGCGGGAAGCACCTTCACGCTCGAGTTTCCGTTGAAGCTCGCGGCCGACGTCCCCGGACTCATGCCGCCTGCCGAGGGGCCGGCGTCGTGAAGGCCGGCCGGCCTTCGATCTCGTGCATCGTGATCGCCCGCGACGCGGCCGGGCACCTCGGCGCCACGCTCGCGAGCGCCGAGTTCTGTGCGGAGCGACTCGTGCTCGACTCCGGCTCAGTCGATGCGACGGTCGCGATCGCCCGCGCCGCCGGCGCCCGGGTGGAGCACCAGCCGTTCCTCGGCTACGGCCTGCAGAAGCGGCGGGCCGTCGAACTGGCCGCCCACGATTGGATCCTGTCGCTCGACGCCGACGAGGCGCTCGACGCGGAGGCCGCCGCCGCGGTGCAGGCCCTCGATCTGGCCGACCCCGATGTCTGCTATGCCTTTCGGCGGCGCACGTTCATCGGCGCCCGGGAGGTGAAGCACGGCCCCTGGGGAGGCGAGCGGGTGCTACGGCTTTTTCACCGCGGCCGGGGCGGCTTCGCGCTGCTGCCGGTCCACGAGCGGGTCGAGGCTCCGGCCCCGCCGCGCATGCTGCCGGGCTCGATCCTGCACCACAGTTTCACCGACGGCGCCGATGTGCTCTCCCGGTCGATCCGGTACGCCCGCCTCAAGGCGGGCCTGATGCGGGAACGGGGCGAGCCGGTTCAGGCGTGGGTGTTGCCGCTGCGCGGAGCGGCGTCATTCCTGAAGAGTTACGTCGTGCAGGGCGGCTGGCGAGACGGCACGGCCGGCTTCATCGTGGCGGTGTCGCGGGTCATCGATTCGACGCTCCCGCGGGCGCTCTTGCTGCTCGGCGACGCCCCGCAGCCGGAGGCTCCGCCGCCGCCGTGAAAGCCGGCGCGGGTTTCCTGGCGAATGCATGTTTTCCGGCTGTTTTTGCCCTTGAGTCGGGGTGGGCGGGCTGACATGATCCTGCCCGCCTCGGACCCGCCGCCGTGGGCTCCCGACACAACCCAGCAAGGAGTGCTTTCCGTGAAGTCGCAACTGGCAGCCGTTCTCTGCGTGGCCGCGCTGGCCGCCGTCGAAGTTCCCGCATTCGGCCAGGCGCCCGGCCAGGCGCCCATCCAAGCCCAGCCTGCAGCCTCGCCCGCGACGCACGTGGCCGTGATCGACGTCGGCTACATCTTCAAGAACCACGCCCGCTTCAAGGCGGCCATGGACAAGATGAAGGACGAGGTCATGGCGGCCGAGAACGGCCTCAAGGCCGAGCGCGACCGGATCAACGGCCTGATGGAGCAGCTTAAGGGCTTCAACGTTGGCACGCCGGAATACAAGAAGCTCGAAGCGGAAGTGGCCAAGGCCCAGGGTGACTTCAACGTGAACGCCCAGTTGCAGAAGAAGGACTTCATGGACCGTGAGGCGAAGGTCTACATGCAGGTCTACACGGAGGTCGAGAAGGCAGTGGAGCAGTTCGCCCGCGAGCATCGGATCGCGGTCGTGCACCGCTTCGACGGCGAGCCGGTGGACAACTCCGACCGCAACCAGATCCTGCGCGGCATCACGAAGCCGATCGTCTACTTCGAGCCCGGCATCGACATCACGCCGGACATCCTCAAGATGCTCAACGGGCCTGCCGTGGCCGCCGGTGGTGCCGCCCAGCCGCGGCGCTGACCATGTCGCCATCCCCGCGATCCGGCCTGCAGCACACGATCCGCCGCCCCGTCGTCGTGGTGGGGCGGGGCTACTGGAGCGGCCGGGAGAACCGCGTCGAGATCCGGCCTGCCGGGGCCGGGGAAGGCGTCGTGTTCGTGCGCGACGACCGGTCGCCTGCGGTTCGGGTTCCCGCCACGCTGGCCAGCCGGATCGACGCGACCGCCCGCACGAACCTCGCCGCCGGCGGGGCGCGGGTGGAGATGGTGGAGCACCTGTTGAGCGCCCTCGCCGCCCTCGGTGTGGATTGCTGCAGCGTTTCGCTCACGGCCGAGGAGTTGCCGCGTCTCGACGGTTCGGCGCGGGCATTCGTGGAGGCGATCGGCGCCGCCGGCGTCGAGTCGCTCGGCGTGCCGTGCGCGCCGATCGTGGTGCGGGAGCGGTTACGGGTCGGGGACGACGAGGCCTGGCTGGAGGCCTTGCCACCGCGGTTTCCCGGTCTCTCGGTGGATTACGTGCTCGACTACGGCCCGGGCCCGATCGGTCGCCAGGAGTTTTCGCTCGAGGTGACCCCGGAAGCCTATCGCCGTGAACTGGCGGCGGCGCGGACGTTCATCACCCTCGAGGAGGCCGGGCGCCTGCGGGCAGCCGGGCTGGGCCTCGACGTCTCGATGCAGGATCTCATCGTGTTCTCTCCCGACGGCCCGATCGACAACCCGCTGCGGTGGCCCGACGAGTGCGTGCGGCACAAGGTGCTCGACCTCGTGGGAGACCTGGCGCTCGCCGGCCGTCCGATTCACGGGCACGTGCGTGCCTATCGGAGCGGGCATCGTTTGAATGCCGAACTCGCCGGTCGGCTGCTCGCCGCGGCAATCGAGCCGGCCGCGTGCCTGATGGGCTGAACCGGGCCGGATGCGAAAGGGTATGGCCGTGGGCGACGAGCACGAGTCGAGCGCGAGTGGCGGCCGGCCGGCCGGCCGCGCGTGCGGTGCGCCGCAGGTGGCGCCCACTGCCGTCGTCGAGCCCGGCGCGGTGCTTGGCGACGGGGTCGTCATCGGGCACTACTGCGTGATCTCGGGCGGCGCGGTCATCGGCCCCGGGACGGTGATCGGCAGCCACGTCACGATCCTGGGGGACGTGCGGATCGGCGCCCGCAATCGCATCTTTCCCCACGCCGTGATCGGGGCGGAGCCGCAGGACGTCAGCTACCAGGGCAGCCGGACCCGGGTCGTGATCGGCGACGACAACGTGATCCGGGAAGGGGTCACGATCAACCGCGCGACGGAGAAGGAGGACGGGCAGACCGTCGTTGGCAACGGCACCTTCCTGATGGCGAACAGCCATGTGGCGCATGACTGCCGGGTGGGCGACCACGTGATCATCGCCAACGGCACACTGCTCGGCGGGCACGTGCGGGTGCAATCGCACGCCTCGCTCTCCGGCGCGGTGGCCGTGCACCACTGGGCGACGATCGGCGGGTGGTCGTTCGTGGCCGGCGTCTCGCGGGTGCTCCACGACATTCCGCCGTTCATGCTCTGCGAGGGGCTTCCGGCCCGGCCGCGGTGCGTGAACGTCGTGGCACTCAAGCGCGGCGGCTTCGCGGCCGATGCGATCGCAGCGGTGACGGAGGCGTATCGCCTCGTCTATCGGGCGAAGGTCGGGCTTGCGTCGGCCGGCGAGATTCTCCAGAAGCAGGGCATGCTTCTGCCACCGGTCATCGAACTGCTCGATTTCCTGGCACATCAGCACGAGGGGCGGCACGGCCGCGCCCGGGAGCGACGGAGGGCTGCATGACGAAGACGAAGGTTGCCGTGGTGGGCTGTGGGCATCTGGGCACGATCCACGCGCGGCTCCTGGCCGGCCGGGAGGACGTGGATCTCGTCGCCGTCATCGACGCCTCCCCCGAGGCGGCCGAGCGCGTCGCCGCGACCCACGGTTGCCAGGCACTGACCGATCCCCCTGAACTCGCAGGCCGGGTCGAGGCGGCCGTCGTGGCGACACCGACCGGCCTCCATGCCGCCGTCGCGCTCCCGCTGCTCGCGGCGGGCATCGACCTGCTCGTCGAGAAGCCGATCGCCGCGACCGTCGAGGATGCCCGGGCGATCGTCACGACCGCTCGCCGCCACGGTCGCGTCGTCGCCGTCGGGCACGTCGAGCGGTTCAATCCCGCCTGGAGGCTCGCCGTCGAGCGCATCGGCCGGCCGGTGAGCATCGAGGCGGCCCGGCTGGCGCCGTTCACGTTTCGCTCGATGGACGTGGGCGTCGTCCACGACCTCATGATCCACGACATCGACCTCGTCCTCTCGCTCGAGCCCGGCCGCCTGGAACAGGTCGAGGCCCACGGGCTCATCGCGACCGGCGGCCACGAGGACGCTGTGAAGGCCAGGCTGGTGTTCTCGTCGGGGCTCGTGGCCGATCTGACCGCCTCGCGCATCAGCCCCGTCCTGCGGCGCGCCATCTCGATCTGGTCGGCGCGGGCGCTCGCCGCGGTGGATTTCAACGCCAAGACGGTGGACATCGTCGGCGCGTCGCCGGCCGTCGATGCCGGCCGCTTCGTCGCGGCGGCGGTGCCGCCGGCAGATCGGCCGGCCCTCAAGGACGCCTTCTTCCGCGACGTATTGCCGCTCGAGACGCTGGCCGTCCCGGAGGCCAACGCGATCGCCTGCGAGCACGACGACTTTCTCTCCGCCATCCGCACCGGCCGGGCGCCACTCGTGCCCGCCTCGGCCGGCGCCGCCGCGCTCGAGGTCGCCAATCGGGTGATCGACTGCCTGGCCTGCACGCGATTCGGCGTTGGGCATGAAACGCCGGCAACGATCGCGCATCCCGCAGCGTCCCCGCGATCGCTTCCGCCCCTGCCACGCCGCATGACCGGCTGAGCGGGCTGGCACGGGAGGTCAGGGCGCCCCGCCTGAAACGCCGATAAGGCTTCAGGGACGACTCGGGGGCACGGCGGATGAGACTGGGGCTCGTGGTCATGCTCGGGATGATCGCCGTCGCGGCGCGAGGCGAAGACGTCCTCCTGCCCGATTTTGTCGGGGTGTCTTCGCTGGCGGCGGCGCTGCGGCCGACCGATCTCGAGGTCGAGGATGAGGCTGCGGCGCTCGGCGTCGTCGTGCGCGGCCCGACCGCGCCCGATCAGGTGCGGCAGCCGCTCACCGCCGAGGTCCGGCAACGCCTGGAGCGAATCGACGTCATGGCGGGGTTGCAGGCCGACCGCACCATGATCGCCGAGGGGCCGGCCAAGTGGGTCGGCGGGGTCGGCGTGGCCAACGAGCACGGCCGCGGTCGCGAGGCGGTCGACGTGCGGGCGCTTGTTGGCCAGAACGAGCAGTGGGGCCGGATCGGGCTCGAAGTCGGGCCGAAGATCGAACGTCGGCTGCCGGGCGGAGTCACGCTCTTCTTCGATGGCAAGGCGGAGGCCGCCTCGACCGTGTGGCAGTCGATCGGTGCGACGTCACTGCCCGGCCAGCCTGCCGACGGCCTCGGCCTGATCGGCCTCACCGGCCGCACGGGGATCACGCGCTGAGCGGGCCGTTGATGCAGGTCGTGCCGATCCGGAAGGGATCAGGCGAGGTCGCGGTTCTGGAACAGCACCAGGGCGACGAGCAGGGCCACCGCGGAATAGAGGCCGGCGTAGAGCGCCGCCCAGCCGAGATAACTCCATGGCACGGGCACACCGCCGACCACGGCCGCCTCGATCGTGAAGTGCTCGAGCACCGGCAGGAGCGTCGCGAACAACTGCCCCACGAACCGCACGATCGCAAACTTGCCCACGCTCGACTGCACGATCAGCGGGACAAGGTGGCCCAGCGCGTAGACCGTGAAGCAGATGATCAGGTTGGGGATCATGCCCAGCCGCGTGGACACGGCGAGGCTCACGGCCGCGAGCAGGATCGTCTCCAGCAGCGAGAGCACGAGGCCGGGCACGACCGTGATCATCTCGTCGGCGCAGTCCCGCCACAGTGGATCGACCTTCGATGATTCGCGGGCGTCGTACACGACCTTCAGGCTGGTCGTGGCCATCAGCACGCTGCCGAGGATCAGGAACACGAGCAGGGCCACGAGCGCGAGCCCCGCGAACTTTCCGAGGATGAACTGCGGCCGCGTGAGCGGTTTCGAGAGCACCGTGAGGGCCGTGCGTCCCTCGATCTCGTCGGCGACCGCGACGCTCGCCGTCCAGACCACGACGAGCAGGGCCAGCACCTTGATCAGGGTCAGGCCGCTGTCCTTGAGCATCTTCACGTCTTCGCCGAAGGTGTTGTAGGGAATGACGATGAAGAGCACGAGCAGGATCGCCCCCACCACGAGGGCCACCGTGAACACGGGCTGTCCGATCGCCTCCTTCGTGGTGGTGGCGGCGACGGCCGCGACCCGGCGGGGCACGAGCCGGAAGAGCGCATAGGCCGCGGCGATCGTCGTGAGCACCAGCGCGGTCCAGGGGAGGATCGCGGCCTGCGGGAACTCCGGCTCGAGCCGGCCGCGGATGCGGAGCGTCACGGGTTCGGCCGAGGGATTCGTGGCCTCGAGTTGGGCGCGGGTGCCGAGGAACGGGCTCGTCACCCCCTCGCTGCGCTTCCACGTCCAGGGTGCCGCCGCCGCGAGATCGACGTCGGGCACCTTCGCCATCGCGAAGCCCTCGATCGCCTGCTGCGTGCGGACGGTGAGCGGCGCCGAACTCTCCAGCGAGAAGAAGGCGAGTTCCTGCGGACGCAGGTCGAGGTTGATCGGCTGGAGCGAGGCATGCGGCGCGACCGTCACCGTGCGGTCGAGGCTGTCGCTGGCGGCCAGGCGGCCGAGCGACCGGGCGATCTGTCCGAGCGGAACGAGCGGCGCGAGGGCGACCGCGACCAGCGCGAGGGCGAGCAGGAGCCAGCCGAACGGGCCGGCGAATCCGTCGCCGATGCTCGTCCGGGCCTCCTCGGCCGCCCGCGGTTGCACCGCGCGCAAAAGAGCCCACGCGGCGACGATGGCGACGAGCGCGATCGCGCCGCCCGCCCCCAGCAGCCAGATGGGCGGGACGGCGATCAGCCAGCGGTTTGCGAGGAGCGGCACCATGGCGTCAATTGTGCGCAGGCGCGGCCTTCAAACGGAAGTGGCTGCGTGCGGCCCGGCCAGAACGGTCGCGGCGGGGCCGTCGAGCGGCCAGCGGAGGAGCACCCGGTGGAGGTCGTCGAGCGAGATTCGCTCGACGATCGCCAGATCGTCGGCGACGGACCGGTAGCGGCCCCGGTGGGCCCATTCGAGGCCGACGCCGAACAACCGTCTCCGGGGACGCTCGCCGGCGAGCACAACCCGGCCGGCCAGCTTGTTGCGGGCCTGCTCGATCTCGGCTCTGGCGATGCCGCCGCGGCCCGCCTCGGCGTAAAGCTCGACGATCCGTTCGAGCAGCGGCTCGACGTCATCGGCGTCGCACGACAACTGCGTGCCGAACACCCCCGCGTCGAGGAAGTCGTGGTGGTGGAGCGACGCATGCTCGGCCTCGCCGCCATCGACGAGCGCCCAGTACAGCCGGCTGCCGGAGTCGTCGCCGAGCGTCATGGCCAGCATCTTCGCCGGAAACCGGTCGTCGTCGGTCCCGGCCGGTCCGCCCGACATCCGCACGGCGTATTCGAGCGTCGCGCCGGGGCGGGTGATCGTCTCGAGGGACGACCCGCCGGCCGGTGGATGCCGGCGCGGAGGAACGGTCCGCGGGGCGCAAGGCTGCGGCTCCCAGGCGCCGCAGTGCCGGCGGGCCGATTCGACGAGGGCCGCGAAATCGACGGCGCCGGTGGCGGCGAGCACGATATTGTCCGGGGCATAGCGGCGGCGGTGGTAGTCGCGCATCGCGTCCACGTCGAGCGCGGTGATCGACTCGATCGTGCCGAGCACGCTGCGGGCCAGCGGGTGGCCGGCAAAGAAGGCGGCCCGGCAGCGGTCGTCGGCCCCGAACGGCGGCTGGTCGTCGTACATCCGGATCTCCTCCAGGATGACGAGCTTTTCGGTCTGGAAGTCCTCCTCCCGCAGGGCCGGGCGCATCATCCGGGCGAGGAGCGAGACCGCCTCGTGCTGCTGCTCTGGGAGGACGGCCGCGTGGTACACGGTGTCCTCCTCGCTCGTGAACGCATTGGCCGCGGCGCCCATCCAGTCGAACCGCCGGTTGATCTCGTCGCCCGAGAGGTCCGCCGTGCCCTTGAAGACCATGTGCTCGAGGAAGTGGCTCGCGCCCCACAGGGCGTCGGTTTCGTCGCGGGCCCCCGTCTTCACGAAGAATCCCACGCTCGTGGAGAGCGCACCGTCGGTGATCTCCGCGATCACGTCGAGCCCGTTCGGCAGTCGCTCATGCCGAAACCGCATGGGGCACCTCCAGGGGCTCGCGACCGAGGGAGACGACCGACAGGTCGCGGACGGGGTTGGCGGCGAGCCAGGTCTCGATCGAATCGACGCTGAGCCGGTCGTAGCGGGCGAGTTCGTCCGCCAGCGTGCGGACCGCGCCGAGGTGGTACCACTGCCGTGCGATCGCGCCCGCCCGCGCCGCGCTCGATTCCTGCTGCATCACGAGGCCGCTCTTCGCCCGGGCCTTCACGCGGTCGAGCTCCTCGGCCTGGAGCGTGCCCGGCAGCCGCTCGATTTCGGCCACCATCACGTCGAGCGTCTCCTGCGCGCGGGCCGCGCTCGTGCCGGAGTAGCAGACGGCGGCCGCGTGCTCGCGGAGCGTCTGGTAGCCGGCCGAGACGCTGTAGCAGAGCCCGCGTCGCTCGCGCACCTCCGTGAACAGCCGCGCGCTCGTGCCGCCTCCGAGGATCGCGAGCGCCGCGGTCGCCTCGTAGGAGTCATCCTCGCGGTACGGCGGCGCCGACCAGGCCAGCGCGATGTGGGTCTGCTGCGCGTCGTGCGGCACGTGGCGAAACCGCGGCCCGCGCGGCCCGGTGTTGACGGTCGGGGCCACACCGGCCCGCCAGTCGCCGAACAGCCCGCGGACCCGATGCACGATGTCATCCCAGTCGATTCGCCCGGCGACGGCGATGATCGTCCCTTCCGGCCGCACATGGGCGCCGACGAACGACCGGATGGCGTCGAGATCGAGCCGCTCGACGTCGGCGGAGAGCCCTTCGCTCGGCATCCCCCACGGGCTGGGATAGTGGAGCTGCTTGAGCGCCGCCATCGCCCGGTGGGCCGGGTCGTCCTCGGTGCCGGCGAGGTTCTGGAGCACCATCTGCCGCGCGCTGTCGAGCTGTTCGGCCTCGAGTCGCGGCCGCCGGAGGATGTCGGCGTAGATCGGCAGTGCTTCGGGCAGCTGCCGCGCGACCATCGCACCGGCGAAGCTCGCGTGGCTCGTGGACACGCTCTGCGACCACTGCACGCCCGCCCCCTCGAGCGCCTCGACGATCTCGCGGCTGGAGCGGCCGCCGGCCCCCCGCAGCATCATCTCCCCCGAGAGCGTCGCGAGGCCGCAGCGGCCCGGTCCATCGTGCACGGCGCCGGCCGGCGTGTGAAAGGCGATCGCGACCGATTCCAATCCGGGCAACTCCTCGCCGAGGAGCACGATCCCGTTGTCGAGCGTGACGGAAAACAGGGTCTGCTTCACAGGCAGGCCGCTTCGGCGACGAGTTCCAGGTCGGCCGTCTCGCGGGCTGCGGGAGCCGTCTCGGCATCGACTGGCTTCTCGACGATCTTGTAGACCGTCTTCGCCTTGCGGAAGCCCAGCTGCTGGTAGAGCCGGACGGCCCGGGAGTTGCCGGCCGTGACCTCGAGCGACGCGCGGCGGAGCCCATGGCTCCGGAAGCCCGCGAGCGCCTGCTCGATGAGGCAGGTGCCGAGCCCCCGGCCGCGCTGCACGGGCACGACGCCGATGTTCTGGATGGAACCGACCCCGAAGCGATCGACGACCCCTTGGATCGTGCCGCACCACTCGAGTTCGCCCCGCGCGTCGTTACAGACCACGAGCCAGGTGGCGCTCGGCAGGAAGCCCGACTTGCCCCGGATCTCCCGCATCAGTCGGCGACAGCCGTCCAGGTCGCCCAGACAGGGAAAGACGGTCGCGTCGATCTCGGTCCGGAACGAGCGGAATTTCGTGCGGGCGTGGACGTCGAGGAGCGCCTCGTTCCAGGGCACGAACCGGTAGCCCGGTGGCAACGACCGCGGGACGCGCCGCGTCGCCAGGTCGGCATCCATCCGGAACCGTTTGAAGTAGGTCGATTTCACCGCTGCCCCTGGCCCGCGAACGAGGTCTTGGTCCTGTGAAGGTAAGTATGCCCTCCGCCGCGGTCAACGCGCCGGCCGATGGGGGAGACGTTGCGGCCGCCGGGCCGCGGCGATACCATTTTTGAGGCGTCAAAAAATGCGTTTTGGGCGTTCGAAAAACCTGGTTTTCTTCGGCCTCCTCGCCGGCCTCGCCGCGGGTGGCCCCGCTCCCGCCACGGCGGAGGACGCCCCGCGGGTCGTGGCCACGACCACGGTCGTCGCCGACCTCGTCCGGCAGGTCGCCGGTGACCGGGTGACGGTCGATGCGCTGATGGGCCCTGGCATCGACCCCCACAGCTACAAGGCGACGCCCCGCGACGCCGACCGGCTCGCGCGGGCGGATCTCGTCGTCGCGTCGGGGCTGCATCTCGAGGGAAAACTCGGCGAACTGCTCGACCGGCTCGGCCGGAGGACGCGGGTCGTCGCCGTGGCCGAGACGCTGCCGCGCGACCGGCTGCTCGAGGTCGCGCCGGGGCTCTACGACCCCCACGTCTGGTTCGACGCCCGGCTCTGGAGCGAGTGCGCGCCGGCCGTCGCCGAGGCGGTCGCAACCGCCGATGCCGGGGCGGCGGAGCACTGCCGCCAGCGGGCGCGCGACTACGCCGCCCGGCTCGTCGCGCTCGACGCCGACCTGCGGGCCCGGATCGCCACCATTCCCGCCGAGCGCCGCGTGCTTATCACCGCGCACGACGCGTTTCGCTACTTCGGCCGCGCCTACGGGATCGAGGTGGTGGGAGTGCAGGGCACGAGCACCGAGAGCGAGGCGGGGCTGGCCGACATCAACCGGCTGGTCGAATTGATCGTGTCACGGAAACTCCCGGCCGTGTTCGTGGAGACGAGCGTGTCGGACCGCAACGTCGAGGCGCTCCAAGAGGGGGCGCGGTCCCGCGGCCAGCCGGTCACGCTCGGCGGCCGGCTCTACTCCGACTCGCTCGGCGGCCCGGGCAGCGGCGGGGAGACGCTCGAGGCGGTGTTGCGGGCCAACGTCGAGACGATCGTGGCAGGGCTCACGGGAGGGCGCTGATGTCGGCCGACGGTGCGTCCGCTCCCGCGCTGGAACTGCACGACGTGACGGTCGCCTACGGCCGCCGCCCCGTCCTCTGGAACGTCGATCTGGCGGTGACGGCGCCCGGGCTCTTCGGCATCATCGGCCCCAACGGCGCCGGCAAGAGCACGCTCCTCAAGGCGACGCTCGGTCTCGTGCCGCTGGCCGGGGGGCGGGTGCGGCTGTTCGGCAAGCCGCTGGCGGCGGTGCGCGACCGGATCGGTTATGTGCCGCAGCGCGAAACCGTCGATTGGGACTTTCCCGTGAGCGTGATGGATGTCGTGCTCATGGGCACCTATGCCCGGCTGGGCTGGTTCCGTCGCCCGGGCGCGGCGGAGCGCGAGGCGGCCCGGGCCGCGCTCGAGCGGGTCGGGCTCGCCGACCTCGCCGGCCGCCAGATCGGGCGGCTCTCAGGCGGCCAGCAGCAGCGGGTGTTTCTGGCCCGGGCGCTCGCGCAGGCCGCCGATCTCTATTTCCTCGACGAGCCGATGGCGGGCGTGGACGTCCGGTCGCAAGAGCGGATCTTCCGCGTGCTCGACGACCTCCGCCGCGAGGGGCGGCTCGTGATCGTCGTGCATCACGACCTGCGGACGGCCGCCGACTGGTTCGACGGCGTGGCGCTGGTGGACATGCGGCTGGTGGCCGCCGGGCCGACGGCCTCGGTGCTCACGCCCGAGAACCTGCGCCGCACCTACGCGGGGCATCTCGACGTGCTCGACGAACTTGGCCGGGCGGTGGAGCGCGGAGGCCGCACGTCGTGAACGGCCTCGTGGGGCTGCCGTACAACACGCTCGTCGTGGCCGCCGCGGTCGCCGCGGTGGGGTTCGCCGCCGGCGTCGTGGGCAGTTTCGGCGTGCTGCGGCGGCGGGCGCTCGTCGGCGATGCGGCCTCGCACGCGACGCTCGCCGGCGTCGTCTCCGCGTTCCTCCTGACGGGGCGGCGCGATCTGCCCACGCTCCTCGCCGGCGCGTTCGTGGCGGCGCTCGTGGGCCTCGGGGTCCTCGTGGCCATCCGCCGCTTCACGCGCACGCGCGACGACGCCGCGACGGCGATCGTGCTCGGGGTGTCCTTCGGGCTCGGGATCGCGCTCCTCTCCGGACTGTCGGCCCGCGGCGTGGCCGGGGCGGGGGGGCTCGAGCAGTTTCTCGTCGGCCACACCGCGGCGCTCACGGCCGGCGACGCCGCTACGCTCGCCGGCGTCTCGCTCGCCGCGGTCCTCGTCGTCTGGCTGGCCCTCAAGGAGGCGACGCTCGTGGCTTTCGATCCGGCGTTCGCGGCCGCATCCGGATGGCCGGTGACGCTGCTCGACTACGCGCTGGTGGCGCTCGTGGCCGTGATGGTGGTCGTGGGGCTACCCGCCGCGGGAGCCGTGCTCGTGACGGCCCTGGTGGTGATTCCGCCGGTCGCCGCCCGGCAATGGACCGAACGCGTCGGGCCGATGCTCCTGCTCGCCGGCGTGATCGGGCTCGTCGCGGCGGTCGGGGGCGTGGTCGCGAGCGCCGCCGTGCCGCGGCTGCCCACCGGTCCGACGATCGTCCTCGCGGCGGCCGCGCTCTTCGCCGTGTCGTTTTTCTTTGCGCCGCAGCGCGGGTGGATCGCGCGCCGGCGGATGATCCGCGACGTCGCGCGGCGGATCGCCGCGGGCACGCTCCAGCCGGACGAGGACGACGCCGATGGCGGGTGAGTTCAGCGGGATGCACGCTTGGGCGATCGCCTCCGCGGCCGTCGTGTCGGCCGGCTGCGCGCTCGTGGGCACGCTGCTCGTCGTCCGGCGGATGAGCCTCCTCGGCGACGCGATCAGCCATGCCGTGCTCCCCGGCATCGTGCTCGCCGTGCTCGCCGGCGGGCGGCCGGGCGGCCCGCTCGTGCTCGCGGGGGCGGTCGTCGCGGCCCTTGCGACCGTCCTCCTCGTGCAGGCGCTGCGCCGTGAAGGCGGCCTCACGGAAGACGCGGGATCCGGCGTCGTCTTCACCACGCTCTTCGCCCTCGGCGTCGTGCTCGTGACCGCCGCCGCGTCGCGGATCGACCTCGATCCCTCCTGCATCCTCTACGGGATTCTCGAGCTCGTGCCGTTCGACACCGTCAGCGTCTGCGGCTGGGACATCCCCCGCGCGTTCCTCACGGGCGCCGCAGTGCTCGCCGTCGTGGCGGTCGGGCTCGCGGTCACATGGAAGGAGCAGGTGTTCACGGCGTTCGACATCGAGGCCGCGCGGGCCGCGGGCCTGCCGGTCGCCGCCGTGACGACCGGGCTGCTCGCGGCGACGGCGCTCGTCACGGTGGCGAGCTTCGAGGCCGTGGGAGCGATCCTGGTGATCGCGATGCTGGTCGTGCCCGCGGCGACGGCCGAATTGCTCGTCCATCGTCTCGTTCCGTTGGCTGGCCTCGCCATGCTGCTGGGCGTCTCGGCCGCCGGGCTCGGGTATCTCGCCGCGTGGCGGCTCGATACGAGCGCAGCCGGAATGATCGCCGTCGTGTTGGGGATCCAGTACGCGGTGGCGGCGCTCGTCGCCCCCGACCACGGCATCATCGCCCGGCTTGCCTCCCAGGCCGGCCTGGCGTGGCGGGTCCGCTGCGAGGACGCGCTCGCGCACCTGTGGCGTGCCGACGAAGCGGGGGCCGGCGCGCGGCCGCCGGCGGGTTCGTGGCTCGACTGGGCGGCTCTGCGGTGGCTGGCCATGCGTGGTCGGGTCGTGTCCGCGGCGGGCCGGTGGCACCTGACCGCGACCGGGCGCCACGAGGCCGAAACGATCGTGCGGTCGCACCGCCTGTGGGAGTCGTGGCTGGGACGCCACGTGGAACTGCCGCTCGACCACCTGCATCCGCCCGCGGAATGGATCGAGCACCATCTCGGCGCCGATCTCCGCCGGCGGATCGAGGCCGAGGTCGGGCCATGGGAAAGCGATCCGCACGGCCGCTCGATCCCGCCCGAGCGGGAAGGGCAACCCCTCGCCTAATCGTGGGACAGGCTTCAGCCTGTCGTGCTTCCGCCAA
>JBBAVM010000013.1:0-48947 GCA_040397685.1 Pirellulales bacterium
GGTGACCGGCCTGGCTCGGCAAACCCCATCGGGAGCAAGGCCAAGCAGGAAGAAGTTCGGCCCTTCGGGGTCGGCGCGGGGCGGCCCGTCCCGCATCTGCTTCCGGGTCGGCTGCTGGAGGCGGCGGGCAACCGCCGTCCTAGAGAAATGATCTCCACTTCGGGGGCCCCACAAGGCCTCCGGAGGACAGAACCCGGCTTACAGGTCCGCTTCAGCCCGCTTCCCGCTCCACCGCCCCGGCGCCGGGGCGGTGGCCGGGCTCGAGGGCGAACTCGCGGCGGTCGGATTCGTCGAGCATCTTCAGCAGCTTCGAGATGCAGAGGGTATTGATGCTCACCCGCATCTCCTCGGCCTCGGCCTTGAGCGACTCGTGCAGGGATCTCGGCATCCGCACCGTCACGACCCGCTGGGTCTCCCGTTCGGCCGGCCGGTCCCGCTGCTGGGTCCGCAGGTCGTCGAGCATTTCGCGGATTCGGGCATATTCCGGCGAGCACTCGAAGGCCACCAGCGTCTCGGGGGTCCGGAAAGCCCGGCGGACGATCCCGTCCACGCCCAACACCTCGCGGAAGAAGACGACCCACTCCGGCCGCATGCTGTGGAGCTTCTCGGCCACCTCGAGCACCGCGGCCGCCCCGTGTGCCGATGCGCTCGGAGCCGACGAATTCGCTTCGTACTTCATCTTGGTCGCCATCCTTGCCTCGCCCTTGCCGTGGGAATCCCCGATCTCCGAGCCATTCCTCGGAGCCGGTTGATTCATTCATGGCGGGAGAGTCAAGCGACAGCACGAAGTGATTGCGGAGCAACGACTTGCGACGAAAAGATGACGTGCGACTTATTTTTGGGCAGGACTGCCCGGCACGCAGGCAGTGGGGGTGCTGCCCAAAAATCGAGCAGCTCCCCGGAGTCGCATTTGCCAACTGTCCTGCCTCGGAGAGCCGTGAAAGAAAGCCTCAAGCCGGTTGCTCGAGGTGCCGGACAACCGCCGCCGCGAGGTCGATTCCCAGGGCCGACTCCAGCCCGCGCCAGCCTGGTACGGCGTTCACCTCGATCACGATCGGGCCATCCGCCGCGGGCACGATATCGATCCCGGCGATCTCGGCGCCGACGGCCTGCGCCGATCGGAGGGCGAGGTCTTCCCAGGCTGCCGGGGCCTCCCAGGCCTCCGGCCGTGCTCCGCGCGAGACGTTGATCCGCCAATCGCCGGTCGAGATCCGTCGCATCGCGAACGTGCGGTTGCCGATGACGAGCACCCGCGCGTCCCAGCCAGGGTGCTGGATGAGTTCCTGCAAATAGCAGACGGCCCCCGACGGAACGGCCCGCCGCGCGGCATCGAGCCACGGCTCCAATTCCGCCCGCGAGGAGATCCGCTCGATGCCGCGCCCCTGCGAGCCGAATAATGGCTTGACGATCGCCTTGCCGGCGAACGACTCCCACGCGGCCTCGATCCCGGCCGCATCCTGGGCGACGACCGTGCGCGGGATCGGAATCCCGGCGTCGTGGAGCCTGGTGAGGGCCAGGTATTTGTCGATTGCGATCTCGAGCGCCCGCGGCGCGTTCACGACTCGGCGTCCGCGGGCGAACCGTCCGAGGATATCCATCCGGAAGATGACGTCCTCGAGCGTTCCCGCCGGCATGCCCCGCACGACGAGCGCGTCGCAGTCGGCGGCCGCCGGCGGCAGCAGGCGTTCGGTCGGACCGATGTGGGCCGCCAGTTCGTGCCAGCCCACGACGGCCGCCTCGTGCCCGGCGGCGCCGAGCGACGCGACCAGCCTGCGGACGTGCCAGCCCGTCGCGGCGCCGACCACGCTCACCCGCATGCTGTCACCGCGTCGGAGAAGGCGTCGCCGTGCGGCCCGCCGTGAAGGACGCAGCGACGATGTCCGGGGCGATGGCCCCGAAGCGATGCCGACGCCCGGTGTCGAGGTTCACGAGTTCGACGTGCGCCGGTGCGAAGAGCGCCGGATCGAGCGCGTAGAAGTCGCCGCCCGCCTTGGCGAACAGCGTCGCGAACGGTTCGCCGTACGCAGCCGACGCGCGGCTCACCATCCGGGGGCCGACGGCAAGCAGGCTCTCGTCGTCGCCGCGGACCTCGAGCGTGACGAACCCGCCGTAGAGGATCGCGTCGTTGGTGCGACCGATCGCCGCGAGATCGTTCGCCGCCACCGGCGCGAGCGGCGCCCAGCCGGCGCCACGAACGATGCGGGAGAGGTCGAAGCCGAGGTCGTGAAGTTTATGGAGGGCGGTCTCGAGGGACCGGGCGATCACCTGCAGCGTGCCGGCCGGGCTCGCCGTGCGTGCGACGAGCAGGAGCAGGGATTCGGGGGGCACGCCGGCCGCGGCGGCGAGGTCGCGGCAGACCTTCGCGGGCGGCAGTGCGGAGGTTTCGAGGAGCCCAACCGCCACCGCGGGCCGTTCACGCCGGCCGATCTCGTGGAACAGGGGTTCCCTGCCGATCGCCGCGCGGATCGGGCCGCTGGCCATCGCGAAGAATCCATCGTCGCTCACCTTCCAGCCGGCGTACTGCGCCGCGAGGCAGGCGGTCACTGGCTCGGCGCTGCGAACCGCGACGGCCGGCCACGGGCAGGCAGGCCAGACCGCGGCGAAGGCATCGGCGTGCGCACCTGCCGGCTCGATCCAGGCCTGGCCCAGCCCGGCGAGCGAGGTTTCCGCCATCGCCAGCCCGGCGGCATCGCCACCGGCGGCCCGCACGCCGCAGTCGAGGACGCGCGTGCCCGCCACGTCGGTCACCGCGATGTCGAGGGCGCGGGCCTGGGTCAACGCCCGCTCGGCGACCCGCAGGGCAGATTCGTTCAGGTTCATGCGTCGGACTTCCCATCGACCCGGCGGCCGTCCGCGCCATAATGCTGTCCGCGAGGATGCCGGGCAATCCCCGGCCGTTTCCCGCCGCCCGCCATGCCATCCGAGCGAGTCGCGCCGTGCCCAGCCTGACCGTCGAGAATTACGTCAAGACGATCTACCAGATCACCGCCTCGCAGGCCGGCGCAGCCGCGACGACGGGCCAGCTCGCCACGGCGCTCGGCGTCTCCCCGGGAACGGTCACGAGCATGCTCAAGACCCTCGACGCCGTCCGGCTCGCGGTGCACCGCCCCTACGAGGGCGTGGCACTCACGCCCGCCGGCCGGGTGCTGGCGCTGCGGGTGATCCGTCGGCACCGACTGCTCGAGCTGTTCCTGATGCGCACCTTGGCGATGACCTGGGACGAGGTGCATGACGAGGCCGAACACATGGAGCATGCCGTGAGCGATCTGCTCGTCGATCGGATCGACGATTTTCTCGGTCATCCCGAGGTTGATCCGCACGGCGATCCGATCCCCCGCGGCGACGGCAAGACGCTCCAGGCGCCGCTCGAACCCGCTGCCAGGCCGCTCGCCGACTGCGTCGCCGGTTCGTCGTTCCGGCTGGCCCGGGTGCTCGATCAGTCCGCGGGATTCCTGCGCTCGCTCACCGAATCCGGGCTGGCGCTCGGGACGGTCGGTCAGGTTGAGCGCAACCCGGACGGCGCGGGGCTGATGCGCATCCGCGTGAGCCGCAGACCGATCGCGCTGTCGCTCGACACGGCGGGGAAGCTGCTCGTCGTGGACGCCTGAGCCCGCGCAGTTCATGCGTCCGGCCGGCCACCCGCACCGCGAAGGACCCGCGCGTTGAGGGCGGGCTCGGGGCCGACGAGCGTCTGGAGCCGCCCCGTCACGAGCAGGATGTAGAGCGCGCCGGCCACGAGGTCGGCCGTGGTGCCGGGATTGACGGCGCCGGGCCGGGCTCCGCCGGGCGGCGCGACGAAGCCGGGCAGGCCGTGCCCCGCCACCACATCCCGCTCGAAGGCCCGGGCCGCCGACCGCCAGTCCCGTGTCCCGGGCGCGATCACGGCGGCGGCCCGCGCCGCCACGCCGTCGGCCACCTGCGGGCCATGCTTGCGGGCGATGAGCGAATCGGGCTCGCGGGCGAGCTGCCGCAGGAACGCCAGGACGATCGCATCCCCGAGGTCGTGGCCGGCCAAGAGTTCCCGCTCCAGATCCGTGACCGGTCCGGCGAAGAGCGGTTCGTAGCCCCGTGCCCAGAGCCGCGCGATCTGGTCGTGGTCCGCAGCGGCCTGCATGGCGGCGAGAAGGTCGTCGGGCGGCGCGGCCGCGACGTCCCAGCGCTCCCTCCGCCCCATGCCTCCGGGCCGCGCCTCCGCGATCGCCGCCCAGCAGTCGTGGGCATCGGCGGGTACGAGGCCCGCCAGCACGCGGGCGACGGCCTCGGCGGTCGGCCATTCATCCTCCGGCACCGCGGCGAGCGGCGCCGCGATGAGCACGATGCCCAGATTCGCATTGGACCGCGTGATGCGGCGCGACGCGGCGACGGCGGCGCGGATCGTGGTGCCGAGCCTGTGCCGCGGCGCCGCGTGGAAGGCAGGCGCGAGGGCGGCGCCGGCCGCCACGAGTTCGGCATACGAGAGATCCGGGAAGTCCGCGCCGGGGTGCACGTTGCCGGGTTTCGGCGCCGAGGCCTCGAGTTCGCAGGCCAGTCGGATGCACCAGCCGCGCGTGCCGGCCGGAAAGGCGGCCGCCGAGCCGGTGTCGTTCGTGTGAGGTTTCTGCGTGGAACCGTCCATGCCCTACTGGTCCGTGTGCCCAAGGGTACACTTTCCCTGAAAGTTCCCCCACGAAACCCGCGCTTCCCGCCATGGCCACGGACGCCCTTTCACAGCAGACCACCTTCGGACCGGAGTGCTTTCTCAATCGCGAGTTGAGCTGGCTGGAATTCAACCTCCGGGTCCTCGAGGAGGCCGAAAACCCCGACAATCCGCTGCTCGAGCGGCTGAAGTTTCTGGCGATTTTCAGTTCGAACCTCGACGAGTTCTTCATGGTGCGGGTCGCGGGGCTGCGCGAGCAGGCGTTCGGCGAGAGCGCGCCGCAGGATCACGCCCCGGACGGCATGCGGGCGACGGAGCAGCTGCAGCGAATCGCGGCCCGCACGCAGGAACTCGTGGCCCGCCAGTACCGCTGCCTCAGGGAGAGCATCGGGCCGGCGATGCAGGCGGAGGGCTTCGAACTTCTCCGCTACGACCGGCTGGAAGGGACGCAGCGCGAGCAGGTGGACCGGTTCTTCCGCGAACGCGCCCTGCCGATCCTCACGCCCATGGCCGTCGATCCCGCCCATCCTTCCCCCCGCTACCACAACCGGGGTCTCTATCTCGGCGTCATGCTCGAGCACATCGCGGCCGAGGACGCCGAACCGCTCGGCCCGAAGCGGCTGTTCGCGGTGGTGCAGGTGCCGCAGGTGCTGCCGCGGATCGTGACCCTGGCGGGCGCGGCGCCGGGGCGGACCTCGTTCGTGCTCCTGGAGGACGTCGTCGCGGCGCGGCTGCCGGAGTTGTTCGGTGGATTCTCCGTGAAGTCGTGGACCGCCTTCCGCATCACGCGCGACAGCGATCTCGAGCTCCTGGAGCAGGAGTCGGACGACATGCTCCGGCTGATCGAGGACCGCCTCAAGGCGCGGCAGCGCGGCCAGGCCGTGCGGCTCGAGATCGCGTCGAAGGCCGACCCGTCGCTGGCCCAGCTGATCATCGACGAGGAAGGGCTGCACAACGCGACGCCGGCCGAGGATGGGACGGCGGCCTGTGGCGAGGTCTACCGGATCGACGGGCCGCTCGACCTCACGGCGCTCTGGGAACTCTACAAGATGCCGGGGCACGAGCGGCTGCGGGACAAGCCCTTCACGCCGCGGCTACCCCGCGGGCTCGGCCGTCGGGGTGAGGACATCTTCACCGCCATCGCCCACAACGACATCCTGCTTCATCATCCGTACGAATCGTTCGACCCGGTCGTCGATTTTGTGACCAGCGCGGCCAACGACCCCCGCGTCCTGGCGATCAAGCAGACGCTCTACCGCACGAGCGGCGACTCGCCCATCTCCCGCGCCTTGATCACCGCCGCGGAGTCGGGCAAGCACGTCACGGCGCTCGTCGAGCTCAAGGCCCGGTTCGACGAGGCCAACAACGTGAGCTGGGCGCGGCAGCTCGAGCGGGCGGGCGTGCACGTCGTGTTCGGCTTCCTCGACCTGAAGACGCACTGCAAGGTATCGCTCGTCGTGCGGCAGGAGGGGCAGGGCCTGCGGCGATACGTCCACCTCGGCACCGGCAACTACAACCCGACGACGGCCCTCGTCTACACCGACCTGGGGCTGTTCACGGCCGACGAGGCGGTGGCGGAGGATGCCTCGGCGCTCTTCAACCTGCTGACGGGGTATTCCCAGGGCCACGACTGGCAGCGGCTCGTTGTCGCCCCCAACGACCTGCACCGGCGCACACTCGAACTGATCGAGGGCCAGACCCAGCGGGCCCGCGAGGGGCGGCCCTCCCGCATCTTCGCCAAGCTCAACTCGCTCGTCGATCACCGCGTCATCGAGGCGCTGTACGACGCCAGCCGGGCAGGTGTTCCGATCGACATCATCGCGCGCGGCATCTGCTGCCTGCGGCCGGGCGTGCCGGGCTTGAGCGAGACGATTCGCGTGCGGAGCATCGTCGATCGCTTCCTCGAGCATAGCCGGATCTACGTCTTCGGCCCCGATGACGACGCAGAGGTGTTCCTCGCGAGTGCGGACTGGATGCCGCGCAACTTCTTCCGCCGGGTGGAGGTGATGTTTCCGATCCTCGCGCCCGAGTTGAAGCAGCGGATCCTGCGGGAGATCGTGCCGGTGTATCTCGCCGACAACGTGCGGGCCCGCGTCCTCGACGAGCACGGCGTGTTCCACCGCCTCGCGCCGGCCGAGGGGCAGCCCGCGGTGCGTTGCCAGATCGAGTTCCTCGAGCGACGGGGCGTCGCCGAGATCACGGCCGCTTCTTGAACCGGCTTGCGGCCCTTTCCTAGGATGGGGCGATGGCCGACGACCATTACGAAACGCTGGGGGTGCCGCGGACCGCATCGGCGGAGGACATCCGCAAGGCGTACCGCGAACTGGCCCGCAAGTACCACCCCGACCTCCATCCCGACGACGAGTCGGCGAAGGAGAAGTTCAAGAAGGTGCAGACCGCCTTCGACGTGCTCAACGACCAGAGCAAGCGGGAGATGTACGACCGCTACGGAAGTTCGTTCGAGGGCGTCGGGGCGGGCGGCCCGGGCGGTGGCTGGGGCGGCGGGCGCGGCCCGTTCCCGGGGGGCGGGTTTCCGGGCGGCGGCGGTGGCGCCGAGATCGATCTCGAGAGCCTGTTCGGCGGCGGTGGCTTCGGCGATCTCTTCGGTGGCGGGGCGACGCGCTCGCGGAGCCGACGGCGGCCGACCCGGGCCGCCGGGGAGGACGTCACCGCCCGGATCGCGATCCCGTTCAGGCTCGCGATCGACGGCGGCAAGACCGACGTGCGGTTCGATCGCGACGGCAAGGCCGAGACGATCAGCGTCACGATCCCGCAGGGGTTGCCGGACGGTGCGCGGATGCGGCTGCGCGGCCAGGGCCTGCCGGGCACCGGCGGCGGCCCCGCCGGCGACCTCCTGCTCGAGGTGCACGTGGAACCGCATCCGATCTATCGGCGGACGGGCGACACGCTCGAGGTCACGTTGCCGGTGACGATCTCCGAGGCGATCCAGGGGGCGAAGGTCGATCTGCCGACGCCGTGGGGCACGATCGCGCTCAAGGTGCCGCCCGGAACGTCGGGAGGAAGGAAGTTGCGTGCGGCCGGGATGGGCGTGCGGCACGCCAACGGCTCGAAGGGAGACCTCGTCGCCGAAGTTCAGATCGTACTGCCGGACGCGGCCGACGCCACGGCCCGCGAGGCGCTCCTGGCCGCCGCCGCCGTGGCCGAGAAGTCGGCGGCAACGGGGCCGCGTGCGGCGCTGCGCTGGTGATGGCCGGCCAGGAAGGCTTCCGCCGGGCGGCGCGGGTCCGGAGGCCGGTCGAATTCGATCGCGTGTTCGCCGCCCGTTGGACGGCCGCCGGGAATGGGCTCGTGATGCACGCCGCGCCCAGCGACCACGTGCCTCCGATTGCGCGGCTCGGGGTGTCGGTGTCGCGCCGCGTGGGCACGGCGGTGATCCGCGGCCGGTGGAAGCGCCGGCTTCGCGAGGCCTTTCGCCGGATTCGCGCCCGTCTTCCGCCGGCCGACTACGTGGTGGTGGTGAAGGCCCGCAGCGTGCCGGCCGGCGCCGCCGGCGCGCGACTCGTCGAGGAGACGCTCGAATCACTCGCGCGGCGCATCACCGCGCGGCGCGGGTTCGCGCAGGAGTGAGGGATGACGTTTTTCGACAGCCTCGCGCGGAACTGCGATCGCCTGGCGGTCGCGATGCTCGTCGGACTCGTCCGCGGCTACAAGGCCACGCTCAGCCCGCTCCTCGGGCGACACTGCCGGTTCGAGCCGACATGCAGCAGTTATTTTCGCCAGGCGGTTGAAAAGCACGGCGCGGTGCGCGGCAGCCTCAAGGGACTTGCCCGCATCTGCCGGTGCCATCCATGGCACCCCGGCGGCTACGATCCGCCTTGAGGATCGCGAGCACCTCCGCGTTGGCCGGGGGAAACGTGCCCGGCGACAGGTCAGCGATCGGGACCCACGCAAAGGGCGCGCGGGGGGCGGCGGCCGGGTCGAGCGGCACCGCCCAGTGGAACCAGAGGCACAGCGCCGGCCGAGCCTCCTGCGATTCGACCCGCACCGTGCGCTCGAGCACGCGGATGGCGATCCCCGCCTCCTCGAGGCACTCCCGCGCCGCCGCGGCCGCGGACGTCTCGCCGGCCTCGACTTTCCCGCCGGGAAACTCGGCGCAGCCGGCTGCATCCGCGGCGTCGGCCGGTCGTCTGCCCACGAGCACCAGTCCCTCGCGCACGACGACGGCGACGGCGATCTGCCGGAGCATCACGCCGGCTTCTGCACGAGGTTCAGGAGCCTGCCCGGCGAACCCATCACGTTGTACCCGGCATCCACGTGGAGGATCTCGCCGGTGATGCCGCCGGAGTCGCGCGAAAGCAGGAAGGCGCCGGTCTTACCGACCTCCTCGTGGGTGATGTTGCGGCCCATGGGGGACATGTGCTCGTAGAGTTCGAGCATGTCCTCGACGCCCGCGCCGCGGCCGGCGAGTGTCCGGAGCGGGCCGGCGCTCACCGCGTTGACCCGCACGCCCGCCGGGCCGAGGTCGTAGGCCATGTATTTCACGCACGCATCGAGCGTCGCCTTGCAGACGCCCATGATGTTGTATCCGGGCACGACCTTCTCCCCGCCGAAGTACGTCAGCGTGAGGATCGAGGCGTCCTTCGCGAGGATGCCCCGGGCGAGGCGGCCGACGGCGAGCAGGCTGTAGGCGCTCGTCTCCATCGCGATGCGGAAGCCCTCCCGGCTACAGTCGGTCGTCTCGCCCTTGAGGTCCTCCATCGGGGCGTAGGCGATCGAGTGCAGCAGAAAATCGATCGTGCCGAACTCCTGCCTGGCCCGGTCCATCACCGCGGCGATCTGGTCGTCGCTCGAGACATCCATCGGCACCAGGAATTTCGCATTCGGCTCCGGGTCGGTGAGCAGGGCCACGCGCCGGCGGTTGCGCTGCCGTTCATCGTCGGGCTTGTCGGGCAGGTGCGTGAAGCCGATCTGCCCGCCTTCCGCCAGGATTTCCTTGGCGATGTACCAGGCGATCGAATGATCGTTGGCCACGCCGAGCACGAGGCCCTTCAGCCCGTCGAACCTGCCCATCGCACACCTCCGGGGTCACGTCGTTGCATCGTGGAAAGGCGGAAATGTAGCGATTGTCCGGGATTCCCTCAACGCGGAACGGCTGCCGGCCCTTGTCGGCCCGCCGCGACCACGGTAGAAAACGGTGGTCGCCTCGTTAGCTCAATTGGTCAGAGCATCTGACTCTTAATCAGAGGGTTCTAGGTTCGAGTCCTAGACGAGGCAGTTGCGCCGGTGAAATTCCGGTCTCATGCCGCGGCAGACCGCAGGTGCCAGCGGGTGGCGAACTTGCGGTAGGTGAACATCAAAAGCAGGTTCGGCCGCGAGAAGAGCAGCCGCGTGACGAGGCCCCACAAGCCGCGCTTGTGCTCGAACTCGATGTGCTCGTCGATCCTGGTCGTCGCGGCGTCGAGTGGCGTGAACGTGTGCGTGTGCTCCCATCGTGCGGCGGGGCCATTCGCCTGGATGTCGGTGAACCCCCGGGACGACACGCCACGATGCACGGCGGTCCATCGCAGCGGGAGTGGACCCACCCACAGCGTGAACTTCGACACCGAGCCCTCCCCGAGCGGTTCGATCTCGTGGAGTTGGACGAGCGTGGGCGGCGGGGTGAGTCGCTTGAGGGCGCTGGTGTCGCGGTGGAACGCCTGCACCGCCGCGAGCGGTGCCGACACCGTGAACGAATAGTCGAATGTCGGCATGCGGGGCCCGCCGAGGTGGCGGTCGGTGTGCGAGGGGGTTGAATCGTGTGTCGGAGACTACTTTAATATCCGTATTAGTAACACCGAGTTAACTCGGCTGTTCACCGCGGTATCCCACCCCCGACGAGGAGTCGCCTTCGCCCATGGTCGAGAAGAAGCCCGCCAAAGACGTGAACAAGTCGGCCGAGATCCGGCGGATTGCCGCCGCGATGAAGGAGAAGGGGGAGAAGCCCCGTCCGGTCGTGATCATCGCCCAGCTCAAGAAGCAGGGGATCGAGGTCTCGTCGCCGCAGGTGAGCATGGTGCTCAAGCGGATGGGTTTCAAGCCGCGGCGCCGCCGTGGTGGCGATGCCGTCGCCGCCGCGCCCCGAAGCGGTCGGGCCGGCGGACCGATCTCGGTCGAGGACCTCATCGCCGCCAAGCGGCTCGTCGGGCACTTCGGCTCCGCCGATCGCGCCGTGGCGGCCCTCTTGGCGCTCAAGCGCTTCGAGTCCTGAACGCGGGCGGGCGACCAAGGCGCCGACTCAGGCGATGCCGTGGCGGATCGCCCACACGGCGGCCTGGGTCCGGTCCTCGAGGGCGGTCTTGCGGAGCAGGTTTTGGACGTGTTCCTTCACCGTCTCGATGCTGATCTCGAGGGCGTCGGCGATCTCCTGGTTCGAGAGCCCGAGCGCCACCTGCCGCAGGACTTGCGTTTCGCGCGGGGTCAGCGGCACGTCCGCGTTGGCCGCCGGCTCGCGGCGGGCCATCGCACCCGCGACGCGGCGAAACGCACTCGATCGAGACGGGGCCCGATTCTGCGCGGCGTTGTCGATCGCTTCGAGCAATTCCTGGCGGGTGGTCGTCTTCAGGAGGTAGTCGTGGGCGCCGGCCGACACGGCCCGGGCGACATAGGTCGAGTTGTCGAAGGCCGAGAACATCACCACGCGGGCCTGCGGCGCCGCCGCCGTGATCCGCTTGATGGCGTCGAGACCGTTGCGGCCCTCCATCCTCACGTCGAGAAGCACCACATCGGGTTTGTGCTTCCGGGCGGCCGTGGCCGCCGCGTCGCCGTCGGCGGCCTCCGCGACCACGTCCACGTCGGTCGAATCGAGCATCGCCAGGATGCCTCGACGCACGATCTCGTGGTCGTCCACGATCAGCAGTCTGATTGGCATGGGAAAGTCTTCCGAACTGTGGAAGGCGTCAGCCTAGCGGGACGCGGTATCACATGAAAGAGGGAGTTGATCCCCAGGAAAGCCAAGTCCACTCCCATGCCGCAATGCTCCGCGAGGCAGGGGGGGTCGTCGCCATCGCGAAGCCGCCCGGACTTGCCACGCAGGCTCCCCCGGGCCTGCCGTCGGTCGAGGCCTGGCTCCGCGCGCGGTTGTCGCCGGGGGCGTATGTCGGCGTTCCCCATCGGCTCGACCGGGCCGTGTCGGGCGTCCTCCTGATGGCGGTCACGCCCCGGGCCGCCCGCACGCTCTCCCGGCAGTTCGAGCGTCGGCAGGTGCGCAAGGCCTATCTGGCGCTCGTGGGGGGCGGCCGCCAACCCACGGCGGTCGGCGAGTCGCGCGAGTGGCGCGACTCGATCGCGAAGGTGCCGGACGAGCCGCGGGCCCGGATCGCCATCGCGGCGGACGAGGGGGCCCGCGAGGCCGTCACCCACGCCCGCCTCGCCCTGGCACTCGCCGACGGCACGCTGCTCATGGAACTCGAGCCGCTCACCGGCCGGATGCACCAGCTCCGCGTCCAGACAGCGGCCAGGGGCACGCCGATCGTCGGCGACGCGCTCTATGGATCGAGCCTGCCGTTCGGTGCCGAGGCCGCTGATCCAAGGCTGCGTCGCATCGCGCTGCACGCGTGGCGCATCGAGTACGACGACCCCGACTCCGGGGGCCGCGTTCGCGTGGAGGCCCCCCTGCCATCCTGGTGGCCGGCTGAGGCCCGAGCGGCCACCGGGACAATCCTGCTCGGCACGTGATTCGCGCGGGAGCGTGCGTCCGGGGTGTGAAGATAGGGTCGTGGCCGCTGGTCTCGATGTGGTTATCGTGCCGAGGCCTCGTCGGCACGCGGGATTCGCTGCTACGCCGTCGGTGGCCCACGGGCCTCCCGGATGGAAGCCCGAAGTCGGAAGCCTGAAGCGCAAGCGAGGTATTGGTCGTTCTCCCTCGCTTGCGCTTCGGGCTTTCGTAAAGGCTTCCGCCCCGGGATTGCCACCGGGGACCGGACTTCACGAGATCAGGCGGGTGGGATCCAGCCGGCGTAGGTCAGCCAGTGCCAGAGCCAGGGCGGGGTCCAGGGGTTCCACGTCGGATAGGCCACCGAGACGACCGACAGCGCGAGCAAGAGCAAGGCGATGCCGCGTCCGAGCCGATTGCCCGCGAGCCGATCGGCGGCCGGCACGACCGCCGTCACCCACAACGGCGCGAGCCAGAACACCCAGCGGAAGCCGCTCGACACGCCGCCGTAGTTGCGGTCGATCTGGGGCCGCGACAGGTAAAAGACGAGCACGATCGCCGTGACCAACGCGATCGCAAGCGCGAGTGAGCGCTCGCCCGACCTGCGGTCGCGGGCGGCGAGGGCGGCGAGTCCAGGGATCACGAGGAGCCACGCCGGCGTCAGCGACAGGATGCCATGGTGGCCGACGACCGCATGCCACGCATACGTCGCGGCGGAGCGCTCCCCGCGATCGACGCCCTGGGGATTCCGCCAGTAGCTCGTGAGCACCTTCCCGGTCGGGAGCGTGTGAGCATAGTCGTACCAGTTGTCGGGGCCCGAGCGGTGGGCGTAGGCGGGCAGTGGCGTGCCGTGGGCCAGCCAGTTGGTGCCGAGCGCCGCGACGGCGACGACGGCCGCGGCGGGAAGCGCCGCCGTGAGAGTCCGCCGTGCATCCGCCGCGGCCAGGAGCGCGACCACGATCCCGCACCACGCGAGGGCGGGAAGTTCGAACGCCGCCGCGAGGGCGGCGGCGAACCCGGCGGCGGCGAATGTCCACGTCGAGCGGACGCCGTCGCAGCGGACGCGGCGGAGATACCAGGCGCTCGCGGCCGTGCACGCGGCCGCGGGCAGGTGGTTCGTGAGCACGACGGCGAACGTCGTGAGCAGCGTGCCACCGGCGGCGAGCGCGGCCGCCCAGAGCCGGCCCCAGTCGGTCGAGCCGGTGGCCTCGACGAGGCGGAACGTGAACACCATCGCCACCAGCAGCGGCCCCAGGCCGAAGAGCACCATGAGCGGGCGGCCGAGTTCGAAGGGATGGTCGCCGAGCGTCCAGCCGGTGGCCTGGTGGAGCAGCCAGTAGGGGCCGGCGCAGAGCACCGACAGGAGCGGCGGCTTGCTCGAATAGAGCCGCGGCCGACCGCCGGCATCGGCGTGCACCACGGCGTCGATCGTGTCCCAGCCCGGCTCGACGACGAGGTCGTCCAGCGCGAACGTGCCGCGCTCGACGAGCGCCCTGATCGTGAGCCACCGGCTGCGGTCGTTGGCGGAAAGAAAGGGACGCAGGAGCCGTTTGTCACGCTCGATCCGCGCCCGGATCGCGGCGGCGTCGGCGGGCAGGCCGGCGGCGGCCGCCGCGGCGACGGCATCGGAGACGAGCCGCTTCTCGAGCCCGAGCTTGTCGATGCTGGCGACGGCCCCGATCCGCCCGAGCACGGCCCCGGCCACGAGCGTGGCAAGGAGGGCATAGAGGCTGCGGCGCAGGCGCCCCCGCGACATCCCCCGGCTCGGGCCGGCATGCCGCAGATCCCGACCGCGAATCCGGACCGCGACCCGCGCGAGATCGGAGAGTCCGGCGAAGAACCGGAGGACCCCGTACTTCGAGCGACCGCGTGTGCGCGGCCGGTGGTGCACCGGCATCTCGACGGCGCGGAAGCCTCGCGCGGCGGCGAGCACCGGGATGAACCTGTGCATGCCGGTGTCGAGCGGCATGCCCTCCACGACCTCGCGGCGGAAGGCCTTCAGCCCGCAGTTGTGGTCGTGGAGGTGCAGGCCGGTGACCAGGCCCACCAGCGCGTTGAACACCCGCGAGGGGATCGTCTTGTGCCATGGGTCGAGCCGCGGCGTCTTCCAGCCGTTGACGAGGTCGATCCTCGCGCCGCCGTCAGCGCTCCGTTCGAGCCGCGCGAGCATCGCCGGGATCTCCGCCGGATCGTCCTGGCCGTCGCCGTCGAGCATCACGATGAAGCGGCCGCGGCAGCGGGCGAACCCCGCCGCGAGGGCCGCCGACTTGCCGAGCCCGGCGGCGTGTCGCAGGCCCGCCACCCGGTGGTCGGTGGCCGACGCCGCCTCGATCTCGGCCCACGACGAGTCGGTGGAGCCGTCGTCGATCACGACGAGCTCCCAGCGGTGTCCCGCGGCATCGAGGACCGTGCGGATCTCCTCGATCAGCGGGCCGATGTTGCCCGCTTCGTCCCGCACCGGAATCACGAGCGAGACGTCGGGCGTGTGCATGGCGGGAGCGCGGGAGGGGCGGCTGCCGCAGGGGGCGGCCGGCGGAAGCCAGCGGAGAGGATACCCACCCGCCCCGGGGCGTGTCAGGCTGGCGCGGAATCCCGCCGCTGCATACACTTGGCCCCGAGCCATGAGCCCCCGGGCATCGCGCCGGTCGGCACTCGAGCAGGAGCACGCATGACGAGACTCGTTTCCCTGGGGGTGATCCTCGGGCTGATCGCCGTCTTCGGCCTTCTCTCGCTGCGCGTGATGTCGAGTTTCCTCCTGCCCCTGCTCCTGGCGGCGATGCTCGTCGTCGTGTTCGGCCCGCTGCACCGCTGGCTGCGGGACCGCCTGCAGGCGCCGGAGTGGGTCACGGCTGGGCTGACCACGCTGTTCGTCCTGCTGATCGTGCTCGTGCCGCTGTTTCTCCTCGTCGCACGGGCCGGCGGCGAGGCCGTCGCGATGCTCCGCGCCCCCGATGGGCTCAAACTCGACGCCAACGTGCTCGGCGGTCTCGTCGAGACGGTGAACAACGCGACGGGGCTGCACCTCACGGCCGAGGCGGTCAACGCCGAGGTGCGCCGCCTGGCCGAGGACTGGATCGGCCCGATCGCCGCGCGGACGCCGGTCGTCATCGTCAAGCTCGTGATCGGCCTCGTCGTGATGACCGTGGCCCTGTTTTATTTCCTTGCGGACGGTCGGCGGATGCTCGCGGCCGTGACGCGGCTCATCCCGCTCGATCCGCGTTATCAGTGGCAACTGCTCGAGGAATTCGAGGAGGTGAGCCGGGCCGTCGTGTCGTCCACGCTGCTGGCGGCGCTCGTGCAGGCGGTGCTCGCCGGCATCGGCTTTTCCGTCGCGGGGCTCAAGGGGGTGTTCCTGCTCACGCTGCTGACCTTCTTCGGTGCGCTCGTGCCGTTCGTCGGGGCCGCGGCCGTGTGGGGCACGGCGAGCCTCTACCTCCTGTTCTTCGTGAAGGACACGTGGACTGCCGCGGGGCTCGCCGCCTGGGGGGCGTGTGTCGTCTCGACGGTGGACAACGTGATCAAGCCGATCGTGCTCCACGGCCAGTCGAAGCTCCATCCCCTGCTCGCGCTCTTGAGCGTGCTCGGCGGGGTCGGGGCGCTCGGTCCGATCGGCATCTTCGTGGGGCCGATCGCCGTGGCGTTCCTGCAGGCCGCCCTCACGATGCTCCAGACCGAACTCGACCATTTCTCGGGGGGAACCGGCTCCCAGGGGGCCGGCGACACCCGTCCGCCGCCGGCAGTTGCACAAACGCCTCCCGGCAGAGTGAAATCCTCCTGACCAACCCGTTCGATTCCGGAGCTTCCGCCCATGTTCATCAAGATGGCTCTCCTGCTCGCCGGCCTGCTTGCGACCGGCATTGAGACGGCCTACGTGCCGACGGAGGAGGGCAGCGGCGAGTACCTCGTGCGGGTCGAGCCGGACCTCGTGCGGAACGCCAGCCCCTACACCTTCACCAGCGACGTGCCGCCCGAGTCGCGCAACGTGCGCCGCGTGAAGATCTACGTCGCCGACTCGTGGCCGGCGGCGGTGGAACGGTCGATCGTCGAGGCCGGGAAGCGGCCGCGGGCGGCCCCCGTGGCCGCGGTCGCCCCGACGGCCACGCGGCTGGTCGAGACAGAGTCGAAGGTGGGCGTCACCGACAAGCCGTGGGGCTGGCTGATTGGGAGCCTGATCGCGCTCTTCCTGTCGCTGGGGCTGAACGTGTTTCTCGGCATGCTCCTCGCGCAGATGCGGCAGCGGTACATCCGCGACCTCGGCGAGGCGGCGCTACGGGCGTAGGGCGGATAGCCCGATGGGCGTGCGAGACGGACGGAAGCCCGACGCGCGAGCGCGGGACGCGTTTGGCGTCGTGATTATCGGCGGCGGCGACGCCGGGGGCGGTCGGCTTCCGCGGCTGTGCGCCGGCTCGCGGCCGTCGCACCGAAGAAATACTCCTCCGCTTCCCAGGTCGAGCCGGGGACGCGGGGCGCGGGCGGCTCAACGACCGGGGCGGCGGCAGGGGCAGGGGCCGGGGCCGGGGCCGGCGTGGGCTCGATCGGCCGGGTGGGCCTGCGCTCGCGGCGCGGCCGGGGCGTTTCGAGCCGCGGCTCGCGACGCCGCTGCCACGACGCGCCGGGATCGCTCAGGGAGCGGACGTGCGCGCCGGCGGCGGTGAAGATTTCGGCGACGTGCGCGTGGCAGGTCAGCACGAGCATCTGCCGCTCGCGCGGCTCGTCCCCGACGAACTCCACGAGCACGCGGGCTGCGGCCAGCGCTCGCGAATCGTCGAAGTTCACGAGGGCGTCGTCGATCACGACCGGCAGGTGCACGCCGTGCCGTTCGAGGTCGCGCACGAGGGCCAGCCGCAGGGCCAGAAACACCTGCTCGCGGGTGCCGCGACTGAGCCGGTCGGGGCTCCAGGCAGCGCCGTCGCCGTCGTGCACCTCGAGCCGCGCCTCGTGGATCGACGTCGTGATCGTGGTGTAGTGCCCCTCCGTGAGCCGCGCCAGCCAACGCGACGCCTCGCGGAGCACGGCCGGCTGGTGGTCGCGGGCGAAGGAGGCCCGCGTCTCCTCCAGGAGCAACGCGGCCTTCGTGAGGAGATGGCGCCGATGGAGATGCCCCTCGAGCTCCTGCTCGATCTCGGCGATCTCCAGCTGCACGCCCTCCGTCGAATGGTCGCGGGAAGCGGCCTCGAAGCGTTCGCGGGCCGCGCGCCGCCGGTCGGCGGCCCGGGTGGCCGCCTCCGTCGCCTCGACGACCTCGGCATGCGCCTCGGCGAGCCGCTGGTCGAACGAGACGGCGGCGACGACGGAGAACCACGCGGCATACTCGTCGGCGTGTGGCACGCGGCGCCGGGCGTCGAGCCAGGCGGCCTCGGCGGCCTGGCTGATGCGGCGCGCCTCCTCGACCTGCGGCCGACGATCGACGAGCGCGAGGAACTCCGGTTCCTTGGCCACGCCCCAGCGGCCGATGATTTCCTGCACCCGCCGCTCGGCGAGCTGGACGCGGCGGAGCGCCGCCCGGTGCCGTTCGCGGGCCTTGATCAACGCGCGCTGCAGCCGGCCGCGGCGCACGTGGGCCTCCGCATCGCGGTCGAGCCGCTCCCGCAGCAGGTCGAGCTGCTCGAGCGGCGTCCCCTCGGGCAGCATGTCGCATTCGACGAGCACGGCCTCGATCCGATGGGCCAGCGTCGCGAGTTCCTCGCGCCGCATCCGCGCCTCGTCGGAGGTGCGGCGGCGCTCGTCGTCGAGGCTGATGAGCGCGTGGCGGTGGCGGGAGATCGAGCGCACGTCGCCCGTCGAGAGCGTCGTGGGGAGGCCGCGTTGCTCAAGCGCCCGCTTCCAGCGTCCGCGGGCGGCGCTGCGACGCTCGAGCGCCTGGGCGAGCGCTTGTTCCGCGAGGGTGACCCGGTCGGCGAGCACGTGCAGTGAGCCCTCGCGGGTGGCGAGTTCCTCGAGTCGCTCCAGTTCGGCCTGGGCGAGCGCGGCACGGCGGTCGAGCGTCGCCGAGAACTCGCCGGGGAGCCGCTCGGCCGCGACCCGGCCCGCGTCGAGCCGCTTGTCGAGCACGGCGCACTGGGCGAGCAGGTCGGCCCGCTGCTTCTCCACCATGTCGTGCTGCTGCCGGGCCGAGTCGAAGCGGCTCGAGGCGGCACGATCGAGCGACCAGGTGGCGACCGACGCCAGGCCCGTGCCCGCGAGCCCGAGCGCAGCGAGCGCGTAGGCGAGGGAGCCGGTGACGGCGGTCGGCAGGAGCAGGCCCGAGAGCAGCATGCCGGCGCCGAGCACGAACACCGCCCCGAGGCCGATCAGCCAGCCGACCGGCAGGAGCTGGGCCTCGCGGCTGGCGGCCACCTCGCGGTCGATCCGGGCGCGGGCCTTGTCGAGTTCGGCGAGTTGGTCACCCGCGGTGATCCGATTGCGGTACAGGGCGACGCGGCCGCTCGCCTCCTCGATCGCGGCGGCGATCGGCAGGCCGAGGCCGGAGCCCGCGGCCTCGATCGAGCCCTTCGTGGTGTCGAGGCTGCCCTGCATCTCGGCCACGCGGTCGCGAGCCGCCTGGAGCGCGGCGCTCGCGGCCTTGTACTCCCGGGCGCGGGCCTTGAGCGGGGCGAAGGAATGCGTCAGCCCCACCGGCAGCGGCGACTCGGAGAGCAGCTCGAGCGACTGGCCGGCCACCCGCTCGGGGGCGATGAGCCGCACGAGTCCGGCCGCCCCCAAGGCCTCGCCGAATCGTCGGGCCGCCTGCCGCGCGGCCGACTCGTCCCGCGACAGCTCGGCCATGAGCCGCTCGAGCCGGGGACGCTCGTCGCAGATCGCGACGATCGTGGCCCGCTTCTTGCGCACGAGCGCGTCGGCGGGCAACGCGGCCAGTTCCTTGGCGACGCGGCTGCGGGTCCGCTTCTTCTTGCGGGCCAGCCGCGCGAGGTGGTCGCGGTTCTTCGAGGCCAGTTCCCAGGCATCGAAGTCCGGATGGATCGTGGGCGTCGCCTCGAGGTCCGCGAGCGCCGCGGCCGAGCGCACGCGTTCGGCGTGGAGGGGAACGAGCGGCAGCAGGGCCCGCACCCGGTCCTCCGCCGCGCGGGCGGCCTCGGCCCGCGCCTCGCAGGCGGAGAGTTCCGCATCGAGGCGGGCGAGTTCGATCCCCAGGCCGCCTGACTCGAGGGCCGGGGCATTCATGGCCGCGAGCCGCGCAAGGGCGGCGCTGCGCCGTTGGCGCAACGCCTCGATGGGTGAGGTTTCGGGGTCGGTGGAGTCGAGCCGTTCGACGGCCGTCCGCAGATTCGCGAGCACGAGAGCGACCTTCGAGCGATCGAGGCCGCTGGCGAGTTCGTAGAGCCGGCTGCCGCAGCCGTCGGCGTCGAGCGTGCGGAGTTCGTGGAGTTCGTCGAGGCCGAAGGCCATCACCGCGGTGAACGTGCGTTCGTCCACTTCGCCGGTGAAGTCGCGCAGGAAGAGGGGGGCGGACGACGTGCCGTCGGCATCGAGCACGGTCAGCCTGTCGGCGAGCGGCAGCTCGTCCTCGGCCGCGTAGCTGGCGGCGGTGAGCCGGTCGAGGTGGGGGCCCTCGTGCCGGCGTTCGACCGTGATCCGCCGCCCGTCGATACCGGCCTTGGCGACGAGCCGGCCGCCGCAGGGCACGTTGGGGTCGAGCACACCTCGGCGAAACAGGCTGCCGAAGCCGAAGAACACGCCCCGCACGAATTCGAGGAGCGACGTCTTGCCGGTTTCATTCGTGCCGTGGAGGACTTCCACGCCGCCGCCGAGGCCGTCGATCGTGACGTCGCCGAGGCCGCCGAACCGGTCGATTTCGATGCGTTCGATGATCATGTGGACTCCAGCAGTTCGAGCGCCAGCCAGCCGGCCTCCCGCGGCACCGCGGAGGCTTCCTTGCCCTCGAGATCGAGCACGAGTTCGGCAACCCCCGCGGCGAACGACGCCGCGCCCCCGGCCTTTGCGGCCGAGGCGTTGCGCACGAGCGATTCCGGGGCCTCCCCGCGATCGGCCTCGATCTCGTGGCACCACGCCCGGAAGGTGCGCGGGTCGTAGAGTTCGCGCACGCGCGCCATGGTCTCGGCGGTGATCTCCGCGATGTGGACGCGGCGGGAGATGCTGCCGCCGCAATCGATGGCGCAGCGGACGATCTGCAACGGCGCCCGCGCGTCCACCGACAGCCCCTCGAGCGCCGACCAGATCGTGGTCGCGAGTTCCTCGTCGTCGCCCGAAAGCGACGTGATCGAGACGGTGCGCCACGCGACGTGGTGCGTGGGGACCTCCTTCCAGTCGCCGCGCCACTCGTGCCGGGGGTCGCTCAGCGCGTGGGCGGTGGTCGGGAACGTCGGGGCGTGCGGCGGCGGCTGGGTGAGCGTGACGGCGATGCAGGCGCCGGCGGCGGGCTCGCGGTCGCTGCGCGCCTGGAGCGGGGGCACCTGGTGGACGCCCGGTGGCACGGGTTGCAGCCGGCGCGAGCCCCAGACGAACAGCGTCCCGTGGCCGACCCGGCCCGCGACCGGCAGCGGCGACGGGAGCGCGCGGGACACCGCCGGCTCACCGTGGAGCGACGTCCAGGCGTCGTCCCAGCCGACGACGATCCGCCGCTGCGCCGGCAGGAGTGAGGAATGCGCCGAAGCGAACGACGGGGCGAGATGGCCGGCCGCATGCACGTGTCCGCGGGCGGAGCAGAGCTCGAGCGCGAGCCCGCGCAGGTCGAGCCGGAGCGGAGAGACCGGCGTGACGAACGACAGCCCGACCGGCTCGGCCAGCGCCCGGGACACGTTCGCCACGTCGGAGGGTTCATCGGCCACCCAGATCGTGCGGCAGCCGTCGGCGGCGAGGGATTCGATCTGGTCGCGAATCGCGGCGGCCTGGGCGGGGCTGGCGCGCACCGGATCGAGCGTGTTGCCAAAGAGCACGAGCGCCGCCGCCCGCGTCTGCCGCGCGGTGGCGACAGCGGAGCGAAAGGCGGCGACCGGAGCCTCAGCCACGGCGTCGGCCACGGCTTCCGGCGCGTGTTTCGGTACGGGGATCGGCCGGTCGAGGGCGGCGTCGAACGCGAAGATCAGATCTGCCACGGCAGGTGCCTCTCCTTCGCCTGCCCGCGAGGGGCGGCACGGGCACGGGCGGCAGGACGCCGTCGCACGGGGCGACGATCACTCCGGGCCGGTCCGTGGCCAGGGAATGCGGGAAAGATGGGGGCAATGTAACGCCATCCCCCGGATCGCTCCAACGGCAAAAAACGTGCGTGAAAACCGCCGGCGGCGGCGATCAGGTCGTGAGCATCGGAGCCGACGCGGCGAAGCCGCACGCGAGCCCCTGGGCCCAGGCCGGGATGGCATCGCGCTCCACCGGCCCGAGCGCCGCCAGGGCGCGGCTTCGCAGCAGCACTCCTTTCTCCAGCGCTGTCGGGAAGAGCCGAGCGTGGATCCGGACCCTGCCGCGTGCCGACTCGACGTCGATCGTGCGGGCGTCCGCGGGGTGGACCAGGAAGACGAGCAGCTGGTCGCGGGGGCCGGGCACGAGGAAACCCTGCGGCGAAGCATCGGCCGTGGTCGCCGGCGCGAGGCCGCCTGAGCGGAACGTCACCGGCGTCGCCGTTTCGCCCGCGACATCGACGGTGACGGCGATCCGCGGGGTCGCTTCGAGCAACGGCGTCTGCGCCGACACGATCACCTCGCGGCACCACGCGTCCGCCGCGGTCCCGGGATCGCGCCACGGCGGCGCGGCCCGCCACATCGCCGTCACGCGGAGGGGCACGCCACCCACGGGCTCGTAGACGGCCGTGATGTCGCCGCCGCGGCTCCAGGCATCGAGCCGCCCGCAGGTCGCGCCGAGGTCGATGCCGAGCAGCCGTTCAGGCTGGGCCGCATCCCGCCAGACCTCGATGCCGGCGCCCGGGTGGTCGAGGTCGATGCGCGATCGCGGGCCGGCGAGCAGGTTCGTGGCCTGCCCGGCAGAGATCATCCAGGCCGCTGCGGACGCCGTGGTATTCATGCTGCTATCATCCTTCGCCAGGAACGCCGGGCACGTGCGCCCGCGGATCATACCCTGCCGCCCGACGCGAGCGCGAGGCATGCCGGACCATCTCGACGTGTGTGAAGCGGCGGCCCGCGCGGGCGGCCGGGTGCTCGGGGAGTGGAGCGGCCGCTTCGGCGTCTCGAAGAAATCGCATCGTGACCTCGTGACCGAGGCGGACTTCGCCGCGCAGCGCGAGATCCGGAGGATCGTGCTCGGCGAGTTTCCCGGGCACGGATTCATCGGCGAGGAATCCCTTCCCGAAGCGGCACCGGCGCCGCCCGGCGCCGACGGCCTGCGCTGGATCGTCGATCCGCTCGACGGCACGTCGAACTACGTCCACGGGTTTCCGGCCTACTGCGTGTCGGTGGCGCTGGCACGCGGCGACGAGATCCTCGTGGGCGCGATCTACGATCCGGTGCGCGACGAGTGCTTTACGGCCCGGGCTGGCGGTGGGGCAACGCTCAACGGCCGGCCGATCCGGGCCGCAGCCACGACGGAGGCCATCGAGGCGCTCGTCGCCGTCAGTTTCCCGCCGCACGTGTCGGTGGACTCCCACGCCGTCGCAGATTTCCTCGCCGTGGTGCCGCACGTGCACTCCGTGCGCCGCACGGGTTCCACCGCGATCAACCTCGCCTACCTCGCCTGCGGCCGGCTCGACGCGTTTTGGGTGCGCCGCATCGCGTCCTGGGACGTGGCCGCGGGGCTGCTGCTCGTCGCGGAGGCCGGCGGGGCGGTCGGACCATTCGCCGGCGGGCCGCAGGGGCCGGTCGCGCTCGACCATCCGGCGTTCATCGCCGCGGCCACGCCGGAACTGCTCGACGCCCTCGGGCGGTTGCTGCCCGCGTGAGCCGGCGAAAGCGCCCGCGGGGTTCCGGTTGTCGGGGTTACGCCGTCTAACGCGGCCGGAAACGTGACGGAACGCGTGCGTGGGGGTAGGTTGCGAACTAAGGTCGTGAGGTGGGCGGCTGCGTTTCGTCGTCCCGTCGTCCGGCTGTTTTCGATGCGCATGCACCACTTCCAGCGCCGATCTCGGTTTCCGCCGCGGGCGTGGTCCGCGCGCGAGGTGGCATGCCTGCTGGCCGTGTCGTGTGGTGTTGTTTCAACCATCGCGGTGGCGCAGGTCGGCGCACCACCGCCCGCCATCGAGGTGGTCGAACCCGACATCTTTTATCTCCGCGAGGACGGGGGGCGGCTCGTGCCCGTGCCCGGGTTCCGCTATCGCGACTTCGTCGATCTGCTCCGCCTCCGTGACGGACTGCCGGGCCTGCCCGAACCGCCGGCCATCGTGCTCGAGCGGATCGAGATCGTCGGCGACCTCGCCGCGGAGGGCGCCGAAACCTGCGGGCTCACGGTCCGGGCGAGCCTGCGACAGATGCGCGGCGGCTGGGCGCGCGTGCCGCTGGATCTCGGCGGCCTCGTGGTCACCGCGCCACCGGTTCACGAGGGGGAGGGACGCCTGATCGTCGATGCCGCTGCGCGCGGCGGCGGCTACGAGGCCTGGCTCGAGGCGGCCGCCGACTCGCGGCACACGCTGACGCTCGTCGGCGTCGTCGCGGTGGAGCGAGGTCCGAATGCGGAGACGCTCCGGCTGGTCGTGCCGCGGGCGACGGCTTCGCTCGTGCGACTCGTGACGCCGCGACCGACGCCGCGGGTCGGGGTGCAGCCGGCAGGCGCCGCGATCCGGGTCGAACCCGCACCGGCCGACGCGGCCGGCAGCGTCGTCGAGTGCGCCGGAATCTCGGGGCCCACCACGATCGTCATCGGCGCCGGCGGCGACGACGAGCGCCCCGGTGGCGCTCCGCCGCAGGCGACCGTGGAAAGTGTCGTGCAGGTCGATGGCACGATCGCCACCACGACCGCGACGGTGCGCCTCGAAGGGCTGGGGCCGGAGCCGCAGGACGTGCGGATCGCCTTGCCGCCGGCCAGCCGACTCGAGCGGATTGGCGGTCCCTCGGCCCTCGTGCGGGTCGCCGGCTCTGCCGACGCTTCCGAGGTGGTGGCTCGCGTGCAGCCCGATGCGGCGGGCCGCGCGGTCGTGGACGTGGTGTGCGAGCGACCGATCGAGCCGCGGGCCGCGTCGTCCGTCGAGGCGATCGGCTTCGCCGTCGCCGGCATTCCGGCGTGGCGGCAGCGGGGCCGCGTGAGTCTCGTCGTGGAAGGGGATTGGCAGGTGGATTGGGAGGATGCGGGCGGAAACCGGCGCGTCGATCCTCCGGTGGCGGCCCGCCGGCCCGGGTTCGTCGCGGCATTCGCGTATGACTCCCAGCCCGCCACGCTGCCCTTGCGCGTGCGGCCGCGCGGCAGTCGCGTCGTCGTCGAGCCAACCTATCGATACGACGTCGGGGCCAACCGGATCGGGCTCATGGCCAAGCTCCGCGTGGTCGTGCGCGGCGCGCCGGTGTCGCGCATCGCGCTCGGGCTCGAGGGATGGAACGTGGATGAGGTCGGCCCGACGAATCTCGTCGATGCGGCGGCGGTGACGAGCGAGGAGGGCCGTCTTGTGATCCCGTTCACGCAGCCGCTGTCCGGCGAGGCCACGATCGAGGCCCGCTGCAGCCTGCCGATCGACCGGGCGGCGGCCGAGGTGGGCTGGAAACTGCCGGTGCCACGGGCCGACCTCGTCGGGCCGGCCGAAGTCACGATCGCCTCCGACAGTGACATCGAGATCCTGCCGGAGATGAACGCCATCTCGGGGCTCGTGCGGCAGGTCGCACCGGCGCCGCGGGCCGGCGAGTCGCCGCTGCTCGTCTACCGTCTCGACGGCACGGAGGGCCGCTTCTCGGCACGACGCCGCTTCCTGGCCCGGCGCGTCGATGCGAGCATCGTGGTCCAGGCGTCCGTCGCCCCGCAACGCATGCGCGTCGAGGAGACGATCCGGTTCACCGTCGCGAACGTGCCGCTGGAGTTCGTCGATCTCGCCGTGGCCCGGCGCGTGGTCGAGGACGGCTCGCTGGAGGTTCGCCAGGCTGGCGAGTCGCTCAACCCGTTCGAGGTTTCGGCGGCGGCCGACGCGCCGCAGGGGCCCGTCGTGTTGCGGGTGATGCTCGCCGACCCGCTCCTCGGAACCGGCGACATCTCGATCTCGTACGGGCTGCCGATGCCCGAGGTGCCGGCCGCCGCGACCGTCGGCGAGAGTCTGCCGCTCGTGCTTCCCGCCGAGGCCCGGATCGTCCGGCAGAGCGTGTCGCTGACGGCATCCGAGCAGTACGTCGTCGATCTCCGCGGCACGGCATGGACCCGCGACACGGCGCTGCCCGGCGGGGGGCCGAACCGCGTGTGGCAGGCGGTTGCGGCGGAGGCGGAGGTCCCGTTGGCCGTGGCGCTGCGGCCCGAGTCGGGCGCGACCGACATGACCGTCGAGGCCGCATGGTACGAGACCAGGCTGCTGCCCGATCGGCACGATGAGACGTTCACGTGCGCCATCCGGAGTTCGACGCCCGAGGCCCGGCTGATGCTTCCGACCGAGTTCGTGGCCGCCCGCGCCGGCGGCGCGGCCCCGGCTCGCTTCAGCGTCGATGGCGCCGGCGTGTCGGTCGCGGAGGATGCCGACGGCACCGTGCGCGTGCCGGTGCCGGCGGCTGGTCGCGGCTGCGTGCTCGCGATCGAGATGACCCGTCCGCGTCCGGGGAGCGGGGGATCGCCGGGGCTGCCGCGGCAGCTCGTCCTCGAGCCGCCGCGATTCCCCGCGGGGACCGTGCTGCGCCGGTTCTACTGGGAACTCCACCTGGAATCGGACGAGCACGTCGTCGTGCCCCCCGGCGCGTGGACCTCGCAGCAGCGCTGGCGATGGGGGCCGTTCGGTCCGGAGTACGCGCCGCTCGTGTCGCATACGGCGATCTCCGAATGGATCGCCGCCGCGGCGGGGCATCGCTCCGCCCCGCCGGACATGCCCGTGGCCGAGCGGCGGGTCGTCTACGCGGGCGTCGGGAATCCGGGCACGGGCCGGGTGTGGCTGGCCCCCACGTGGTTCCTCGTCCTCACGGTGTCGGGGGCGACGTTGGCGCTGGGACTCGCGATCCTCTATCGCCGGTCGATGCGCCGCGTATCGACGCTCGTCTCGCTGGGCGCTGCGGCGGCCCTGGGGGCGGCGTTCATCCCGGACCTGCTGCCGCTGATCGGGCTGGCCGCTCTGCCTGGCATCCTGCTCGCGCTCGTGGCGGCGCTGCTGCGGCTCGCGGTCGATCGGCCCCCGGGCGTGCGCGGAAACGCCACCATGGTCGTATCGCCCGATTCGTCCACCCGGTTCATGCCCGCGGCGTCGATCGTGATCGCGCCGTCGCGGCCGGGCGGTTCGGGCACGGTGGCGCAGCGGGGAGGGGGCGAATGATCGCAGGGCCGCGTCGCGATGCCGCGCTCGCTCCGGCGCTCCTCGCGGCGTGGCTGGTGACGACGTCGCCGTGCGCGCGAGCCGCAGAGCCCGCCGCGGCGCCGGACCTGCGGTTCATGCGCGTCCACGTGCCCCGGGATGCGCTCGGCGACGTGCCGCTCGGCGACGAACGCTACGTTCCGTTGCCGCGGGCGGCCTTCGAGGCGGCGCTCGACCGGGCGGCGGGCGGTGAGACGGCGGCGGCGGCGCCGGCCGGGCGGCCGCAGGCCGATGCGGCCCGATACGAGGTGCGGATCGGACCGGAATGCCGACTCGAGGGGCGGGTCACCTTCGACGTCGGGGCCGCCGCCGCCGCTCGTGGCGAGTTGCCGCTCGGCGGCCTGGCCGTGTCGCGCTGCACCGCCCGCACCGCCACGGGAGTCGGTGACGTCGTGGTCTTCTGCCGGGCGGACGGCACGCGGGCCATCGTGCCGGCGGGCGCCGGCGAGTACGCGGCCGACTGGATCGGTCCCGCGGCCACTCCGACCGCGGACGGTCTGCGGTACGTCCTGCCCCTGCTTCCAGCCATGCGGTCCTCCGTGCGGCTCGAACTGCCGACCGCCGCACGCCCGTTGGTGGTGAACCAGCCGCTGCCGGCGGTGCGCGACGGCTCCGCCTGGATGATCCAAACATCCCTCCGCGACGCCGTCGAGTTCCTCGTGGCCGACGAGGAGCGGCGATCGGTGGGCCTCTCGAACTGGACGACGATCGACATTGCCGGCCGCGAACTTGCGGTCGAAACGGCGGTCGTGCCCTCGGCCGTGTGGGGCGACGAGCCCGTGATCGTGGAGAAGGACGCCGCGCTCGTCGTCACGGCCGTCGTGGTCGGCGACGCCGAGGAGGTCGGCGTCGCCTGGTCGGAAGCGGCCGATGGGCGATCGATCGCCTGCCGCCTGCCGCCGACCGCGCGGGGCGGCAGGACGCCGCTTGTCATCCGCGCCGTCGGCCCCCTTCCGGACGGCACGGTCCGGCCGCTGCCGGCCCTGCGGCCGCGGTCCATGGACTGGTCGGGGGGCGGCGTGCTGCTGCGCGTCGATCCGGCGCTCGCGTTGGCGGCCATCGACCTTGAACAGTGCCTCGCCGTGACCGCCGAGGCGGCGTCTGCCTGGCCGCTGCCGCCCGCCTCGCGGCGACGCCCCGCGGAAGGGGCTGCCGACCAGGTGCTGCCGGCCCGCATTTATCTCGAGCAACAGACGCCAGCCGCCCAGATCCGGGTGGCGGTGGCCCCGCGCACACCGCAACTCGACGTCGAACGCGTGACGATCGTCGAGTTCGCCCCGGCCGTCGTCACGGGCGTGGCCACGTGCGACATCGGTGTCGAACGTGGCGAGGCGTTCGACCTCGAAGGACTGATCGCCGCCGGCTGGTTCATCGATGCCGTCGATCTCGTGGGATGGTCGCAACCGGTCGGGTGGGCCGAGCCGGGCGCTGCGGCCGACGCCCGCCCGCCTGAGCCGCTCGAGTGGAAGGTGGTGCGCGGCGGTCGCGGAGACGTGCTGCGCGTCGGGCTCACGTCCGCAATCACGCCGGACCGGCGGCTGCGGCTCCGGATCAGCGGCCACCGCGCGGGGGTCGCGGCGGGCGGGGCGTTCTCCGCCGCCGAGATCGACATGGTGCAGCTCCCGGCGACGGCCGCCGGGCCCGCGGCGATCGGGTTCAAGACGAGCGCCGAGCAGGCCGTCGAACTCGACGGCGGCGCGACGGGGGCGCTCGTGCCACGGCTGAGCGGGCTGGTGGACGACGCGGGGGTGCGCTCGTGGGCGCCGGCAGGGCCGGACGCCGCGGCGTGGCAGGTGCGGGTCGTTCAACGCCGGCCTCCGCTCGACGTGCAGACGCAGGTGCGGCTCACCGCGCGGGACGACCGCCTGTCGCAGTCGTTCACGTTCGAATGCCGACCCGACACGTCGGACCTCGAAGGGCTCGTGGTCCGGTTTTCCGAGCCCCTGGACGACCAGGTCGAGTGGTCGCTGCTGGCACCCGCCGCCGGAGGCATCGTGGCCCGGCGGATCGAATCGGCGGAGGAGTCGTGGCTCGTCGAGTTCACCCCACCCATCAGCGAGGCGGTCACGATCCGTGCGGCCCGCACGGTGCCCTTCACGGCGGCCGTTCCAGTCCCGCTCGCCTGGGTCGAGGGAGCGGCCCGGCAGATTGGCGAGGTGATCGTGCGCGATGCGGGACGCCGCCGACCTCGGCTCGTCAACCGTCGGCTGGCCGAATTGCCCCCGCGAGCCGGCGACGGCGACCGTTGGCCGACGCTGATCGGGGCGTTCTCCTTCGGTGGCGATCGCGACGCCGCGGAGCCGCCGGCGGCCGAACTCCTGCCCGGCACGAGCGCGGACGACGACGCCCGGGCCTGGGCGTGGCGGGAGACGGTTTCGTGCTGGTGCCACGCGTCCGGCCGGACCGAGTTTGAGACGGCCTTCGACATCGAGAGCCAGGGCCGGCCCTCGCTCGTGGTCGGACTGCCGCCAGGACGCCAGCTGCAGCGCGTCGAGATCGACGGCACGCCGGTCGCGGTCGCGCCGCGTGACAACGTGGCCGCCGTGCCGATCGACCTGCCCGCCGGCCGAGCCTCGCTGCGGCTCGTGGTGCGCACGGTCGCCGTCAATGACGCGGCACACGCCTGGTGGCGGGTCGAGCCGGCGGGCGTGGTTGTCGATCTTCCCGTGCTCGACCGCCTGTACCGGTTCCACGTGCCGCCCGGTCTCGAGATTGCGATGGCGTCTCCGGCCTTGCGCGATGTCGGCGCGGATGAGCGCGGCGCGCTCGAGAGGCTGTTCGGGATGGTCGAGGCCGCGGCGTCCGCCCCCGTGTCGTCCCGCCCGTACGAACCGTCCGGCCAGCCCGGGGAGGCGTTTCGCGAACGGGACTTCGTGCCGGCTGCGGGCCGCGGGGAAGGCGTCGTGGTCGTCGTGCAACGCCGGTGGCTCGGGGTCGCCGCGGTCGCGGTCGGGATTCTCGTCGCGAGCGGCGTGCTTGTCGTCGCCCGGCGTCGGCCATGGTTGATCCCGGTGGTGTGCGGGGCCGCGGGCGTGGCGGCATTGTGGGCTCCACCGCCGGCCGACGGCATCGCCCGCGCCGCGTGGTGGGCCACGATCCTCGCGACCGGGTTCGTCGTCGGTCGTCGCCTCCTCCGCAGGGCTGCGGTCAACGCCGGCGTGCTCGTCGCATGCTTCGCCGGTGTGGCCACACGCGCGGAGGCGGCCGAGCCGATGCGGGTGTTCATCATGCCCGGAGAGGATGACGAGACGGCACTCGTTCCCGAACCTCTCTATCGCGCCCTCGCCCGCGCCGGAATCGACTCCGCAGCCGGCGTGCGCATCCTCACGAGCCGGGTGATCGTGCCCACGTCGCCGCCGGAAACCGGGAACCCGGAGCGCTGGCGCGTCGTGCTCGAGCTCGATGCGGCCGCCCCGGGCGTCCTGCCGCTCGGGCCGGCGGGGGCGGCGCCGGGCTGGGTCGTCGAATCCCTCCTCGTGGATGGTCGGCGGGTGGCCCCGGCGGACGGGCCGTGGCGCAACGAGGTCACCGTGCCGACCACCGGACGGCACACCGTGGAGGTGGACCTGCTCCCGCGGGTCGAGGCGGCCGGCGACGTCGAAATGCTCGCGGTCTCCCTGCCGCCCGCGCCGGCGGCGGTGCTCGCGTGCGAGGATCGGGCGTCGGCGCGGGATCGTGGCCTCCGCTGCGAGGCGGCGGCGCCCGGCGGACCGTTCGTGGCCGTGGCCGAGACGACGTCGGGGCCGGCCGGCCGGCCGGCCTACGACATCGCGGGGGCGGAGCGGGTGCGCATCATCCGTTCGCGGGTGCCGGGAATCTCGCTCGCCGACGCCTTGCCCCTCGTGGAGAGTCGCAACACCGTGTCCTGGGATCTCGACGCGTGTCGGGTCAGCGCGAGGTTCGTCGTGGATCCCGGCCGAGCGATCGCGGCGCCCTGCATCGTCCGAGCCGACGACGGCCTCCAGCTCGTCGAGCCGGTCGATGCGACGCTCGACGTGACCCCGCTTCCGGGCAATCGGTGGGCGGTGCGCGCGGTCGCCCCGACTGGCGGCCCCTGGCGATTCGAACTCGGGTTTCGGATGCCGCTCGCCGATCCGGTGGGGCGGTTCCATGTGCCGGGGGCCTGGATCGACGGCTCGAGCGCCGACACGCGCACGATCCGATTCGCCGCGGCCGCGGATTTGGCCGTTCAGGTCGAGGCCCCGACGCCGTTCGTGCCGGTGCCCGCGGACGACGCGGCGTGGCGGCTCGAGGTTCGCCCGCCGGCGGCCGCGACCGGCGCTGCCGGCGCGGACAGGATCAGGATCGCGGTCGAGCGCCGGCGGCAGGAGGTGCGCGGCACGCAGGACGTGCAGGTCCGATTCACGACCGAACGCACGGTGGTCTCCCTCGACGCCAAATTCGACTCGGCGTCGGCGCCGCTCGTGGCGCTGCCGGTGGAGATGCCCGCCGAGTGCGTCATCGACTCGATCGTGCTGCTCGACGACGGACTTCACGCAGCCGAGGCGACCGACCGCGGTCCGATCGAGGCCCAGTGGCGACGGCACGCGCCGGATCGCGGCACGCTGACCGTGCAGCGACCCCGGGCCGGGAGGTTCCAACTCGAGCTGATGGCCCACCTGCCGAGGCCGCCCGCCCCCACCGGTCGCGTGCCCGTCGTGCGGGTCGCCATGCCGGCGGCCCCGCTGGTCGCATCCTGGAACGAGTCGTTGACCGGCGAGGCACCGCGACGTTCGTGGCAACTGCGGAGCGACGAGCGGCCACCGCTCTACACGCTGCGGCAGGCGGCCGCGGCGGAGGAGGTGACGACGGTTCCGGTCGAGCCGCAGGCCGTGCCCGAGCCGCGCGTGAGCGAGGAACCGCGCGTCGAGTTGGCCGACGTGGAGGTGTCGTTCGAGAGCCGCGGCCGGGCGTGGGGCAGGGCTCGGTTTGACGTGGTCGCGAGGCAACGCCTGCTGCGGATCGCGCTGCCCGGGGGCATGCGGCTGTTCGACGTCCTCGTGGACGGCCAGCCGACCGCGACGGTCACGCCGGCCGTGGCTGCCGGGCCGGGCGGCGATGCCGTCGGCGAACGCTGGGATGTCCGGCTGCACGACGCCAGTTGGCCGAGGTCCATCGAGGTGGTCTACGCGGGGAGTGTGGGTGATGCGGCCGACGATGGTCCCGTCGCGATCGCGGCTCCCATGATCGTCGGCCTTCCGTGCATGCGCCGCCTGTGGACGTTGCGCGCCCCGCGCGACGCGGTCATCCACGTCGCCGGACCGGGGCGCGTGGCGATGCCGGCGGAGGTGAGGGAGGAGCGGGCCGCCGCCCTCGGGGCGATCGGCACCGCGTTCGACGCCTGCATCGCCACCGCTGCGCCGCCCGACCGCGAGCGGCTCCGTGAGGAATTCGCCTCGCGTCAGCGCCGGCTGGAGGAGGCCGGGCAGCCCTCCGCGCCCCGCGGGGAGGCCGTGCCCGTGATCGGCACCGGCGCCGATGCAACGCTGACGATCCGCATCGCGCGCCGTCGCGACCCCACGCTGCTTGCGCGGGCCTGGGCGACGACGGCGATCCTCGCGATCGGCGGGGCCCTGTGGATCGGGATGCGGCGCAGGCTCGCCGGCTGACGCTGCGGCCGAAATGCCGCGTCTTCTCGGGGAAATGCCCCGGTAAAACCGGTCTGGCTCCTGCTCGGAGCCGTCCGCTAGTGTCCGCCCGGCCCGCGACCGGGACGACACTGGAGATGGTCGGGATATGGGTTTACAGCGTGCTTTGCGAATCGTGATCTGGGCCGCCGCGGCCGCCGCGGCCGCCGGCTGGCAGGCGGCGGAGGTCCGGGCGGCCGGCCACCGTACCGTCAATTTCGTGGTCGATGCCCCGACCGACCAGTTGGCCCGCCGCATCGGCGAGGCTGCCGAGCAGTATCGCCACGATCTCGCGGTCGAGTGGCTGGGAGCGCCGCTGCCGCGCTGGAGCCGCCCCTGTCCGATCAAGGCCCAGGTGGCGCCACACCTCGGCGCCGGTGGGGCCACGAGCTTCGTGTTCGATGCCGGCGAGGTGTTCGGCTGGACGATGACGATCCAGGGCAGCGAGGAGCGGATTCTCGACTCCGTGCTGCCGCACGAGGTCACGCACACGATCTTCGCGAGCCACTTCCGCCGGCCGCTGCCCCGCTGGGCCGACGAGGGCGCCTGCACGACGGTCGAGCACCCCGTGGAGCGGGCCCGTCAGCACCGGCTGTTGATCGAGTTCCTCACCACCGGCCGCGGGATCGCCTTTCCCGAGATGTTCGCGATGCGGGAGTATCCCGCCGACGTGCTCCCGCTCTACTCGCAGGGCTATTCGCTGGCCCGCTACCTGATCGAGCGCGGCGGCCGCCACAAGTACGTCGCGTTCGTCGGCGACGGCCTGGCGACCGACGATTGGTCCGGGGCGCTCGGCCGGCACTACGGCGTCGGCACGGTCGCGCAGATGCAGCAGATCTGGCTCGACTGGGTCAAACAAGGCTGCCCGGCTCCGCCCGCAGCCCTCGCTGCCGCCCCGCCGCGGACCGTCTCGCCCGTCGGGACCACCCGCGGCCAGAGTCCCGATCCGACGCCACCGGCCCCGCCGCGGTCCACGCTCGCGGCCGTCTCGTCGGCCGCCGGTCGGCGGTCGATCTACGCTGTCCAGGCGCGGCAGACGAGCGCGGGCAACGACCGGCCCGAGCCCGGCCTACGGTGAGCCCGTGCCCGCGAACAGTTGCGTGAGGTGGTAGAAGACGGGCGCGGCGAAGCAGATCGAGTCGATGCGGTCGAGCACGCCGCCGTGGCCCACGACGAGGGTGCCGTAGTCTTTCACGCCGCGATCGCGCTTGATGGCGGACATCGTCATCCCTCCGGCGAAGCCCATCACCGCCACGATGAAGCCGGCGATCGCCGCCTGCCACGGCTGGAAGGGCGGCGCCGCCCACCACAACGCCGCGGCCAGCAGGGCCGTGCTCGTGGCACTGCCGAGCAGCCCCTCCCACGTGCGGCTGGAACTCACGGCGGCGGCGACGAGCCGGCGGCCGAGCATCCGGCTCCAGACATACTGCATGCAGTCGGCGAACTGCACGAGCAGGATGAGGAAGAACAGGAGGCGGAAGTTGCCCCCGGGCGTCGCCCCGGCGATCGGGATCTGGAGCAGGGCGGGGGCGAACGAGAGGCAGTAGACGCAGACCACGAGCCCGGCCTGGATCTTGGCCGTGCGCTCGAGAAACCGTTTGTAGTCTCCCGCGAAGGCGACACGGGCGAGGACGAACAGCGTGGCGTAGACCGGAAGAAACACGCTGAACACGTCGTAGCGGTTGAGGCCCACGAGGACGTAGTGCAGCGGCGTGAAGAGGAAAAACACCCAGAACAGGGCCCGATGGTCGCCCTTGCGCGTGGGCGTGAGCGTGATGAACTCGCGGAGCGCCCAGAACGAGACCAGCCCGAACAGGACGACCGTGGCCGTGGTGCCCAGCCAGAACGCGGCGGCCAGCACGGTGCACATGATCCACCAGCCGCGGAGCCGGAGGTTGAACGTGTTCACGGCGGCGGGGTCGAGCCCGCGGTCGGGGTGGCGACGGAGGAACTGGCCGACCGCCGTGGCGATGGCGAGCAGCCCGAGCACTCCGGCGACGAGCGCGATCGTGCGAATGTCGTTCATGCCGCCGCTCACTCCTTGAGGGCGAGCACCGCCCGCCGGGCCCGCTCGAGGAAGTCGGCCTTCGCCTCGCCACGCTCGAGCCAGAGCGGCGGTCCGAAACTGATGCAGGAGAGGAGCGGCACCGGCAGGAACTCGCCCCGCGGCAGGACGCGGTTGAGGTTGTCGATGTGCACCGGCACCAGTTCGATGTCGGGGCGTTTCTTGGCGAGGTAATAGAGCCCGCTCTTGAACTCGCCGATCTCTCCGGTGACGCTCCGGCCGCCCTCGGGAAACACGATCAGCGACTTCGTCATCCCGATCTCGCGGAGCATGAGATCGACGGGGCTCTGGTGCACCTTGATGTCGGTGCGGTCGATGAGGATCGCGTTGAACACCTCCTGGGCGAGCCAGCGCCGGACGACACCCCGCTGCCAGTAGTCCTTCGCGGCCACCGGCCGGGTCAGTTCCCGCACGGTCTGGGGCAGCGACGACCAGATCACGATCGCGTCGAGGTGGCTCGTGTGGTTCGCGAAGTAGACCCGTTGGCAGGTGTCGGGCTGGCTCGCGATCCAGCGCACGCTCGACCCGCTCAGGAGCCGGGCCAGCGCGGCGAGCGAGAGGCCGGCGGCGCGGCAGATCACCGAGGGGCCTTCCGCGGCACCGGTGCCGACGGGGGCGGCAGGCGGCATGTCGGCGGGCGAGAGCATGAGGGCCAGTTTCGACATACGGGGGGCGCTGGGTCAATGAGCCGTGGGCGGGGGCGATGCGGGCACGAACGGGTTGTGGCGCTTCTCGTGGCCGACGGTCGTCGCCGGGCCGTGCCCCGGGAAGACCACCGTGTCGTCGGGGAGCCCGTAGAGCCGGCGGCGGATGCCCGCGGCCAGGGCGTCGAAGTCACCGTCGGGAAAGTCGGTGCGGCCGATGCTCTCGCGAAACAGCACGTCGCCGGCGAATACGAGCGGCGGTGTTTCGCCGGTCAGCGCGAACACGACGTGGCCCGACGAATGGCCCGGAATCTCGTAGACCTCGATCGCGAAGCCGGCGAGGTCGAGCCGCTCCTCGTCGGCCAGCAGGCGGGTTGCGGGCGGGCTCACGAGCGCGATGCCGAACGCGCCGGAGAGATTGCCCGCCGGGTCGCGCAGCTTGGGGGCGTCGCCGTGGCCGATCAGGATCGGCAGGTTCGGCCACCGGCGGCGGAGGGCGGCGTTGCCGGCGATGTGGTCGGAATGACCGTGGGTCAGCAGGATCGTCTCCGGCTCGAGCGACCGCGCCTCGATCGCCTCGATCACGCGTTCGGGCTCGAACCCGGGGTCGATGACGAGGCACGCCGTGCGGCCCGGCCGGTGAACGAGGTAGGTGTTCTCGCCGAACGGGGCCGACTCGATGCACAGCACGCGGACGTCGGCCGAGGGAGAAACGGTTTCGGGAGCGGGCATGGGAAGCGCCGGGATCCGGGCGGAAGGGGCTGGAGCGTGGGTCCGATCGAGCATCGTCTGGCCGGCGCTGGGCGGCAAGTCGCGCTGGAACCATCGCCGGAATGCGGCGAAAACGGCTGTCGAACTGGCATGGCCGCCTCGCGACCCCACCGCTATGCTCCCCCTCCTTCCGGCAGCGATCCCAACGAATCTGCCGGCGGTTCCGGCAACGACGAAGCGGCTCATGCCCCGTCGTTGGCGGGGCGATGAACCAGACAGGGAGCGAGGGAATCCATGGAGGGATGCCAGATGGCCCGACGGGCAGGGATGTTTTTGTGCGGCGCCGGCGGCATGCTCGCGACGCTCGCCGTTCTCGGTGGCGTCGCCACCGACGTGCGTGCCCAGGCGCCGGCCCCGACGGCCGCGCAGCCGGAACAGTTTCCGGGGCTCGTGCCCCAGGGCGGCCTGCCGCAGGGGAACGCCAACGCCGGTGACGCGGTGGCAGCCGCGACGGCCGCGCATCCGCTCGAGCCCGCCCTCGAGGTCGCCCGCAAGGGGCTCGCCGGCATCCAGGCCAACATCCGCGACTATTCGTGCACCGTGGTCAAGCGCGAGCGGATCGACGGCAAGCTTGGCGAGCACGAGTACATGTTCGCGAAGATCCGCCAACAGCCGTTCAGCGTCTACCTGCTGTTTCTCGGGCCCGATGCCGTGAAGGGGCAGGAGGTGCTCTACGTGGACGGCCGCAACGACGGCAACATGCTCGCCCACGCCGGCAGCGGCGTGCGGGCCATGGTGGGGACGGTCTCGCTCAAGCCGCAGAGCATGCTGGCGATGGCCGGCAACCGCTACCCGATCACGGAACTCGGCGTCGAGAACCTGACGAAGCGGCTGGTCGAGGTGGCGGAGCACGACAAGCAGTTCGGCGAGTGCGACGTCAACTTTTATCCTAACGCGAAGGTCAATGGTCGCGTCTGCACCTGCATCCAGGTGTCGCACCCGGTGCCGCGGCGGAACTTCCGCTTCCACCTCGCCCGCGTGTTCATCGACGACGAACTCACGATCCCGATCCGCTACGAGGCCTACGACTGGCCCCAGGAGCAGGGCGGGCAGCCGGTGCTCATGGAGGAGTACACCTACATGAACGTGAAGATCAACAACGGCTTCACGGACGCCGACTTCGACCCGAAGAACACGGCCTACAAGTTCGGCGCGAAGTAACGTCGGACAGGCTTCAGCCAGTCGTGGGATAGGCTTCAGCCTGCCGTGGGATAGGCTTCAGCCTGTCGTGCCTTCACTCACCCGCTCCGGCTCGGGGTTGCCCCGTACCGTCTCGCCGGACGTTCACTGCGCCCTCCGGGCTGCGTTCACTCCGACTGACTGGCGCTGCGCCATCCATGGCTCCGCTGGTCAGTCAAGCCGGCTCAACGGTAGGGGCAACCCCTCGCCTCCCCAACTCGTAGGCGCTGAGAACTTTCGGCGGAGACGGTCGGTGGGCACGCGCAGGAGAAGGGAGTCCTTGAGGACGATGGGCGTCTGATCAAAACCCACGAGTTGGGTACTCTCAAGACGACCGGATTCGAGCATGCCTACCGCCGGCTCCGATTGCGGGTCGTTATCGCCTGTCCGCACGTCTGGAAACTGGATCTGGGCAACCGCGAGCCGGCGCGGCGCTGACGACCTCGGCGCTCACGGCATGAGTTTCGGCCACGCGGCTGCGAGCTTGGGCTGCGGCGGGACTTCGAGCCGCGTGCCAGGGGCCGTCGAAACACGCGGGTCGAGGCGGCGATTCCAGGCGTAGAGGGCGCGGTAGAGGCGGCCGTCGCCGTAGGCGCGCTCCGCGATCGACCACCAGGTGTCGCCGGCCACGGTCGTGTGCGTGCCCGCGATCGACGCGTGCGGCGCGTGCGCGACGGGTGGCATGCTTGCCATGCGTGGCGGGGGCGGCGGCACCGCGGGGGCTTGGAAGGCCGGTGGCGGCAGCAGGTCCGCGGTCTCGACGATCGGCGCGGCGTCGGTGGTCGGGATGGCCCGGGGGGTGGGCTGGAAGTCGGGGGGTGTGGAAACACCCGGTGTCGCCACGTCGGCTGGGGTGGCCACCTCGGACGGCGCGTCGGCGGCGGGCTCCGTGAACTCGGTCCGCGTGAGGAACGGATCGCGTTTTGTCGTGAATGCCGGCGAGCCGCCGCGGGGCTCGAGGGCGGGCGGCTCCACGATGTCCTGGCTGGCGATCGGCACGTGCTGGGGATCCACGTCCGGGCCGGCGCCGGCGGGCGGCCGCGGGACGAGCAGTTTCATCGACAACACGCCCACGAAGGCGCCCACGAGCACGCCCAACACCGCGAGCAGGAATTTGGTTTCGCGTCCCATACGTTCGTGCGCCGGGACGGGATTCTGGTGAATCGCCCGGTTCGCCGCCAGATCGTTCAGACGGCTGAAAATGCGTGCAGGCGGCGGGCGACGCGAAGCTTTGCGGAGCGGCTGCGGGGGTTCGCGGCGAGCTCCTCGGGCCCCGCCTCGACGGGCGACCGGGTGAGGCAGTCCCAGACCTGCGCGTTGCGGAACGCCTGCTTCACGAGCCGGTCTTCGAGCGAATGGAACGAGATCACCGCGAGCCGGCCCCCTGGCACGAGCCGCTGCGGGATGCGCTCGAGGGCGATGCGGAGCGACTTCAGTTCCTGGTTGACCGCGATCCGCAACGCCTGGAACGTCCGCGTCGCCGGATGAATGCGCGACGGCGGGTGCTGCCGTGGGATCGCCGAGACGACGAGCCGGGCAAAATCGCGGGCCGAGTGGATCGGCTGTTTCTCGCGCACGGCCGCGATCTTCCGCGCGATCCGCCGGCTATGCCGCTCCTCGCCGAACTCGTAGATGATGTCGGCCAGGCTTTCCGGCTTCATGCGGTTCACGAGTCGCCAGGCGGGCTCGCCCTCGGTCGGGTCGAACCGCAGGTCGAGGGGGCCATCGGCATCGAAGGAAAAACCGCGGTCGTGGTCTCCGAGCTGGTCGCTCGACAGGCCGATGTCGAGGAGCACGGCATCGACCGCATCGATTGACAAGGCGTCGAGCACCTCGGGAAGGTCGCAGTAGTTGGCCTGCGCGAACCGCACGGGCAGGCCGGCGAGTTCGCGGGCGCCGCGGTCGATCGCGGCCGGGTCGCGGTCGATCGCGATCACGAGTCCATCCGGGCCCACCGCCTCGGCGAGCAGCCGCGTGTGGCCGCCACCGCCGAGCGTGCCATCCACCACGCGCATGCCGGGCCGCACGGCGAGGAACGACATCACTTCCGCCGGCAGGACGCTCGTGTGGATGCTCGCTGGCGAATCCATCGCCTCACTGTACCACGCGCTCCGGCTACGATTGGTCGTATGGCCGACGCCGATCTCTACGACTACGACCTGCCCCCTGAACTGATCGCCCAGGAGGCGCTGGCCGACAGGGCTGCGGCACGGCTGCTCGTCGTGGACCGGGCGACGGGCGCGCTGCAGCATCGCCAGATCCGCGACCTGCCGGAGATTCTCGCACCGGGAGATCTCGTCGTCGTGAACGACACGCGGGTGGTGCCGGCCCGGCTCATCGGCCGGCGCGTGTCCACCGGCGGCACGTGGGAGGGTTTGTTTTTGCGGCGCGACGCGGCGACGGGGCTGTGGCAGATCCTCGCGCACACCCGCGGCCGTCCGGCGCTCGGCGAGTCGATCGCCCTCGTCGACCGCGTGGGCGACGAAAGCCTCGAGCTCGAACTCGTAGCCCGTGGCGCCGGCGGCACGTGGCTCGTCAGGCCGTCGCGCGCCGGGCCGGCGGAAGAACTGCTCGACCGCGTGGGCCGCGTGCCCTTGCCCGGCTATATCCGCGCTGGCGCGGAGCAGCAGGGCGACCTTGAACGCTACCAGACGGTGTTCGCCCGCGCGGCCGGCTCGGCCGCGGCCCCGACTGCGGGGCTCCACTTCACGCCGGAATTGCTCGCGCGGCTCGCCGCCCGGGGGGTCGGCCGGGCCGACGTCACGCTCCACGTCGGCCTCGACACGTTTCGGCCGATCACCGCCGAACGACTCGGCGATCATCCGATGCACACCGAGTGGTGCGCCTGCCCGGAGGCGACGGCCGCGGTCGTCCGCGATACGCGTGCGGCGGGTCGCCGCGTGGTGGCGGTGGGCACGACGGCGATGCGCACGCTCGAGACGGCGGCCCGGTCGGGCGTCGCCTCGGCCTGGTCGGGCCCGACCGACCTGTTCATCAGGCCCGGGTTTTCCTTCCACGCCGTCGATTCACTGTTGACGAATTTCCACATGCCGCGGACAACGCTGCTCGTGCTCGTGAGCACGTTCGCCTCGCGGGAACTGATCCAACGGGCCTACGCCGAGGCGATCCGCGAGCGATACCGGTTTTTCAGTTACGGCGACGCGATGCTCCTCATGTAGGACAGGCTTCAGCCTGTCATGACCACCATGTCATCCATCCCCCAAGAAGACGTGCTCGTGGTGCCGCGGTCGTTGTTCGACGCCGTCGGTGCGTTCCAGGGCTTTTGCGGCGACGTCGCCCGCTACCTGCCTTCCCTGCTCGACCCTCGGCACACCTCGTGGCGAACGCGGGCGAGCGTCGAGGAAGACCCGTCGTTCAAGCAGCTGATTCCCTACTGCGTGCTCGCCCACCGTGGCTCCGACGGGACGATGCGGTATTTCGCCTACACTCGAGGCGGCGGCCAGAGCGAGGCCCGGCTGCGGGCCAAGCGGTCGGTCGGGATCGGCGGCCACATCGCCAGCTGCGATGGTGAGCACGGCGACGACACGTCGTACGACGCAGGGATGCGGCGCGAGCTTGCCGAAGAAATCGCGATCGAGGGAGACTGGAAGGCCCGCTGTGTGGGACTCATCAACGACGATTCCAACGCCGTCGGCAACGTGCACCTGGGCGTCGTGCACGTCCTCGAGCTGGAGACGCCGCACGTCGCCTCGCGGGAGAGCGAGCTCGTGGAGTGCGGCTTCGAGTCGCTCGCGGAACTCCTTGCGGCCCGCGAGCGATTCGAGACCTGGTCGCAGATCGCCCTCGACGCCCTGCGCGACGGTACGATTGCAGTGTGACGATCTACCTCGACAACCATTCGACGACCCGCCTCGACCCACGCGTGCTCGAGGCCATGCTGCCGTGGCTCACCGAGCACTACGGCAACGCCGGCAGCGCGACGCACGAAATGGGCCGCGAGGCGCGGGCCGCGGTCGATGAGGCTCGGGACACACTCGCCGCGGCGATCGGCGCGACCGCCCGCGAGATCGTGCTCACGAGCGGGGCGACGGAGAGCAACAACCTCGCGATCCTCGGCCTGGCGGCCCGGGCGCCGGCCGACCGCCGGCACGTCGTCACCGTCGCCACCGAGCACCATGCCGTGCTCGATCCCATGGAGCACCTCGAGCGGACCGGCTTCGCCGTCACGCGGCTGCCGGTCGAGCCGGGCACCGGCCGCGTGGCTCCCGACGCCGTGGCCGCCGCGCTCCGGCTCGACACGTGTCTCGTGTCGGTGATGCTCGCCAACAACGAGACGGGCACGATCCACGACATTCCCGCGATCGCGGCGGAGGTGCACATACGCGGGGCGGTGCTGCACGTGGACTGCGCGCAGGCGCTCGGTCGGCTGCCGGTCAGCGTCGATGCGCTCGGTGCCGACCTTGCGAGTTTCTCGGCGCACAAGTTCCACGGGCCGAAGGGGGCGGGTTTTCTCTATGTGCGGCGGCGCGACCGCGTGACCCGCATCGACCCGCTCGTCTACGGTGGCGGCCAGGAGCGCGGGATGCGCAGCGGCACGCTCGACGTGCCTGGAATCGTGGGCATGGCGGAGGCGGCCCGGCTGGCCGTCGAGGGCCTCGGGCTCGAGCCCGCGCGGCTCAGGGGCCTCCGCGACCGGCTCTGGACCCTGCTCCTTGCGGGCATCCCGAGCGTCGCACTCAACGGCCCGCCGCTCGACGACCCGGCGGCTCGGCTCGCCAACAACCTCAACGTGCGGATTCCGGGCGTGGACGGCCAGTCGCTCCTGGCCACGCTCTCTGCCGCCGGTCTCGCCCTCTCCTCCGGCAGCGCCTGCTCGTCGGAGAGCCCGCGGCCGAGCCACGTCCTGCTGGCGCTCGGCCTCACCGACGACGAAGCCCGCGCCAGCCTCCGCTTCGGCCTCTCGCGATTCACGACCGAGGCCGAAGTCGAGGAAGCCGCCCACCGGATCGCGGCTGGGGTGAAGCAACTGCGATCGCTCACCGGGGGCTCCCGGTAAGGCTTCGGGCTCCCCGTATCCCAGGAGCCGGCGTATGACGACGAGCGCAGCCGTGGATGGCGCAGCGAGGAGGAGTCGAGTGAGCGAAGGGCTGGAGGCCCGCAGCGAACGTCCGGCGACGGGATACGGGGAGCCCGAAGCCGAATTGGGCGAGGAAAAGGCTTTCCGCCCTAAAACGTCCGGGCTATAATCTCGAAAGCGGAGCGGCACAAGTCCCGCCCAAAGCCTTTCCCCCGCAAGGAGCCTCGATCCATGTCGGTCATGCTCACCGAAAAAGCCGCCAGCGAAGTCAAGAAGATCATCGCCGATCAGAAGCTCGATCCGGCCACGGTGCTGCGTGTCGGCGTCGCCGGCGGCGGCTGCAGCGGCTTCCAGTATTCGCTCGGCTTCGACACGGCGTTCGACCCGAAGGTCGATACCAAGTCGGAACAGCACGGTGTGCCGGTCGTGGTGGACAAGAAGAGCGACCTGTTCCTCGACGGGACGACGCTCGACTTCCACGAGGGCATCGACAAGCGCGGCTTCACGTTCAACAACCCGAACGCCAAAAAGAGCTGCGGCTGCGGCAGTTCGTTCCAGGCCTGATGGGGGCCGCGAAGGTCCACATCGTCGGCATCGGGGATGACGGCGTCGAGGGAATGACCGCCCAGGCCAGGCGCGTGCTCGAAGGGGCCGACGTGCTCCTCGGGCCCGAGTCGTGCGCGGCGCTCCTGCCGAAGTCGCTTGCGGCACGGCTCGAGATCGCCGCAAACCTCGAGGAGCTGTGCGAGAAGATCGATGCGGCCGGCGGGCGGCAGCTCGTCGTGCTGGCCTCGGGTGACCCGCTGTTCTACGGCACGGCCCGCTATGTGTGCGCGAAGCTCGGCAAGGACCGGTTCGAGGTCGTGCCGCACGTCAGCAGTATGCAGCTGGCGTTCGCGCGGGTGAAGGAGTCGTGGGAAGACGCGTTTCTCGCGAATCTCGCCGGGCAGTCGATCGAGCGGGTGGTGGACAAGATCCGCACGAGCGAGACGGTTGGGCTGTTCACGAGCGAGCAATGGCCGCCGGCGGCCGTGGCCCGCACGCTGCTCGACGAGGGGATCGACTACTTTCAGGCCTACGTCTGTGAGAACCTCGGTTCGCCCGACGAGCGGGTCACGCAGGGGAGCCTCGCCGACATCGCGAAGGACTCGTTCGGCCCGCTCAATGTGATGATCCTCGTCCGCAAGGCCAAGGCGGCCGACGCCCCGGGGCAGGTCGGGCGGCGGCTGTTCGGCAATCCCGACGAGTGCTTCCTGCAGTCGCGGCCGAAGCGGGGCCTGCTCACGCCGGCCGAGTTGCGGGCCCTGGCGCTCGCGGAACTGTCGCTCGAGTCAAACAGCGTCGTGTGGGACGTGGGCGCCGGCAGCGGATCGGTGAGCCTCGAGGCGGCCCGGATCGCGCACACCGGAACCGTGCATGCGATCGAGATGGATCCCGACGACCACCGGCTGATCACGGCGAACGCCGAACGGTTCGGGGTGTCGAACCTCCGGGCGGTGCTGGGCAAGGCACCCGAGGCGTGGAAGGATCTTCCCGATCCCGACGCGATCTATGTGGGCGGCAGCGGCCGCGATGTGCAGATGCTCGTCGAGGAGGCATGGAAGCGGCTCAAGCGCGGCGGTCGGCTCGTGACCGCGTGCAACAGCATCGAAAACCTGGCGGCGGTCCACGCGCTGCTCCGGGCCCGTTCGACCGACGCCGCCTACTGGATGGTCAACATCGCCCGGGGGGTCGAGCAGCTCGACCGGATCCGGTTCGAATCGCTCAACCCGAGCTTTCTGATTGCGGCGACGAAGCCCGCCTGAGCCGTGGCCCACCTTCCCGAACCACTCGATGTGATCGCAGTCGGGGCCCATCCCGACGACGTCGAGATCGGCTGCGGGGGAACGCTCGCGCTCCTCGCCGCGCAGGGGCGGCGGGTGGGCATCGTGGATCTCACCGACGGCGAGCCCACGCCGCGGTCGAGTGGGCCGGACCAGCGGCTCGCGGAGGCGGCCGCCGCGGCGAAAGTGCTCGGCGTCGTCCATCGGGAAACGCTCCCCTTCCTGAACCGGCGGCTCTTCGACGGCGTGGAGGTGCGGGTGGCGCTGGCGACGATCTTCCGCCGATGGCGGCCACGGATCGTGCTCGCGCTCGGCGACAAGACGCCGCTCGCCTCGCCCGACCATGCGCAGGCCGTGGCGATTACGGAGGCCGCCGTCTTCTATTCGCGGCTCACGAAGTGGGACGACGCCTTCGCCGGCCTGCCGGTGCACACCGTCCCACACCTGCTCACCTACTTCCTGTTCGCCGGCGTCCCGACCGTGCCGCACGGTCACTGGCCGCTCGTGGTGGACATCGCCGGCCATCTCGACACAAAACTGGCGGCGATCGGCTGCTACACGTCGCAATTCCCTGCCGAGAAGGCCCACGTGTTTCCACGGGTGCGGGCGATGGCCGAGACCGTGGGCATCATGGCGGGGTGTGAGGCCGGCGAGATCCTGGCTTCGAGTCGGATGCCCTGCACGACCGATCTCATGGGGCTTCTCCTTCCGCAGGCGCACGGCGGGCGGGGCGGATAACGACGCCCCGCGGCACGCGAGGAGGAACGGCATGACGGCGGACGGCGAACGGCGATTCGACGTGGCCGTGATCGGCGCGGGGATCGCGGGGTTGTGCGCCACCCGCGAACTCGCCGCGGCGGGGCTGGAGGTGATCGTTCTCGACAAGGCCCGGGGCGTCGGCGGGCGCATGGCGACGCGCCGTCTGGCGGACGCCGTGCTCGACCACGGAGCGCAGTTCTTCACGGTGCGGGGAGCGGACTTCGCCGGTCTCGTGGAGGCGGCGGCCGCGGCGGGCCGTGTCGCCCGATGGTGCGACGGCTTCTCCCGGGCCGCGGGGGTCGAGGGGCCCGTCGTGCCGGCCACCGATGGTCATGCCCGCTGGCGCGGCGCGCAGGCGATGACCGACCTGCCCAAACTCCTCGCCGCCGAGGTCAACGTCGGCGGTGCCGAGGTGCGGACGCAGGCGCGGGTCGTCGGAGTGGCGACGGACGGGGAACGAGTGCGGCTCGAGATCGAGGACGCGGCACCACTCGCCGTGCGCGGCTGCGTCGTCACGACCCCGGTTCCCCAGGCGCTCGACCTGTTCGCCGCCGGCGGGTTCCTCACCGACTCGGCTGGCGGAATCGCGGCCGACGCCCGGCGCATGCTCGCCACCGTGACCTACGATCCCTGCTTCGCGCTCATGCTCGTGCTCGATCGCCCGAGCGGCGTGCCGGCGCCGGGTGGCATCCAGTTTGAGTCGGGGCCGATCTCGTGGCTCGCCGACAACCACCTCAAGGGCATCTCCCCGCAGCCCGCGCTCACGGTGCACGCCTCGGCGGAGTTCAGCCGGACGCGGTTCGACGACCCGCCCGCCGAGGTCGCCCGCACGCTTCGCGAACTCGCCGCACCGTGGATCGGGGCCGCGGCCGTGGTCGAGCAGTCGCTCCAACGCTGGAAGTTCGCGACCCCCACCGTGGTCCTCGGCACGCCGTTCGTGGTCGCGTCCCGCACCCCACCGATCGTCTGCTGCGGCGACGCGTTCGCCGGACCCAAGGTGGAAGGGGCGGCGGCGAGCGGACTGGCAGCGGGCCGCTGGTTGCGCGGTGTGCTCGCCGGCGCGTAAGAGATCGGGGCGTTGCGACCCTTGCGGGAATGAACGCGGGTCGCCGAAGATACGCCCCCCGTTGGATTCAGGACGCGCAGGCTCCTCGCGTGCGCTTCGGGCTCCCGTACAGATTCCCTCGCAGGAGTGTTTCGCATGGCCACGATCGCCGCCCCCCGTCTGCTGCCCGAGGTCGAGAGGTTCCTGGCGACGTCGCCGCTGGCGAGCGTGATCGGCGGGAAGGACGTCGTCGGCTCGACGGGCCGGACGATGAACACGCTCGATCCGGGCACCGGCGCGCCGCTCGCCGAGTTTCATGTGCTCTCGGCCGCCGACGTGGACCACGCCGTGCAGGCAGCGACACGCGCCTTCAAGACGTCGGGCTGGGCCACGATGCCGCCGAACGAGCGCGGCGTGCATCTCCACCGGCTCGCCGACGCGATCCAGAAGCACAAGCCGATCATCGGGGAGATCGAGGCGCTCGACGCCGGGAAGCTGCGGGCCCATGCCGAGGGGGACGTGCAGAACTGCATCGACACGCTCCGCTACTTCGCCGACATGGCGATGCACGTCCAGCGGCGCAACGCCCTCGCGGTGGCCGGGCACGAGGCCTGGACGATCCGCCATCCGTGGGGCGCCTGCGGATTCATCTTTCCCTGGAACTTTCCGTTCCTGCTCGTCGGCTGGGGTATCTCGCCGGCCCTCGCGGCTGGGAACACCGTCGTGATCAAGCCGGCCGAGGACACGCCGCTCTCGACGCTCTACCTCGGGCGGCTGGCCCGCGAGGCCGGGCTGCCGGACGGCGTGATCAACGTGGTGGCCGGCACCGGTGCCGAGGCCGGCGCCGCCCTCTCGGGCCACCCGGGCATCCGCCGCATGAGCTTCACTGGGTCGCCCGAGGTGGGGCGGCTCGTGGGCGAGGCCTGCGGCAGGAATCTCGTGCCGGTGAAGCTCGAACTCGGCGGCAAGGGGGCGGCGGTCGTGTTCGACGACGTGGACGTGCCGCAGACGGCGGAGAAGCTCGTGAACGCGATCACGTTCCACTCGGGCCAGGTCTGCTGCGACGCCACACGCTGGCTCATCCACCGCTCGATCGCGAGGCAGTTCACCGACGAGTGCGTGCGGCGGATGCAAGCCGTGAAGGTCGGCTACCAGCTCGCCGACGGCACCGGCATGGGGCCGGTCGTGAACGCGAAGCAGCGGGAGCGGGTGCTCTCGTATCTCGAGAAAGGCCAGAAGCAGGGGGCCGAGGCGGTGCTGCCGGGCGGCCCGGCCCAGGTGCCCGGCCAGGACGGCTTCTACGTGAAGCCCGCACTCCTGGCGGGGACGCTCGACAACGTCGCGGCCCGGGAGGAGATCTTCGGACCGGTCGCCTACATCTCGACGTTCGCCACCGAGGACGAGGCTGTCGCGATGGCCAACGACACCGACTACGGCCTGGCCAACAGTGTCTGGACGAGCGATCTCGGCCGGGCGGCGCGGGTCGCCGAGTCGATGGTGGCGGGCAACTCCTGGATCAACGCCCACAATCTGTTCCCGCGGGGCGTGCCGTACGGCGGCGTCAACAAGAGCGGTGTCGGCGGGGGCGTGAACTCGATCGAGACGCTCTTCGACTACTGGCGGAGCCAGTCGGTCGTACGCCCTTTGTGACCCCCGTAGGACAGGCTTCAGCCTGTCATGCCTTGCTGGTGACGCACCGGCTCGGGGTTGCCCCGTACCATCTCGCCGGACGCTCACTCCGCCCCGACCAATCCGCCTACGGCGGATCGGTGCCCGTGGGCTCCGTTCGCTCGGATCTGCCTGCGCTCCGGCATCCTGCCTGCGCTGGTCAGATACGCCGGCTCAATGGTAGGGGCAACCCCGAGCCTCCCCCGATCTGACGAAAGCCCGAAGCGCGAGCGAGGGGATGCTCCTCCACTCCGAAAGCCCGAAGCGCGAGCGAGGGGATGCGTTGCCAGCGTGCGCGGGCTACAGTGCTCTCATCATGGGAAACACTGAAACCACGCACGACATCGTCATCGTCGGTGCCGGTCTCGCGGGTCTGGCGTGTGCGCGGGAACTCATGCGGGCGGGACGCAGCGTCGTGGTACTCGAGGCGAGTGACCGGGTCGGCGGACGGGTGGCGACCGACGCGGTCGATGGCTTTCGGATCGACCGCGGCTTCCAGGTCTACAACGATGCTTACCCCGAGGGCCGCCGCCAGCTCGATCTCGCGGCGCTCGAGCTCGGCTGCTTCGAGCCCGGAGCCCTCGTGGCCGACGGCGACAGGCTGCGGCGGGTGAGCGATCCGTGGCGGCGGCCGCTGGCCGCGCTCGGCTCGCTCCTCGACGGCACGGTCGGCGTCGCCGACGGCCTGCGGACGGCGGCCCTACGCGCGGCGGCGATCCGTGGGTTTCGGGCGAACGCAGCCGATCCCGACGGGCCGGCCGACGCGGGCGAGCGATCGACGCTCGATGCCTTGCGGGCTCGGGGGTTTTCGGAGCGGTTCATCGAGCGGTTCTTCGTGCCGTTTTTCGGCGGCGTGTTCCTCGAGCGCGGGCTCGACACGTCGGCCAGCGTGTTCGCCTTCGATTTTGCGATGTTCGCTCTCGGCCGGGCCTGCCTGCCCCGCGGGGGCATGGCGGCGATTCCGGATCAGATGGCGGCGACGTTGCCTTCAGGCACCGTGCGGCTGGGCACGCCCGTCGCGCGTGTGGCGCCGGGCTACGTCGTGCTCGCCGGTGGCGAAGAGATCGACGCGAAGGCCGTCATCGTGGCGGCCGATCTACCGGCTGCTGCGCGGCTCCTGCCCGAGGCATTCACCGCCGGCTGGCGGTCGCGGACGATGAAGGGCACGCGGATGATCGCCTTCGCAGCCGAACGGTCGCCGCTCGACCGCCCGGTGCTCGTCGTGAGTGCCGAACGACAGGGGCCGATCGACAATCTCACCGTGCCGTCCGACGTCGCCGCCGGGTATGCACCGGCCGGCGCGGCGGTCGTGTTCGCCTCGATCCGTGGCGACTGGGGGGCGGAGGAGGCCGAGACGATCGCCGCCGTGAAAGAGCAGGCAGGAAGGTGGCTCGGCAGTCGGGCTGCCGGCTGGCGGCACCTCGGGACCGTGCGCGTGCCCGGGGCCCTGCCGGATGAAACGCCGGCCGCCCGCCGACTTCGGCCCCGTGGACCACGGCTGGCCGATGGGCTCTTCATCTGCGGCGACCACTGCACGAGCGGCTCGATCAACGGGGCGCTCGTGAGCGGTCGCCGCTGCGCCGCGGCCGTGCTCGAGGGTGGCCCGTAGGACAGGCTTGAGCCTGTCGGAGGACATTGACAGGCTGAAGCCTGTCCTACGGCCTGTTATTCCGCCCTTG
>JBBAVM010000014.1:0-48876 GCA_040397685.1 Pirellulales bacterium
GCCGCGCGGATCGCGTTCACCTTGTCGAAGCGGATGTCGGCCGTCGATTCGGCGGCCCGCACCGCGTCCACCGAGAGCGTCACCGAGTCATGCACCTCGCCGACGCCCTGCTGGATGGCGGCCTGCGCGGCCTTCGTGGACTCCACGCCCTTCACGCCACCGATCGACTGGGCACCGTGCGTCGAGAAGATTCCGAGAATGTTCATGATTGCACTCCTTGCAGACAGTGTGATGATTCGCCTTCCGGCTTCCCTGCGACCCCCGACCGGCCTCTACGCGGCCAGGCATCGGATGGTTCGGTCGGGCTTCGGGAATCGTCGCCTGCCTGTGTTCGCTCCTATTGTTGCCGCGCTTTCGTGTTCCGGCGACACCAGTCGTCGGGAAAGCGTCCGATCGACATCGTCGTTCGTTCGCTGCGGCCAACTGAGAATCATCGACAGATCCACGGCTCGAACTTCACCCAAATTTTTTTCTGCCAATCGCCCGCATTGTGCGAGTTTGCGGGGGGGCGGCGGCGTCTGCGCATCCCCCCCAGCCTGCCGGGCCTCACATCGCGAACTCGGGCCGCCGTCGCTCGAGCTGGTTCTGCAGCCGTTCGACGATGGCGCTGTGCATCTGGCTCACGCGGCTCTCGGAGAGGTCGAGCGTGGCGCCGATCTCCTTCATCGTCAGCTCCTCGTAGTAGTAGAGGATGATGATCAGCCGTTCGTTGCGGCTCAGGCCCTTCGTGACCAGCCGCATGAGGTCGGCCTTCTGGATCCGGCGCGTGGGGTCGTCCCCCTTCTTGTCCTCGAGGATGTCGATCTCGCGGACGTCCTTCGAGCTGTCGGTCTCGCACCACTTCTTGTTGAGGCTCACGAGGCTCGCCGCATTGGCCTCCACGAGAAGCTTCTCGAAATCCTCGCGCGAGAGCTGCATGTGCTCGGCGACCTCCTCGTCGGATGGCGCCCGGCCGAGCTTCGCCTCGAGCGTCTTCACGGCCTCGTTGAGCTTGCTGGCCTTCGAGCGGACCAGCCGCGGCACCCAGTCCATGGTCCGCAGTTCGTCGAGCATGGCGCCGCGGATGCGGGGGACGCAGTAGGTCTCGAACTTGACCCCCCGCGACATGTCGAACGCGTCGATCGCGTCCATGAGGCCGAAGGTGCCCGCCGACGTCAGATCGTCGAGTTCGACGCCCTCGGGCAGTCGCGACCAGATCCGCTCGCCGTTGTACCTGACCAGCGGCAGGTAGACCTCGATCAGCCGGTTGCGCAGATCCTCGTTCGACGGGTCGGCCTTGAACCGCTTCCAGAGTTCCTGCACTTCCTCGGCAGACGCTTGACTCGCCACGGCATCCTCCTTGCTTGGGACCACGGTTCGGGCTGGCGACCGCCGCCGGGGCGGTGCGCCAGGACCGCGCCCTGCGGCGAACCTTTTGTCATCGGTCGCCGCAGGACATCACTTCAGTTTTTTTTCGGGCGCCCGTGCACCCGGCATGTTCGGTATGGTTTCGCCTTCACGCGGCCCGTTCCCTGTCGATGGCACTCGCCGGGTCGGCGGCGCCGACCGTGGCGAATGTTTCGACCCGCGGTTCGGCGGCCACATCGGCGGCGGCCAGCACGACGACCCCGGGGATGACTCGCGCCAGCCGGTCGCGAACGGTTCGCCGATCCTGGCCCGGCACCACGACGACGGCCGGCGCGTCGCGATCGAGTCGCGGCCGGACTGCCCGCCGCACCTCGGCCTCGATCTTCGTCCGGGCGACGCCGCCATCCGTCGCCACCGCGGCCGCGGCCGTCTCCGTGAGCCGGACGACCACGAGGCGGCCATCGGGGTCGCGGAGGCGTCGGCACAGCGCGGGAAGGATCTCCCTGCGGACGGCGTCGGCGAGATCGGCCGGATCGGCGGCCTCAGCCACGTGATCGGCCATGTGTTCGAGCAGTTCCGCGAGCGGCCGGATCGGGAGCCCATCGCGCAGGAGGCACTGGAGCGTCCGCTGGATCTTGGCGAGCGACAGCACCTCGGGCACGATCTGCCCGACGACGGCGGGCTGGGCGTTGCGCAGCGATTCGACGAGCCGGGCCACGGCGTCGCGGGTGAGCAGCGCGTCGGCCCGCTCGCGAATCGCCGCAGTCAGGCCGCCGGCAAGCGCGGCAAGGGCGGCCGCGTCGTCTTCATCCCGGGCCAGCTCCCCCTCGCGGGATGGCTCACCGGCGACCGTGATCCGGTAGCCGCGGTCGGGCAGTTCGAGGTCGTCGCGGAAGGCGATCGTCGGCACGATGACGCCGAGATCGGCGGCGATGGCGGAACGCACTTCCTGCGTCCGGGAGACGAGGGGGGCGGCCCCGCGCACGAGCCCGAGCAGACCGCGGCCCAGCTCGAACACGATCCGCTCGTCGGTCAGAACGTCGGCCAACGGGGCGGGAGCCGCCTCGGAATTCGCCGATGCGGCAGGCCCTCCGGTCGCCCGGCGGCGGAGCAACCAGGCCGCGGTGAACGAGAGCGCGGCCATCGACAGCAGCGGCAGCGTCGGCAGTCCGGTGAGCGCCAGGGTCGAGAGGAAGACGCCAGTGATCCCGAGGACGTGCGGCCGCGAGACGAGCTGGCGGCCGAGCTCCTGCGACAGGTTGACCGCGTGGCTGGACCGGGAGATCAGGAGGCCGGTAGCGACCGAGACGAACAGCGCGGGCACGGCGCTCACGAGCCCGTCGCCGATCGTCAGCCGCGAGTAGACCTCCACGGCCTTCTCGACCGGCATCCCGTGCTGCAGGACTCCGATCACGAGGCCGCCGATCAGGTTGACCAGCGTGATGATCACGCTCGCCACCGCCTCCCCCTTCACGAACCGGCTCGCACCGTCCATGGCGGCGAAAAAGTCGGCCTGGCGCTGCAGGTCGAGGCGCAGGGCGCGGGCCTGGTCGCGGTTGATCGCGCCGGCGTTGACGTCGGCGTCGATCGCCATCTGGCGTCCCGGCAGGCCGTCGAGGGCGAATCGGGCGGCGACCTCGCTCGTCCGCGTCGAGCCTGCCGTGATCACCACGAACTGCACCACCGCGATGATCGCGAAAATGACCGCTCCCACGACGAGGTTGTTGGCCGAGACGAACGCACCGAAGGCCTGCACCACCTCGCCGGCCGCGTCGGCCCCGTCGATCGCCGCCCGCGACAGGATGAGCCTCGTCGTGGCGATGTTGAGCACGAGCCGCACGAGCGTGGATCCGAGCAGGAACGTGGGAAAGGCGGCCATCTCGAGCGGCGTGCGGGCCGCGAGCGCACCGAGAAGGGCGAGGATCGAGACCGTGAGATTCGCGGCCAGCAGCAGGTCGACGAGGGCCGGCGGCACGGGCGCCAGGACCACCAGCACGGCGAGCAGGATCACCCCGGGCACCGCGTAGTCGAGCGTCCGGGCCGGAGCGGCCTCGGGAGCGAGCGCGGAAGTGCCGAGCGAAGACGACATGGCGAACCGGGGCGTGGGATGAGCCGTGGGGCGAAGGAGGGCGGGACGATAGCGGTGCCCCACCGGATGGGTCCAGACCGCTCGGCGGGCGAAAAACGCTACACTTTCCCGGTTCCTTCGCCCCGCTTGCAGCCATGTGGTCCGTGCCATGCGTTTCGACCGATTCGGCCTCGCCTTCGACTACCCCGACAACTGGTCCGTGGACACGACCGACTCGGCCCCCGGGCAGGCGGCGGTCACGGTCTATGCTCCCGACGGAGGCTTCTGGGCCGTGACGGCACACGCTCCAGGCGGGAATCCCGACGAGCTCGCCAGCGCGGTCGTCGCGCAGATGCGCGAGGAATACCGGGACCTCGACAGCGAACCGGCGACCGGTTCACTCGCGGGCCGCGTCCTGCCGGGCTACGACCTCAACTTCTACTGCCTCGACCTCACCAACACCGCGACCATCCGCACGCTCGAGACGCCGCGGGCGGTGTATCTGTTCTTCAGTCAGGCCGAGGATCGGGAGTGGGATCATGTCTCCCACGTGTTCGACGCCATGACCGCCAGCTTCGTGCAGGGCCTGCCGGACTGACGGGGCGGAACGCCTGCCACACGGGGAGGGAGGTCGTTTCGGCGGCGGCTGCTACACTTCTGCCGCACCTCCGGAGACCGTCGCCACCGTGCCGACCCACGCCATCGCCAGCCTGTCTCCTCTCGTCGCGCTCGCCGACGCCGCCGCGGGTTCGATCCAGGCGTTCCACTGGCTCGCGTTCGCGGCCTTCGTCGTCGTGATGCTCACGCTCGACCTGACCGTGTTCCACAAGCACGCCAAGGAGCCCTCCCTGCGGGAGAGCGCCTTCTGGACCCTGTTCTGGTCGGCCCTCGCCTTCACGTTCAACGCGATCGTGTGGTGGTGGCTCGGCGGGAAGGCGGCGCTCGAGTTTCTCACCGGCTACCTCGTCGAGTGGTCGCTGTCGATGGACAACGTGTTCGTGTTCGCCGTCGTGTTCGCCTACTTCGGCGTGCCGCTCAAGTACCAGTATCGGGTCCTCTTCTGGGGCATCCTGGGGGCGGTGCTCATGCGGCTGACGTTCGTGCTGCTCGGGGCCGAACTCGTCGAACGCTACAAGTGGATCATGTGGTTCTTCGGGGCCTTCCTCGTCTACACCGGCATCAAGCTCGCCTTCGGCGACGAGGACCACGAGGCCGGCGACAACGCCATGGTCCGCTTCTTCAAGCGGATCATCCCGCTCTCGAGCCAGTCGGCCGGCGACAGGTTCTTCGTCCAGGAAAACGGCCGGCTCATGGCCACCCCGCTGTTCCTGGTGCTCCTCGTCGTCGAGAGCACCGACGTGCTCTTCGCCGTGGACAGCGTGCCGGCGATCCTCGGCGTCGTGGAGAAGGGCACGCCCTACATGCGGTTCATCGCCTTCACGTCGAACGTGTTCGCGATCCTCGGCCTGCGGGCCCTCTACTTCCTCCTCGCCGGCGTGATGGACCTGTTCCGGTTTCTCAACTACGGTCTCTCGGCGGTGCTCGTGTTCGTGGGGATGAAGATGCTCGCCGAGGCCGCCCGGCACACCGAATGGCTCGCGGAGTGGGGCGGCTGGGACGCGCACGTGAAGGGCCACCTCGTGCACCCCGCCGTCTCGCTGCTCGTCATCGTGGCCCTGATCGGCACGAGCGTCGCGGCCTCGCTCATGTTTCCCGAGCGGAAGGACGGCACCGAGGTCGCCGGCGACGGCCACCATCCGCCGCAGGCGTGACGTGACGCCGTAGGACAGGCTTCAGCCTGTCATGCCCCAACGCGCCCAACCTGGCTCGGGCTTGCCCCGTACCGTCTCGCCGGACGTTCGCCTTCGCCCTCCAGGCTCCGGCTCACTCGGATTTGCCTGCGCTGCGCCATCCATGGCTTCGCTGGTCAAATACGCCGGCTCAACGGTAGGGGCAACCCCGAGCCTCCCGTCTTCGTAGGCGCCATGAACTTTCGGCGGAGTCGGTCGGTAGGCACGCGCAGACGAAGGGAGTCCTTGAGGACTATGGGCGTCTGATCAGAACCCACGAGTCCTGTACTCTCAAGACGACCGGAGTCGAGCATGCCTACCGCCGGCTCCGAATGCGGGTCATCATCGCCTGCCTGGACGTCCGGCGACGGGATCGGGGAGCCCGAAGCCGGCGCATTGCGAGACGGAAGAAGTACCCGACGGTTTTCGTCGCCGCAGGCCGGCTACAATGGTGTCATGTCCCCCGGCACGGATTTTTCGCTTGGTACGGTCGAGGTGGCGCTCTCGCCGCTGGCGCGGTTCGAGGAGTATCTCCGCGCCCGTGGCAAGAAGATCACGCGGTCGCGGCTGCGGATCGTGGAGCACGTCTCGCGGCAGCACGACCACTTCGATGCCGACAAGCTCGCGAGCGAGCTCAAGGCGAGCAAGGCGACCGTCTATCGGGCGCTCGGCGACATGGTGGCCGCCGGGCTCCTCCGGCAGATGGAAATCGGCCGCCGGAAGGTCTACGAGCACGACTACGGCTATCCGCAGCACGAGCACCTGCACTGCACGTCGTGCGACCGCCTGATCGAGTTTTCGAGCGCCGACCTCCTGCGGATCCGCGACGCCGTGTCGCGGCAGCACCAGTTCCGTCCGCAGAGCCACACGCTCATCATCAGTGGCATCTGCGCCGACTGTCGCAGCGGCCGCAGCAAGTCGCGGCACCAGGACCGCGTGTAGGGCAGGCTCGAGCCTGTCGGTATTCGAGGTCGGCCGACGTTCGTGGCAGGCTGAAGCCTGCTCCACGCCGGTGGCGGGTCACACCTTGAGTATGGACTCGGCGGCGCGGGCCGGGCATTCGGCCAGGGCGGTCGCGACCGCTCCCTCCACGAACTCCACCACCTGCTCGGCGGCGCGGCCGGCGAGGCCGCGGGTCTCGAGCGCGGCCTCGAGATCGACGCCCGCGAAGAGGGGATCGGCCGCGAGCCGGGCCATGAGGTCGTTGTCGTGACCGCCGCGGATCCGGGCGGTCGCCGCGTGACTGTGCGTGCGGATCGCCTCGTGGAGCGTCTGGCGGTCGCCGCCCGCTTTCGTGGCCTCCATCAGGATCCGTTCGCTGGCGAGGAAGGGCAGGTGGGCGTCGAGGTTGCGCCGGATGCCCCCGGGGAGCACGACGAGGCCGCCGGCGATGTTGGCGTAGATCGCGAGCTGGGCGTCGGTCGCCAGGAATGCCTGCGGGAGGACGAGCCGCCGCGGCGCGGAGTCGTCGAGCGTGCGCTCCATCCACTGCACCGCCGCCGTCTGGCCGGCCGTCGTCGTGAGCCCCATCACGAATCGCCCGAGGCCGCACATCCGCTCGGCCCGCATCGGGTTGCGCTTGTACGGCATGGCCGACGAGCCGACCTGTTCCGACTCGAAGGGCTCCTCGAGTTCCCCCCAGGCGGCGGCCAGCCGCAGGTCGTTGCCCGCCTTGTGCATCGACTCCGCCAGGCCGGCGAGTGCGGCGATCACCTGGGAGTCGATCTTGCGGGTGTAGGTCTGGCCGGTCACCTCGTAGGAGCTGTGGAACCCGAGCTTGGCCGCCACGAGTTCGTCGAGCCGCCGGACCTTCGCGTGGTCGCCGTCGAACAGCTCGAGAAAGCTGGCCTGCGTGCCGGTCGTTCCTTTCACGCCCCGGGCCCGGAGCAGCTTGCGGCGATGGGTCAGTTCCTCGACGTCGAGGAGCAGGTCGTGGATCCAGAGGCAGATCCGCTTGCCGATCGTCGTGGGCTGGGCCGGCTGCAGGTGCGTGCGGCCGAGGCAGACCAGATCCTTCGTCTCCAGGGCCCGCGCGGCGAGTCGCTCGATCACGGAGGCGAGCCGGGCGACCACGAGGTCGAGCGACTCGCGCATCAGGATGAGGTCGGTGTTGTCGGTGACGTAGGCACTCGTGGCCCCGAGGTGGAGGATCGGCCTGGCCGTCGGGCAGGCGTCGCCGAATGCGTGGAGGTGGGCGAACACGTCGTGCCGCATCCGCCGTTCGTAGTCGGCCGCCTTGGCGAAGTCGATCGGCTGCTGGAGCGCGGCCCGCATCTCGTCGAGCTGTCCCCGGCTGATGGGGAGCCCCAATTCCGCCTCGGCCTCCGCGAGCGCGAGCCAGGCCCGCCGCCAGAGCCGGTAGCGGTGGTTGTCGCTCCAGAGATGCGTCATCTCGGCCGACGCGTAGCGCGTGGCGAGGGGGTTGTCCCAGACATCCTTTGGATCGGCGAGGTGGGCAGCGTTCACGGGCGGCGTCCCTGAGGGCTTTTCGGGGCCGGCCTGCCAGCGGCCGGGAGACGCGTCATCTTGCAGAACAGCCGCTCGAGGGCCAGCCGTGCGCGCAGGCCCCGGGAAGCATCCCCCTTGAGGCTGCGGTCGAGGTCGAGCAGCCAGAGCGGCAACTGCCTGGCGCGACGGGGGCCGAGCTGCCCCAGCGCCGTGCGGGCCTGCGCGATCGCCTTGGGCCACGAGGCGATCCCCGCGGCTTTGAGGGCGGCTTCGACGCCGGCGGGGCGGCCGCCGTCGGCGGGCAGCGCGAGCAGCCGGGCCGCATTCGAAAGGCGGCGGAGCACGGCGCCTGCCTGCGCGCTGATCCCGATCGGATTTTCGCCGGCGTCGATCAGGTCGGCGAGGTGCTCGAGTGCGATCCGCGTGTCGCCCGCCACGGCCGCATCGATCATGCCCCAGGCCGTCCGCTCCTGCGGGCTGCCGGCCACGTCCTCGACCATGTCGGGCTCGATGGTGCGGCCACGATCCCCGGGACCGAGCGAAGCGGTGATGCGGGCGAGCGCCTGGTCGATCTGGCCGAGGTTCCCCGCGAGCCGCTCGAGCAGCAGTTCCGCGGTGGCCGCGGCGATCGGCAGATCGTGTCGCGTCTGGGCCCAGCGGCGGATCCAGGCCGGCAGATCGGCGCGGTCGGGGATCGCCAGATCGATCACGAGACCGTGTGCCGCGGCCGCCTTGGCGAGCCGCGTGTTCGATGGAAACGAGCGAACCTCGAGGATCACGAGCCCACGGCGTCCGCGGGGCGCCCCCGCGAGCGTCTCGAGGGCCGCCCGCGACTGGGTCACGAAGCCGTCGGCGTTGCGGACGATGGCCGCCCGGGTCGCGCCGGCGAACAAGGGCACGGTGGCCGCCTCGTCGAGCACGTCGCGGGGATCGGGCGGTTCGTCGCCGGCGAACTCGCGCCAGGCCCAGGCCCGGTCGGCCTCATCGGGGCAGAGTCGCTCGCGCAAGAGCGCGAGGAGATGAAAGGCCATGAACGGCTCGTCGCCCACGAGCACGACGATCGAGGGCTGTCCGAGATCGAAGTCGTCGGGACGCGCGAGAATGTCGAGGGCGGAGCGGGATTGGGCCACGGCCGAAGTGTAGCAGGCCGCGCCGGCGTCACGGTGTGGGGGCGGTCGATCAGGGCTGCGCACCGACGGGAAGCGTGGTCACGCCGCCCAGCCGGCCGACGACCCGGGGCGGCACCACGACGAGGGGGCCGGAACTCGTGGCGAACCCGACGTTCCCCGCCGCGTCGGTGGCTTCGACGCGGATATGCACCTTCGCCGGGACGGTGCGCGGCGGCTGCCAGCGATGCTCGCCCTGCGTCGCGAGGCCCTCGGCGAGCGTGGTCCACGGTCCCTCGGCGTGCGGTGAGTAGGCGATGCGGACGCTGTCGGGCACGAGCATCTGATCGTTGGCCGCATAGCGGATCGTCATGCCCACGGGTTCGCCCGGCTGGGCGCGGACCACCTCGATGAGTTCGACGGTGGGCGGCTCGTCGTCCACGCCCAGCCAGCAGTCGGGGGATTCGCCCGCCTGCGGCCCGCCCGCGATGTCGGGCAGGTCGGGGAGGATGTCGAGGCGGAAGCCGTAGAGACCGGCCGTCGGCAGGGAAACCTGGATCGGGCTCCGCGCGTCGTCATCGACGGCCGTGCGCTGCCAGGTGACGCCGCCGTCGCGCGTGCTCCAGAGCTCCACCCGCACCGGTCCCGCGTCCGCCTGCTGCGCCTGGTAGTCGTAGTCCCAGGCGAAACGGCGCGACCGCACGAGCTGCAGCGGCTTGCCGCGATACTCGGCGGGAGGCCGTCCGCCCGGCAGCGCGGTGGCGGAGGGCGCCGGTGCTTCGCGCGGGGCCACCGCCAGGGCCGTTCCCACGCTCCGCGTGCCGCCGGCCGCACGGGGCTCCGCCGGCCATGAAGCCGCGGGTTCCGCCGACCACGTGTCGGGGCCGCGGCCAGCCGGCGCGGCCGGGGTGGAGACGGGGGTGAGCACCGACCTCGTGGGTTCGGTCGCCGCCGCCACGGGCGCTTGCAACGCGGCCTGCGATGGCAGCGGAGGGGCACCGAGTTCCCGTGCCAAGGCGGCCTGATCGACCTGCGGATCGGTCGGCTCGAGCGTGAACTGGCGAACGGTGTTGTTGCCTGAGGAGTCGGAGATCGAGATCTTGACCGTCAGCGCATCGACCTTTTCGCCGGCCCACCAGATCTCCTCGCCGACCAGGTGGGCGGGTGATTCACGCGAGAGGATGCCCTCGGCGGTCAGCTTCTTCCAGCCTTGATCGCCTTTGCCGCGGTACTCGACCGAGAGCGATTCCAGGCGCAGCGAGTCGTCGATCGCGGCGTAGCGGCAGACGATCTCGCCGTCGGAGCCCTTCCATACGCGCGCGGCGATGCTGGGGCCGGCGGCGTCCACCAAGACCCGGATGTCGGGGCCCGCGCCACCGCGACTGCGGCCCTGGGCGTCGATGGCGCGAAGTTGGAACCAATACTCGCCGTCGGCCTCCGCCCGGTACGTGAAGGCGCCGGCGTTCGGGGCGGCCTCGTTGACCCGCGCCCATGTGACGCCGAGATCCGTGGAGACGCTGAGTACCACGCGCTGCGGCGCGGCGTCGGCGGTCTTCGGCGCGGGGAGGCGAAACGGAATCGAAAACACCCGGTGCTTCGTGCGCACGAGTTCCGGCAGCGCCGCGGCCGGCTGGTCGGCGGCGCGGAGAACGCCGGCGGCGGACGCAGCGGCGACCATCCCGATCAGGATCGCCATGCCGACCCATCCCGCCCGGCGGTGATGCGGCCCTGTCCGCCGGAAGCACGGTGGCGAGGATTCGAATTTGCAGACCACGGCCATGTCCGCATGGATCGACCGTCGCAGGCGTCAAAGTCATGTCCCCCGAGCGTCTCGGCGCACAGTCTCCCCAGATTCGCCGGTCGGGTCGGAGGGAGGAGCGAATGCCAGTCGAATGCGGGGATGAGCGGGCCTGGGAAGGATGGGCGACCCGCGGCTGGACCCGGTCTTCGCGCGACTGGCATAATTCGGGATGTTCAGCCGATGGAATGGTGCCGGGTGACAGCACCACGTCGCCCCGGGGAGTTTCCGCGGACGATGCAGAGTTTTTTGATCAGCGCGTCGATTCTCGCAGCCTTCGTCGCCGCGGGGGTGGTCGCGATCGTGATGATTCGGGCGAGGTTTCGGCAGGCCGAGGCCGACCACGGTTCCTGGGAAACCACGCTTGCCGGATACAGGAATCTCCGCGACAAGGGTGTGCTGACGGCCGAGGAATACCGAAAGATAAAGACGCTCGTCGAGCCGCGCATCGATTCGGAGGCTGGTCGGCCGGCCCCCGATGCGGACGACGGCCACGCACCGAACGTCCGGCGCGTGGGCTGATCCACTGAACCGTCGAGGGAAGCCCCTGCCCGCAGGGGCCTGGAAAGGGAACGAACGACATGCCTTCAGGCAAAGACGTCAACAATCTCGGACGCCGCGGCACGGGTGGCACGACCAAGAAGAATGCCTTCTGTTCATTCTGCCGCAAGAGCTACCGGGATGTGGGGCCGCTCGTCGAGGGGCCGGGCGACGTCTACATCTGCGGCGAATGCATCGAGCTGTGCCAGTCGATCCTCGATCAGGAGAAGCGGCGCCGCGGGACGAGCAAGCAGCTGTTTTCCTCGATCCCGTCGCCACGCGAGATCGTCGCGCACCTCGACGAGTACGTGATCGGCCAGGAGCACGCGAAGCGGGTGCTGGCCGTGGCCGTCCACAGCCACTACAAGCGGCTCACGCTGGGGAGCGAGGGATCCGACGTCGAGGTCGAGAAGTCGAATATCCTCCTCCTTGGCCCCACGGGCTGCGGCAAGACGCTGCTGGCCCGGACGCTCGCCAAGATTCTCAACGTGCCGTTCGCCATCGGTGATGCGACCACGCTCACCGAGGCGGGCTACGTCGGCGAGGACGTGGAAAACCTGCTGCTGAAGCTCCTCAACGCCGCCGACTTCGACATCGAGGCGGCCCAGCGGGGCGTGCTCTACATCGACGAGATCGACAAGATCGGCAAGACGAGCCAGAACGTCTCGATCACCCGCGACGTCTCGGGCGAGGGCGTGCAGCAGGCCCTGCTCAAGATGCTCGAGGGCACGGTCGCCAACGTGCCGCCGCAGGGCGGCCGCAAGCACCCCGAGCAGCAGTACATCCAGATCGACACGTCGAACATCCTCTTCATCTGCGGCGGGACGTTCGTGGGGATCGACAAGATCATCGGCAAGCGGCTCGGCCGCAAGACGATCGGGTTCGGGCAGCCGTCCGGCCACAAGGGGGATGCGACGCTCGGGGAACTCCTGCCCCAGGTCGATTCCGACGACATCCTCGAATTCGGGCTGATTCCCGAGCTCGTCGGCCGTCTGCCGGTGATCTCGTCGCTCAAGCCGCTCGACGAGCAGGCGCTCGTGAAGGTGCTCAAGGAGCCGAAGAACGCGCTCGTCAGGCAGTATCAGAAACTCTTCAGCATGGAGAACTGCCAGCTCGAGTTCACCGACGAGGCGCTGCTCGCGATCGCCCGCAAGGCGATGCGGAAGGAAACCGGGGCCCGCGGCCTGCGTTCGATCATCGAGGACGTGATGCTCGATCCGATGTTTGATCTCCCGGATCATGCGGGCGGTTCGTACCTGATCACCGCCCGCAACGTGGAAGGGCTGGATCCGGTCGTGCCGCTGCGCGAGGCACGGCCCAAGAGCGCGTGATGCCGCCAGGCGGCTACGCGACGCCCCGGCTCCACTTGGTGGCCGGAAAGCCGAAGTCGCGGAGCAGTTCGCAGACTCGTTCGTCGCTCACCTGGTCGAAGCGGCGGTAGAACTGCCCGACCGCCCAGAAATCAGCCGGCTCGACGAGGCACTCGATCCTGTCGCACAGAGGGCGGATCGCATCGAGGCGGTCGGGGGCGGCGACGGGCACCGCCACGATGATCTCCGCCGCCCCGGCGGCCCTGACCGTGCGGAGGGCCGCGATCATCGTCGCGCCGGTCGCGAGGCCGTCGTCGGTGACGATCACGGTGCGGCCTTTCACGTCGGCCTGCGGCCGCACGGCGCGGAACAACGCCCGGCGCTTGGCGATCTCGTCGAGTTGCCGGAGCCGCTCGGCCTCGATGTACGCGTCGCCCGCGTCGCTCACGGCGCTGGCGAAGTGGTTGAGGTAGACGTCGCCCGTCTCCGACACCGCACCGAGGGCGAGTTCCGGCTGGTGCGGGGCCCTGAGTTTCCGCGACAGCACGATGTCGAGTTCGGTCCCGAGGCCGCGGGCGATCGCGGCGCCGACCTCGACGCCGCCGCGGGGGATCGCGAGCACGATCGGCTTCTCCGTGTCGTGCCCGGTGCCGTGGGCCCGCAGCCGCTCGACGAGCATCCAGCCGGCCTGCTCGCGGTCGGTGAAAAACAGGGTGGTCATCGCGGGCTCCCGGGCGTCAGGTGGGCGGCGAACCATTCGGCCGCCAGGCGGGCGGCTTCCTCGAGCGTGCCGGGCTCCTCGAAGAGGTGGGTCGCACCCCGCACGATCGCGAGCCGACGTTCTCCACCCAGGCCTTCGAGGGCGATCCGGTTGAGCGCAAGCACCTCCTCGTCGTGGCTGCCCACGATGAACAGCGTCGGACAGTGAACCCTGCCGAGGGCAGCGCCGGCCATGTCGGGCCGTCCGCCGCGCGACACGACCGCGGCCACGCGGGGCTCGCTCGCGGCGGCCACGAGGGCGGCCGCCGCGCCGGTGCTCGCGCCGAACAGGCCGAGGGGGAGCGACGCCGTGGTCTCGCGCGACCGCACGAAGCCGATCGCGGCCTCGAGCCGGTCGGCGAGCAGCCCGATGTCGAAGACGTTCATGCGCTCGGCCGCCTCCTGTTCCGTGAGCAGGTCGAAGAGCAGCGTGCCGATCCACGACTCGTGGAGCACGCCCGCGACGTGCCGGTTGCGCGGGCTCGAGCGGCTGGAGCCGCTGCCGTGCGCGAAGAGCACCAGGCCGCGGGGCGGCTCGGGAAGCGACAGCTGTCCCGGCAACGTGAGCGGGAATCCCGTGGCGGAGCGCGTGGGGATCGAGACGTCGATCACGTTCGCGGCGGTCGTGAGGGTCATGGCCGTGCTCCGCGGGAGGGGGCGCCGTGGACGACCTCGACGTGCGCGGCCTGCGGACCCTCGTCCCCTTCCTCCTCGGTGAAATGAACGCGGGTGCCCAGATCGACGACGCGGAAGTCGTCGGGCGAGAGGGCGTTGCGGTGGAAGTAGATCTCGCGGCCGTCGGGAGTCTCGATGAACCCGTAGCCCTGGAGGGGAAAGATCTGCGTCACCCGGCCCTCGGCCCGCGGTTCGTGCCGCTTGACGGCGCCGCGCCGATGCCGCATGTGGTCTTCGAGTTGCCGGCGGGCGGCTTCGAAGGAGTCGCGGAGCGCCACGTACACGTCCTCGTGGGCATGGTCGAGGGGATGGTTGCGATTGACCACGATCTCGGCCCCGGGCACGACCAGGTCAACCCGCACGGAGTAGAGCCGTCCCTCACGGTGGCGGCGATGGGGCTGGGCGATCACGACGTGGCAGCCGGTGATGCGGTCCGACGTCGCCTCGAGTCGGGCCACGTGGTCGAGCACGGCGGACCGCACGTCGTCGTCCACCGGAAGGTCATCGAAGGTGATCTGCGGCTCGGTCTGCATCGAGGGCGGCTCCGCGGGGCGGTGGAGGATAAGGCCCTCGCCCCACGGCCGGTCGCGACGCCGATCAGGCGGCGGCGCGAGGGGAGGACACTTGCGCCCGCTGCCCCCGGCCGGATGTTCACTCGCTCGAAATCGCCTCGAGCAGATCGAGGCGGGCGGCGCGGCGGGCCGGGAGCCAGGCGGCCAGGGCCGTCACCGCGACCGCGGCGACGAGATTGACCGCGACCACGCCCGGGCGGAACGACGCACGGATCGGATGGCCGAGCAGGGGCTGGCTCGCCAGCTGGATGAACCAGGCCGTCACGAGGCCGCCGAGGAGGCCAATCAGGGATCCTGCGGTGCCGAGCAGGAGGCTCTCGAGGACGACCATGCGGGTCACCTGCCCGCCCGTCATGCCCACCGCCCGCAGCAGGCCGAGCGTGCGTTTCTTTTCGAGCACGCTCATGGTGACGGTATTGGCGACGCCGAGGCTGCCAACGACGAAGCCGAGGCCGAGGATCGCCCACAGCGATCCGACGACGCCGTTGACGATCGCGTCGATGAACGACTGGATGTCGCCGAACGAGCGCAGCAGAAGCGCGTGCTGCTCGGCGATCCGGGCGAGCCCCGGTTCGAGGGTGCTGGAGCGGCCGGGCTCGGCCGTGACGAGCAGGATGTCGGCCGTCCGCAGGCCGAAGAGGCGGCGGGCGGCGTCGCGGCGGAGATGGATCGAGGCGCCGCCCGACGTGTAGTCGATGACGAGGGCCGCGACGCGCACCTTCGTCGTGCGGCCGAAGACTTCGACGGCCACGTCATCGCCGGGCTTGATGCCCGTGCGGCGGGCGAGGACCGTTCCCGCGACCGCGTCGCCACGGTCGAGCGCCTCCCGCACCGCGGCGGCGGTCGCATCGACCGGTTCGAGGGGCAGCGGCAGATCGGCGGGGAGATCGCGGGCCACCACGACGCAGGCCACGCCGGCGGCCCGCCCGGTCGCGACCCCGATGCCCTCGACGTGCCGCACGCCCGGCAGCGACCGCACCTCCTGCTCGGCCGAGTCGGGCTCCACGCCGTCCGCCGTGGCGGCCGCGCTCACCATGCCGGCGTGCGTGAGCATCCAGTCGGCCCGCATCATCCGGCCATACCAGCCGAGGACGTCATCCACGTTGTCGCGGATCGCGTGGCCGAGTCCGATCCCGTTGCTCACGGCGACCACGAGCACGCCGGTCGTGAGCGCGGTGCGGACCGGGTGGCGCAGGATCTGCTCGACGGCGAGCCGGCCCTCGATTCGATAGCGCCGCGGCACGAGCCCGCCGAGCAGTCGCGCGAGGCGGGGCAGGAGTGCCGGCGTCGCAGCCACGAAGGCCAGGAGCATCGCGATGCCTGCCGGGACGGCCGCCCGCGGTGGCAACCGTTCGGCGAGCACGAAGGCCATGATCACGGCGGCCACGGCCCACAATCCAAGCGCCAGCACGATGAACCGCGCGGGAACGCCGCGCGCCGGCGGCGGGCTCGCCGCGAGTCCCTCGAGCGGGTCGAGCGCGACCGCCTCGCGGGAAGGCCACCATGCCGCGGCCACCGCCACGAGGGTGCCCGCGAGTACCGCCAGCGGCAGCACGAGCGGATGGACGACGAGGGCGGTCACGGGCGCCTGGAGCGCCCGTGAGATGCCGGCCGAGATCGGGCCGGCGGCCGCGAGGCCGATGGCGGCTCCGACGACCGCGCCCGCGAGGCCGAGCAGTGCCGCCTCGGCGATGATGAACCGCTCGACCTGCCGGCCCGTCGCCCCGAGCAGGCGGAGGAGCGAGAGGCCGCGCCGCCGTTCCGTGACGTTCATGAGCATCGCGTTGCCGACGATGAACCAGGCCATCGCCATCGTGAGACCGGTCACGAAATCGAGCCCGAGGTTCGCGGAATGGAGCACGTCCTCCGCCATGCTCGAACGCCCGGCCGGAATCTCCGCGAGCAGGTCTGCCGGCAGCCGGGCCGCCACCGCGGCCACAACCTGTGGACGGGACGCCGTAGGCTCGAGGACGATGCGGACGCGGTCCACGAGGCCGAAGGCCCGCGACAGGTCGGAGAGCGAGGCGATGTCCGCGATCACGCCGGCACCCTCGGAAAACCACTGGATCGACCGGCTCTCGGCGATCCCGACCACCGTCATGCGGGCGATCCGGCGGCGGGCGAAGAGGAGGATCTCGTCGCCGACCTGCTTCGCAAGCGCCTTCGCCAACCGCCCGTCGAGCACGACCTCGTCGCTTCCCGTGCAGGGCCGTCCGGCGGCGAGTGTTGCGAGCGACCCGTCGATGAGCGCGGCGACGTCCACGCCGACGGCGATCTCGCGCACCCGCGCGTCGCCGTCGCGCAAGAGCGTGGGCCGATAGAAGAGCGGGACCACCGCCCGCACGCCCGGGATGTCAGCGAGCGGGGGCAGGCTCTGGATGTCGAAGCGGCCGCCGCCCCGGGCCGACACGTCGATCGAGGGCACTCCCTCCACCGCCTCGTTGAGCCTGCGGTAGCCGGCCCGCGACGCGTCGGCCGCCACCCAGGTGGCCACGACCGCGCCCACCGCGACCGCCACGCTCGCGACGGTGGCCAGGGCCCTCCCCGGCCGGTTGCGCCACTGCCGCACGAGGAGTCGGCCGAGCCTCATGCCCGCGGCGCTCCGGCCGTGTCCGACTCGACCAGGCCGTCGCGGATCCGCACCGTGCGGCCCGCGGTGGCCGCGATCGAATGGTCGTGCGTGACGAGGATCACGGTCTGCCCGCGTTCGGTCACGAGCGAGCCGAGGAGGTCCACGACGCGGGCGGAGTTGGCCGAGTCGAGGGCTCCCGTCGGCTCATCGGCGAGCACGATGGCGGGGCGGGTCACGAGCGCCCTGGCGATGGCGCCGCGCTGCTGCTCACCGCCCGACAGCGCGTCGGGTTGATGCGTGGCGCGATGCTCCATGCCGACCGCGACGAGCGCCTCGCGGGCCGCCTCGTCGCACCGCCGTTGGGGCACGCCGTCGAGCACGAGCGGCAGGGCGACGTTCTCGATGAGCGAGAGTTCGGGCAGCAGGTTGTAGCGCTGGAACACGAATCCGATCCGCCGGCGACGGGCCACGGCCAACGCCTCGTCGTCGAGCGAGGCGAGATCGACCCCTTCGAGGAGGACACGGCCCGAGGTCGGGCGCGTGATGCCGCCGAGCATGTGGAGGAGGGTGCTCTTGCCCGATCCGGACGCGCCGGTGATCGCCACGAACTCGCCCGCCTCGATCGCAAGGTCGATGCCGCGGACGGCGGGGACGCCCGCGGTGCCGGCGTCTCCGGCCGCGAACGTCTTCGTCAGATGCTCGGCATGCAGGATCGGCACGGGCGTTCCAGGGGCACGGAAACGGGGAACCAAAAACCCACCTTACCCAAATTTCGCAGTCCTGGCCCAGGCGGGGCCCGCCGGCGTCGCCCCCGGGCGAATCCTGGTGAATCCGGCCGATTGTTGAAGCGGTCGCGCAGGAATTGCCGATGGCGTTGGAGACTCGGAACAGGCGGACCCTGCCAGGAACCTTCGACGTGCGCACGCGATCGCAGCCCGCTCTCTTCGGTCGCCAGGCCCGGCTTCTTGCCCTGGGGACGGCCATCATGGCGACGGTGGCCGTCGCGGAGGAATGGCCGCGGGAGCCGGCGACCTTGCGGATCGCCGATCCCGGCACCCGCCTCGTCGCCCCGCCCGACAACCTTCCCGCCGAGGTGGCGGTCGATCTGCCCGCCGATGTCGCGCACGGGCCGAGCCCGAAGACGCTGCCCGAGTTCGTCGATCTCGCGATGCGCAGCCACCCGAAACTCCGGCAAGCGCTGGCCGCGGTCGAGGCGGCCCGTGGCAAGGCGGTGCAGGCGCGGCTCTATCCGAATCCGATGATCGCCGGTTTCACGCCGCAGGCCGCCGGCCTCGACAGCCAGTGGAGCGGCACGGTGGCCCAAGACATCGTCACGGCCGGCAAACTCCGGCTCGCGCAGCAGGCGGCGCTCCGCGAGGTGCAGAAAGCCGAATACGAACTGATCCGGGCCCGGTTCGACGTGCTCCGCGACGTGCGGCAGGGCTTTTACACGCTGTTGGTGGCCCAGCGGCGGCTCGAGATTTTCAAACTCCTGCTCGACATCGCGAAACGCTCCTTCGAGATCGGCCGGCAGCTTGCGGAGGCCGGCGAAGGCACGAAGGCCGACGTGCTGTTCTGGAGCATCGAACGCGATCGTGCGGAGGTGCGGCTCCTCAATTCGACGGTGTTCATCGAGACGGGGCGGCGGCAGCTGGCCGCGGCCATCGGCCTGCCACGAGCCGACATCGGCTCGATCGAAGCCGACCTGTTCCAGAAGCTGCCCAACTTCGACCTCAAGACCCTGCAGGAGGCGGTGGTGCAGCGCAACGCCAGGCCGCGGGCGGCCGAGGCCGCGATCGCGCGGGCCCAGTGGGCCCTGGAGCGGGCCGCGGTCCAGCCGATTCCGAACGTGAACCTGATGGGAGGCTATCAGCGTCAGGTGGGAGGTCCACCGCAGGATCAGGGGCTCGCGCAGGTGATGCTCGCCGTGCCGCTGTTCGACCGCAACCAAGGCAACATCCGCTCCGCCCGGGCCGACATCGCGACCTCACGGGCCGACCTTCGCTCGATCGAGCTCGATCTGGCCACGCAGGCTGCCCAAGCGATCGCCAACTACCGGACATCGCAACGACTCACGGCCTGGTACGAGCAGTACATCCTCCCGAAGGCCCGCGAGACGGTGCAGCTCACGCAGACGCTGTACGGCCGGGGCGAAGTCACGTTTCTCAGCCTGCTGCAGGCGCAGCGGATCCTGACGGAGACGGAGCTCGCATTCGTGGAGGCACAACTCGACCGCTGGACCGGCGCGGTCCAGATCGCCGACCTGTTGCAGCTGCAGCAGTTCCCACCCGAGGCCGATGCGCCCGCCGTCGTCGGCTTCGAGGACCGCGAGCTCGGCCAGGCGCCGCCCGCTCCAGCGGTCGATGGCGGCCCGCTGATGCAGGCCCCCGATGAGCCGGGGCCCGGGCGCGGCGCGGACCAGCCGGAGTTGATCCAGCCGCTGCCGCCCCCCTGACCGTAGCCGCGGGACGGCGCTCCCACTCCGGTAGCGTTACCGAATCTGGAGATCGAGGTGGGCTGGGACCGACGTTCCGGCGACGAGATCGGTGACCACGAACTCGAGACGGTAGTGCCCGGGCGACACGCCTTCCGGAATCCGGAGAATGTAGCGGGCGAAGTAGTCGCGCCGCGGTGCATGGCAGATCTCGTCGATTGGTTCAAAGTCCCACTGCCCGAGTTGCCGGCCGTCGGGCCCGACGAGGCGGAAGAGCGTGTCGATGCTGGTGGCGTGGCCGGCCGCGGCAGGCCGCGCCGCCAAGGCGTCGAGTTCGAAGTAGACGATCACGTCCTGCCCGGGCCGAAACACCGCCGCGGGAAACCGGTCCACCACGCCCCACGCGCGGACCCGCGATGCGAAACATGCGTTGTGGACGGCCAAGGGTTGCGGGGCGGGGGCGACGGCAGCAGGCGGTTCGGGTGCCGGTGCCGGTGGGGTCGGCGGCTCGACCGGGGCCGGGAGATCCAAGAGCGGATCCGGGAGCAGGTCCGAACTTTGACCGGGAAGCGGATCGGGGAGCGGGGCCGGAAACACTTCTGGAAGTGGATCCGGAACGACGGGCCGTGCCGCCGCGACGACGGCCAGCCTCGCAGGCTCCAAGCGGAGCGGATCATCGTCGCTGGGCGATGATCCTGTCGCGATGGTCGGCGGGCTGGATTCCGAGACCTCGCTGGAAGGGACTGCCGGGACGGGGAACGCCACGGGAAATACGAGCTCTTCCGCCGCGCCGGAGGTTCGCGATTCGGCAGTCGATGGGGCGGGAGTGGCGACGATCTGGGGAGCAGCGACGGGCTGAGGGGCGGGGCGATGCTTCTCGAGCGCGGCGGTGAAGACGTCGATCGCAGCCGGCCAATCCTCGGGCTGCGTGGACTCGAGGATTGAGAGCAGGGTGGCCTGGGTCGCGGCGTCGAGTTCGCCGGCGGCCTTGAGTCGGGCGACGGCGCGATCGACCGCTTCGTCGAGCGACAGGGGAGGCGAGGGCTCGGAATCACGTGCGATTCGGTTGTCGTCGCTCACGAGGCGGGCCGAGACGGCGGCATCGTCGGCCCCACCCGGCGTGGTGCTCAGCGATGCGTCGGCCAGCGAATCGACGGCTTCGAGCATCGCGTCGCGCAGGCTCGCGGTGGTGAGTGCGGACATGCAGCCCACCTGCGACAGGAGAAAAACCCCGGCCACCAGTCGCAGAGCAGGGGGGATCGGTGTTCTCCGCATCGGCTTTGGTGCGTCGTGTGGGGCGGACGTTCCGCGGCCGGCGAGGCCCGGAGCGGCGGGAGAGTAGAAGCCTTTGGATCGGGGCGGCAAGCCCAGAACGGGGACGTGGGAAAAGGTCATGGATGACTTTTTCCACGAACAGTTAGAATCCTGCCCACCCTGCCGAGACTGCCCCGCATGCCCCCGCCTTCCCACGATCTGGAGATGTTTCCCGACGGTTGGGCGCATCGTCACCTGCTCGACCTCGAACGGCTCTCGCCCGAAGAGATCCGTCTCCTGCTCGACACCGCCGCCCGTTTCAAGCAGGCGACCGACGGCTGTCGCCGCAAACTGGCGGTGCTCACGGGCCGCACCATCGTCAACCTGTTTTTCGAGAACTCGACCCGCACGCGCACGAGTTTCTCGCTCGCCGCCCGGCGGCTCGGGGCCGACGTCGTCGATTTCACCGCCTCGTCGAGCAGCCTCTCCAAGGGCGAGTCGTTCATCGACACCGCGCGGAATCTGGAGGCCATGGGGATCGACGCCGTCGTGGTCCGCCACGCGACCCCGGGCACGCCCCATCTGCTCGCGCAGCACCTCGGGGTCGGCGTGATCAATGCCGGCGACGGCCCGCACGAGCATCCCACCCAGGGCCTGCTCGACATCCTTTCGATTCGTGAGCACCGCGGCGATCTTGCCGGGGCCACGGTCGGCCTGGTGGGCGACATCGCCCACAGCCGCACCGCGCGGTCCAACCTCTGGGGGCTCGTCAAGCTCGGAGCCAAGGTGATCCTCTGCGGTCCGCCGACGCTCGTTTCGCCGCGGTGGCGCGAAGTGGGCGTCGAGGTGTCGCACGACCTCGATGCCATCATTCCGCGCTGCGACGTTCTGAATCTGCTGCGCATCCAGTTCGAGCGGCAGAACACGCGACCCTTTCCCTCGGTCCGCGAATACGCGCACCTCTACGCGATGACGCGGGAACGGCTCAAGCGGGCCAAGCGAGACCTGCTCATCCTCGCTCCTGGGCCGATCAACCGGGGCGTGGAGGTGACCGCGGAGGTCGCCGACTGCCCGCAGTCGCTGATCCTCGACCAGGTCACCAACGGGCTGGCCGTGCGGATGGGCGTGCTGTGGCTCATCTGCGGCGGGCGCGGCGAGGCGGTCGATGCATCCCGTTCCCATGCGAGGGTCGTCTGATGGCCACGCTCCTCATCCGCGGCGGCCGGGTGATCGATCCCGCCCAGGGCATCGACGGAGTCCACGACGTGGTCGTCCGCGACGGTCTCGTGGCGGCCGTCGGTCCCGAGGGCGGGCAGGCGATCGGCCGGGCCGACGAGACCATCGACGCCTCCGGCCTCGTCGTCTGTCCGGGCCTCGTGGACATGCACGTCCACCTGCGCGAGCCGGGACGCGAGGAGGACGAGACGATCGAGACGGGAACACGGGCGGCGCTCGCCGGCGGCTTCACGAGCGTGGCCTGCATTCCCAACACCGAGCCGCCGATCGACACCCAATCCACGGTCGAGTTCATCCATCAGAAGGCCGCCCGGGCCGACCACTGCAACGTGTTCGTCGTCGGCTGCGTGAGCCGCAATCGCGAGGGCAAGGAGCTCGCCGACATCGGCCAGCTCGTGGAAGCCGGGGCCGTGGCCTTCAGCGACGACGGCGCCCCCGTGTACGACGCGGAACTCATGCGCAGGGCGCTCGAGTACTGTCGGATGTTCGACAAGCCGATCCTCGCCCACGAGGAGGTGCTCGAACTGTCCCGCGGAGGCGTGATGCACGAGGGGCTGGTGTCGCTGCTGCTCGGCCTCACCGGCATGCCGGCGGCGGCCGAGGAGGTGATGATCGGCCGCGACATCGCGCTCGCCGAGGTGACCGGTGGGCGGCTCCACGTGATGCACGTCTCGACGGCCGGCGGCGTCGCGCTCATCCGGGCGGCCAAGGCCCGCGGTGCACGGGTCACGGCCGAAGCCTGCCCCCACCACTTCACGCTCACCGACGAGTGCCTTCGCGGATTCGATTCCAACTTCAAGATGAGCCCGCCCCTGCGGACCGCGGACGACGTGGAGGGCGTGATCGCCGGCCTCGTCGATGGCACGCTCGACTGCATCGCGACCGACCACGCGCCGCACGCCCGCGAGAAAAAGATGCTCGAACTCGATCGGGCGCCGTTCGGCATCCTCGGGCTGGAGACCGCGGTCGGCCTGTCGGTGACGCGGCTGGTGAACACCGGCCGGATCGGGTGGCCGCGGCTCATCGAGGCGTTGAGCACGCTTCCCGCCCGAATCCTCGGCATCAACCGCGGCACGTTGCGGCCCGGCGCGATCGCCGACATCACCCTCATCGACCCCGGGCTCACCTGGCAGGTGGATGTGGGGAGGTTTCGCTCGAAGAGCGTCAATTCGCCGTTTCACGGCTGGACGCTCACCGGCCGCGCCGTCGCGACGATCGTGGGCGGCCGCATCAAGTACCGTCTCGACGCGTCCTGACCATGACGCTGATCATCGACGGCTACAACCTGCTCCACGCCTCGGGCGTGTTCGGGGCCGCGCGCGGGCCGCGCGGGTTCGAACAGTCGCGGGTCGCGCTCCTCGACCTGCTGGCCGACCTCCTCGGCGGGGACGCAGCCCGCACGATCGTCGTGTTCGACGCCGCGAACGCGCCGGATGGCCTCCCGGGCCGCCACGTGTATCGCGGCATCCGCGTGTGGTTCGCCCGCGAGTTTCCCGACGCCGACTCGCTCATCGAGCGGCTCATCGAGGACGACACGGCCCCGCAGAGCCTGGTCGTCGTATCGAGCGACCGGCGGTTGCAGGTGGCGGCCCGCCGCCGCCGCGCCTCGGCGATCGAGTGCGACGCCTGGCTCGCCGAGATGAAGGCCCGCAATCGTCCGCGTGACAACGCGGATGCGAAACCCACCGAGCCCGGCCCCTACGACGTCGAGGCGTGGAAGCGGTACTTCGGGCTGTGAGCGGCGGTCGGACCGGGTCCACAATCCTGTGCGGCACGGGATTGGCGCATCGATGCCCTGGCAATCCGATCACGCGAGGGCGATTCGCGCTATCGGCCTCACGGCGGTATCGCGCGCCGCATCGCCAGGAGCAGGAAGCCTTCTTGCCGATTGAGCAATCAATTCACGGAAGCCCGAAGCGATACTTTCCACGGAAGCCCGAAGCGCAAGCGAGGGAGTCCGGGGCGGAAATCCTCCGCTCCCTCGCTTGCGCTTCGGGCTTTCGTGGAGATGGGGTAGGCGAGCGGTTGCCCCTCCGATTGAGCCGGCGCGGCTGGGCCACTTCACGGGAAACATGGCATCGTGCCATTTCCCCTTGGCCGATCTCCATCGGCTGGTGCATGACAGGCTGAAGCCTGTCCTACGACGGGCGGGACGCAAACCCGGAGCCCCGTCGCTTCCGCTCCGGGCTTCCCGGCCGTCGGCAACCGCCGTGCCGAACGGGATCGCTGGGTCGGCTGAGGCGAGACGGCGGCGGTTACGCCTCCTGCTTGGCCCAGCGGGCGAGTTTGCGGTCGAGCGTCGAGCGCTCGATGCCGAGCATCGTCGCGGCCTTGGTCTTGTTGCCGCCGACCGCCGCGAGCGTGGCCTGCACATGCCGCTGCTCGAGTTCGTCGAGCGTCAGCGGCACGAACGGGGCGGGCCGCTCCGCCGACCTCCGGCCCGTCTCGCCGGGGGAGGAGAGCTGGCTCAGGGCGAGTTCGTGGACGTCGATCACGTCGTCGGCGGAGAGGACGACGGCGCGTTCGATGACGTTGCGCAGTTCGCGGATGTTGCCTGGCCAGTGGTAGGCCTGCAGGGCCTGGACGGCGTCCGCGGTGAAGTCGCGGACGCGCCGGGCCGACTCGGCGGCGAACCGCTTGAGGTAGTGGCGGGCGAGGGGCTCGATGTCCTCGGGCCGCTTGCGCAGCGGCGGCACGATGATCTCGACCACCTTGAGACGGAAGTAGAGGTCGCGCCGGAACTCGCCGGCGGTGACCGCCTGCTCGAGGTCGCGGTTCGTCGCCGCGACGACGCGGACATCCACCTGCACCCGGTTGCTGCCGCCGACCCGCTCGAAGGGATGCCCTTCGAGCACGCGCAGGAATTTCGCCTGGATCGCCGGGCTCATCTCGCCGATCTCGTCGAGCATCAGCGTGCCCTTGTGGGCGGTCTCGAACTTGCCGGCCTTGCGCTCGGTGGCACCGGTGAAGGCGCCCTTTTCATGGCCGAAGAGTTCGCTTTCGAGGAGCGTTTCCGAGAGGGCGGCGCAGTTCATGCACACGAAGGGGCCCCCGCGGCGGTCGCTGGCCTCGTGGATCGCCCGGGCCACGAGCTCCTTGCCGGCCCCGCTCTCGCCGCGCACGAGCACCGTCGCCTTGGTGCCCGCGACCCTGGCGATCTGCCCCTTGATCGCCTCGAGCACGGGGCTCGTGCCGACCATCTGCGTCTCCTCGCCGAGGCGGCGCTTGAGCCGCTCGTTCTCGTCGGCCGTGCTCGCGAGGCGGCTGGAGAGGATCTCGCGGGCCGACAGATTCTCGATCGCGACGCCGAGCGCGTCGCAGACGGCCATGACGAACTCGAGGTCGTCGGGGGTCGCCTGGCCACCGGGGGGCATTTCGACGTGCATCATGCCGATCGGTCGGCCGGCGGTGCGGATCGGCGCGGAAAGGCTCGTGCTCGCCGCACCGGCGGCGGGCCGGGCGTCGCAGGCGAGGATCGCCTCGTCGGTCCGCATGACCGTCGCGATGACACCGTCGAGGTCGGTGGCCAGCCAGGTCTCGGGCTTCGTGGCCAGGCGTTCGAGCGCTGTTCCGGCCGCGGCGGGCTGGCCGCCGGCGATGCCCGCGGGCATGAACACGGCGCCGTGGGCCGCCTCGACGCCTTCGACGGCCGAGTCGAGCGCGAGGCGGGCGATGGTGCGGACGTCCGCAGCCTTGGCCAGCGCGAATGCCAGGCGGCAGAGCTCGGCGGCGGCCCGGCCGACCCGGGGGACGACCTCGCAGGTCTCGTCGATCTCGTCGAGGAGACGGCTGCGGGTGCGGCGGTGGGTGATGGTGCCCCGCCAAGGGGCTTGCTCACCGGTGCCCGCGGGGCCCTCGACGTCGGCCGTTCCTTGGAGCGCCGACGGCGGGTCCCCCTCGCAGAACGTGATCTCGACCCGGCCGATCGCCACGACATCGCCAGGCTCGAGAGACCGTTCCTCCTGCAGCAGGTGTGGCCCGACGAGCGTGCCGTTGCGGCTGGCGAGGTCGCGGATCGACCATCCCTGGGAGGTCGGGATGATCTCGGCATGGAGGCGGCTGGCCCGCTCGTCGTGGATGACGACGTGGTTCGTCGGAGCCCGCCCCAGCGTGAGCCGTTGGCCGGGAAGCAAACGGGCGGCATCTTGTCCGCCGAGCGGGTCGCGGATCAGCAGGTAGGCCGGGCGGGGCACGCGGTGAAATCCTCCTGCCTGCATCATGACTCAGGGAGAGCCGTTTGGGGAGGGTGGGGAAAACCCGGTTTTCAGGCCGGGAAACGGGTTTGCGGCGGGACGGGGCCGCCAACTACCATGCCCGCGCGGGTCCGCATTCCGCCCCCGTCCTCCCGTCGATGCCCCGAGGCCTCCCATGAACCAGACCCACTCCGACGGCCCGTCGGACGTCGCCACGTCGCTCCGGCTTTCAGGCCTCGCCCTCGCCGCCGCGATGCTGCTCGCCATCGGCGGCGCTCGCCCCGCCGATGCCCAGGGCTTCGGGTTCGGTGGCCAGGCGGTGGGCGGCATCTCGGTGGATGCGCACGGGATCGTGCGCAACCTCGAGGCGGAGGCGTCGCAGGATCTCGCCGCCCGCCGACGCGAACTCATCTCCGAGGCCGCCGTTGGCGACAAGCCGGCGACGCTGCGCAAGATCTCGCTCGCGAAGTTGTGCGCGGCCGTCGAGGCCTTGACGTCCAAGGGCAAGCCGCTGCCCGCCGACGTGCTCTTTCTCGGAGGACTCGAGCGCATCACGCACGTGTTTGTCGATCCCGAGGCGCACGACATCGTGTTGGCAGGCCCGGCCGACACGGCGGTGATCGATCCTGCCGGCAACGTGGTCGGCGCGACGAATGGGCGGCCGCTCCTGCAGCTCGAGGACCTCGTCGTCGCGCTGCGGTCCATCGACGGCGCGCGGCCGAGCGGCATCCGCTGCTCCATCGATCCCTCGCCGGAGGGCGTCACGAAACTCCAACGCTACCTCGCAGGCCTGAAGACGATCGGTGCGAATCCCGAGGCGACGCTCCGCACCATGGAAACCGTCCTCGGGCCGCAGAAGGTCACGGTCGGCGGTGTCCCGACCGAGAGCCGGATGGCCCGGGTGCTCGTGGCTGCGGACTATCGGCTCAAGCGGATCGGCATGGGGCTCGAGCCGTCGGGCGTGAAGGCCCTGCCCAGCTATCTCTCGATGGTTCCCGCGGGGGCGACGAGCGGCGCCACGCTGCCGCGATTCTGGCTCGAGGCTGACTACGAGCCGCTCGTCCGCGATCCGGATGAGCTCGCCTGGCAGATCACCGGCCGGCGCATGAAGTGCCTCACCGAGAACGACATCTTCACGGCCGATGGCCCGGCCCGGGGCAAGGCTCCCGCCGACAAGGTGGCCGAAGCATGGTGCGCCGCCCTCACGGAACACTACGACGACCTGGCCCGGGAACAGCCGGTGTTCGCCGAACTCGTCAACTGCGTCGATCTCGCCGTCGTGGCCGCTCTCATTCGCGGGCGGCAGCTCGACCGGCGGGCCGGCCTCGACCTCGCGCCCCTCGTGGATGCCACGAAACTCGCGCTGCCTGCCTACGAGTCACCCGCGACGCTCGCCACGGTCGCCACCGGCTTCAAGAAGGGGAGCCGCTGGATCGTGAGCGCGTCGGGAGGAGTGCAGTTTCAGCCGTGGGCGTTCGCCACCAACGCCACCGAGTCGGCCGATTCAGCGGCCGCCCGCGCCGCCGCCCTCGAAGGCCGTCCCGCCGACGCCTGGCGCTGGGACTGAGATCGGCGCGGCCCACGCGATCCTCGCGAGCCCTGCGGCCGCGGCGGGAAAGTGACCATCGATCCAGCCGGTGCGGGCGAGCGCTGCGAGCCGGTCGGTGTCGGGGCAGGGCGGGGGAGCCACCCGCTTCGCGAGCCGAAGGTCGCCGGACAGTTCCGTGGCGACGAGCGCCGCGATCGAGTCGGTCGTGACGTGCCAGCCGACCGGCAGTCTGGAGAGCCGGCCCGGACCCGCGAGCCACCGTGGCACGTCGATGACGGCGGCGCGGGGGGCGCCAGGCCCGAGAACGAGAGGCAACGCGACCGCATCGGCCACGAGCCGCGCCGTCGAGCCCAGGAGATCGATCGCGAGGCCGTGCGTGGTCGCCTCGGCCAGCAACGCGGCGGCATCGATCGCCCGGAGACCATCGACGATCGCACCACCCCCGACGACGAGCAGGACCCTGCGGCCGGCGGAACAACGGCGGACGAGGCCCGCGAGGAGTGCGGGCCAGCCGGGGACGGTCAGCAGGCTGCCGCCCACCTTCAGGATCTCGAGCGCGGATTCGTCTCCACCGGAGCGGAGTTCGCCCCAGGTCCACGCGTTGGTCATGGCAGCAATCCCCGCTCGAGGAGCGCGACGGCATGGGCGCAGGCGGCGCGCGCGGGGCCCGCACCGATGCGGTCGGGCAGCGACACGGTCGTGGCCGGCCAGCCGAGGCGCTCGAGCGCCAGCTCGGCGAGGCATGCCCCGTGGCCGGCGAGCACGACGCACTCCGGCCTCCAGCCGATGGCGGCGGCGACCCTCTCGAGCGCCCGGGCCACCAGCCGCGCCTGCGCCCGGGCGCACCAGGCGGCGGCGGCCTCCGCATCGGCTGCGGAAACGTCGGCCGGCTCCGCCAGCAGCATGCGGGCCAGGCGCACGGCGGCCGCGGCGCGGGTGGCCGGCCGGCCGTCGGCCGTGTCGTGGTCGTGCGGGTCTTCCGGGATGCCGCGCACCAGCAGCCAGACATCGCGCGAGTCTGCGTAGCGCTCGCTCGCGACCGGACGTCGGCCCGGTCCTGCGGCGGGCCAGGGGAGCGACCGCACGATCGCCGCCACGGGAGTCCGCTCGATGCCCGTGTACACGAGTTCGCCCGCGGCCATCCGGCCGACGTCGTCATGGGCGCGGGCCGCGGGCGTGCCGCCTTGAATCGGCACGATGTCGGTCGTCGTGGAGCCGACGTCGATGGCGAAGGCGCGGTCCGAGGTCGCGTGGGCGGCCGCGAGCCTCGCCATCGCGTGCCAATTGGCCGCCGCGGCCGCGAGCGGCTGGGCACGCACCGCCCGGGGCGGCGCGAGCGTGCCGTCGATGCGGTAGATGCGGAGGTCTGCGGCCGGCGTCGCGTGGGCTGCGGCTGCCACGAGCGCGTCGAGGATGTGGGCCACGCCGACCGCCCGCGACGGAAAGCAGTCGGCGATCTCGCCGGTCATGGTGGCGACGATCCGCCGCGGCTGCCGCACGACGACGATGCGGGCGAGCGCCGCGGCGAGGTCGTCCGGCCGCCGCCAGAGCGGAAACGGCTCGGAGTGCGTCCAGCCAAGGCCGTCTGCCGCCTTGATATTCGCGCCCCCGACGTCGAACGCGAGCACGTCCGACCGTTCGTCATGCCGCTCCATCGTCCACCCGCGCGTCTCCCGCCGCATCGAGCATCACACGCACCAGGCTACGGGGAAACGGTGCGGCGAGCCCGACGAACGACGTCGTCAGCCGCGGGTTCACCTCGAGCACCCGATCGGCCCGGCCATCGTCGCGTGCCCCGAGGATCATGTCGACACCCACCCACCCGAGGCCGTCCGTGGCCCGGTCTCCGGCGGCCCGGGCGACCGCGGCCACCGCCCGCAGCGCGAGGGCGCGGGCGCGGGCGACGAGGGCCGCGGGCGCGAGCGGTTCGCCGCCCAGGAAGCGCGGGGGATCGGTCGCGGAGAACCGCTGCCGCATCGGCGTCAAGACCTCGACTCCGGAGGAGCCGAGCAGGCATGACACGCCGACCGGTATGCCCGGGACGAACGCCTCGAGCCGCGTCGGCCCGGAGGCGGGGGGGACGTGGGGCGTGCTGATGCGCGTGAATCCCTCCCCGCCGACGCCGTCGCGAAGCTTCCGCACGGCGGGCAGGTGGAAGTCGGCGGGCACCGCCGCGCCCGGCGCGAGTGACCGCCCGGCGGGCACGGGCACGCCCGCGGCAGCCAGCGCGTTGGCGGTCGCCTGCTTGTCGGACGCGATTGCGATGAACGAGGTCGAGGCGTTGAGCACGCGGGCTCCGGCGGCGCGAACGGCCGCCACGCGGGCGTACAGAATGCCGTCGGTCTCCGGCGCGACGATCAGCGTCCAGTCGGCGTTCCGCGCCGCCGACGTGAGAGCGGGCAGGTCATCCCCGGGCGGCACCTCGCGCCTATGGACGCGCGTCGGGAGCGTGAGCGTCAGTTGCGGATCGACAAGCACGGTCACATCGAGCGCCGGATCCCGCGCGGCATCCGCGGCGAGAGCCTCGAGCATCGCCCGCCCTTCGGCGACGATGCCCGCCGACCCGCCGGCCAGCCCGCCCGAACAGCACCATTCGTAGAGGAAAAGTTTCACGGGGAAGCGAAGCCTCGTGCCTCATGACCGCAGCCGACAGTCCCTCGCTTGCGCTTCGGGCTTCCGGACGAGGAGGCGAGGGGCTGCCCATGCCCTGAGAGCCGGGCTATGGGAGCGAGCGGAGCCAGGATGGCGAAGCGAAGCGGACATGCAGAGAGCCGAGGCCGGGAGGGCCGAGGCGAACGTCCGGCGACGGGGCTGGGCAGCCCCTCGCCGGGTTGGGTGATCTGAGGGACGACAGACTGAAGTCTGTCCCAAGAAAAGGCACGATTCAAAAAATCCCGAGTTGATCACGGGCGGCTTCGGTCATCCGGTCGGGCGTCCAGGGTGGATCCATCACGATGCGCACCTCGACGCCGGCCACGTCGGCGTGGGCGCCGAGCACCCGCTTCGTGTCACCGATCAACTGCGGGCCCGCAGGACAGGCAGGGCTCGTCATCGTCATGTCCACGGAGATCTTGTGCTTGCCCGGGACGTCGGCGGCCGGTTCGAGGGTGACGCCATAGACGAGGCCGAGATCGACGATGTTCACGAACAGTTCGGGGTCCTTGACGCCCTTGAGCATCTCGCGGATCGAGTCTTCACACAGCGGGCCGGTCTGGCTCACGGGCGGGACGCCCGCGGCGGCCGGGGGCGTCGAGGCGCTGGCCGGCGTGGGCGACGCAGAAACCGCCGCGGGCGTGGCCGTGGCATGGGCCGCCGGGCCGTCGGCTGCGGCCGCAGCCCGGAGCCGCACCCACACGCCCTCGCCCTCGACCTTCACGTCGTGAGCCCGCGTGGCCCGGACCGCCGGCATCGTGAGGGCGGCGCCGGTGCGGATGTCGAATTTCGCCCCGTGTCGGGGGCACGAGATCTTGTGGTCGCGGAGTTCGCCGTCGGCGAGCGGGCCTCCGTCGTGGGTGCAGACGTCGTCGAGGGCGTAGAACCGCCCCTCGACGTGGAACAGGGCCACCATCTCCCCCTCGACCTCGACGAGCGTCTTGCCCGGGTCGGGGATGTCGATGGTGTCGGCAACGCGGATGAAGTCGGCCATGGTGATCACGAGATCCGGCGGATGCGGCTGCCGATCGCGCGGGCCAACGCCTCGCGAACGGGCGGGATCGTGATCCGGTCGAAGACCTGCTGGAAGAAGCCGGCGACCACGAGCCGGGCGGCCTCGTCGGCCGAGAGCCCGCGGGCCTGGGCGTAGAACAACTGCTCGGCATCGACCCGGCCGCTCGTCGCCCCGTGCGTGCAGCGCACGTCGTCGGCCTCGATCTCGAGCCCGGGAATCGAGTCGGCCCGCGACTCGTTCGAGAGCATGAGATTGTCGTTCCGCTGGTAGCCGTCGGTCTTCTGGGCGGCCTTGTCCACCTTGATCATGCCCCGCCACACCAGCCGCGAGCGGTCCTGGAGTGCGCCCTTGTAGAGCAGGTCGCTCTTGCACGACGGGGCCTCGTGATGCTGGAGGGTGTTGTAGACGAGGTGTTGGCGGCCCTCGGTGAACATCACCCCGTTCACCTGGGCATCGGCGTGGCGACCGGCAAGGGCCACATCCTGCGCGACCTGCGAGAGCCGGCTCCCGAGCGCGCCGAGCGTCCACTGCAGGCGGCCATGCTCGTGCACCACGGCCTTCTGCCGGGCGAAGTGCCAGACGCCCGTGTTCCAGTTCTGGAGGTTCACCATCCGCAGGAAGGCGCCGCGGCCCACCACGAGCTCGGTGCCGCCGCAGTGGAATCCACCGGATGCACTCGTCGCCCCGCCGCCACCGGCCGTTTCGGTGAGGAGCGTGGCCTCCGCGCCCTCGCCCAGGACGACGAGCACGTGGGACGTGTCAACGCCGCCCTCGCTGATGGCCGCCATCACGTGGAGCGGGGCGGCGATTTTCACGCCGGCGGGGACGTAGAGCACGGTGCTGGCGCGATGAAACGCCGCATGGAGTGCCGCGAACCAGTCGCCGTGGGAATCGATGACGGAGAACCAGTGGGGCCGGATCGTGTCGCCGTGCTCGGCGAGCACCTCCTCCGCCGGACCGAACACGACGCCCCGGGCGGCGAGGGCGGGGTCCACCTCGGCGCGGACCACGTGGCCATCGAGCGATACCAGCCGTCCGGCGAGCGTGGCATCCGCCGCGGACCGGCCCCGGTCGTCGAAGAACGCGTCGGTCGTCGCGCTCCCCGAGGTGATCGCCTCGGCCAGGACGCCGGCCGGAGCCGGAGTGGACGCTGCCGCGGTGGCCCGCAGACCCCAGGCCTTGGGCTTGAAGAGCCGCAGGTCGGTCCGCATCCAGTTCTCGTCGCGCCGGTCGGGCAGGGCGAGCATGGCGAGTCGGTCGAAGGCCGCACGGCGGGCGGTCGCCACCCACGCGGGCAGGCCGTGCGCGGCGATCAGGTGCTCGAGGGCGTCGCGGTCGAACGAGGAGGCGGGCGGGGCCGGGGCGGCGGCGGTCGTCATGCTCTAGCCCACCGAGCCTTCCATCTGGAGCTGGATCAGCTTGTTCATCTCCACCGCGTACTCCATCGGCAGTTCCTTCACGAGCGGCTCCACGAACCCGCCCACGATCATCGTGCTCGCCTCGGCCTCCGTGAGGCCGCGGCTCATGAGATAGAAGAGTTGCTCCTCGCCGATCTTCGAGACGCTCGCCTCGTGGCCGATCGAGACGTCCTGCTCCTCGATCTCGATGTAGGGATAGGTGTCGCTGCGGCTCTTGTCGTCGAGAATGAGCGCATCGCAGACGACGCTCGAGCGGCTCTTCCTGGCCCCGGGCTCGACCTTCACGAGGCCGCGATAGCTCGCCCGACCGCCGTTCTTCGAGATGCTCTTCGAGACGATCCGGCCGCTGGTGTGGGGGGCCGCGTGGACGATCTTCGCCCCGGCATCCTGGTGCTGGCCGGCCGAGGCGAAGGCGATCGACAGGATCTCACCGCGGGCTCCGGGCTCCATCAGGTAGACGGCCGGATACTTCATCGTGAGGTGGCTGCCGAGATTCCCGTCGATCCACTCCATGAGGGCGCCCTCGTAGGCCATGGCGCGTTTCGTCACGAGGTTGTAGATGTTGTTCGCCCAGTTCTGGATCGTGGTGTAGCGGCAGCGGCCGTGCTTTTTGACCATGATCTCGACGACGGCCGAGTGGAGGCTCTCGGTGGAATACATGGGGGCCGTGCATCCCTCGACGTAGTGCACTTGGGCGCCCTCATCGACGATGATCAGCGTCCGCTCGAACTGCCCCATGCTTTCGGCATTGATGCGGAAGTAGGCCTGGAGGGGAAACTCGATCTTCACCCCCTTGGGCACGTAGATGAACGAGCCGCCCGACCACACGGCCGAGTTGAGTGCCGCGAACTTGTTGTCGCTCGGCGGGATGATCGTCCCAAAATACTCCCGCAGCAGGTCCGGGTGCTCGCGGACGGCGGTGTCGGTGTCGGTGAAGATCACGCCCTTCTTGGCGAGGTCCTCCTGGAGCGAGCCGTAGACCACTTCGCTCTCGAACTGTGCCTTGACACCGGCCAGGAACTTCCGCTCCGCCTCGGGAATGCCGAGCCGGTCGAAGGTCTGCTTGATGGCGTCGGGCACCTCCTCCCACGTCTTGCCCTGCTGCTCGGCGGGCTTCAGGTAGTAGTAGATGTCCTGGAAATCCACGCCGATCCGACCGCCCCAGGAGGGCATCGGCTTCGACTCGAAGATCTCGAGCGACTTGAGCCGGAAGTCGCGCATCCACGCCGGCTCCTTCTTCATCTCGGAGATCTGCGTGACGATCTCGGCGTCGATCCCCTTCCGCGCCTTGAACACGGCAGGGGCGTCGGTACGGAAGTCGTACTTGTTGATCTCGCCGAGGGCGATGTCGGCGGAGCCGTCGAGTCCCGTGGCCATGGTGTTTCTCCTGCGTGCGTTTTGCGTTGTGTCAGGCCGACGCCGTTTCGGGCGTCCGGCTCTCTTCCATCGCCTTCTCGGCGGCGGCGGCCTCCGGATAGGCGGCACGAATCCGTTCGTAACCCTTCTTGTGCAACTCGGCCGCGAGCTCGGGGCCGCCCGACTCGACGATCCGTCCGCCGAGCATGACGTGCGTCCGGAGCGGAATGTTGTGCTCGAGCAGCTGTTCGTGGTGCGTGATGATGAGAATGCCCATCTCGTGGCCGCCGATCCGCGCGATCGACTGGCTGGCGAGCCTGACGGCGTCGGCATCGAGGCCGCTGTCGGTCTCGTCGAGGATGGCGAACTTCGGGCGGAGCATCGCGAGCTGCAGGATCTCGGCCCGCTTCATCTCACCGCCCGAGAAGCCGTCGTTGACGTAGCGCCGGGCGAACTCCGGGTCCATCGAGAGTTCGGCCATCTTGCGCTTGAGCTCGTCGCGAAACTCCCGCATCGGCATCAATTCCTCCCCCTCCTTGCGGTCGGGGTTGCGGACGTTGGTCACCGCATGCCGGAGGAAGTCGGCCACCCGCACCCCCGGGATCGACATGGGTCGCTGGAAGGCCAGGAAAATCCCGGCCCGGGCCCGTTCGTCGGGCTCCATGGCGAGGATGTCGAGGCGGGTGCCGTCGGCGAGCGCCAGTTCGATCGAGCCGGCCGTCACGTCGTAGGACGGGTGGCCCATAATGGCGTAGCCAAGCGTGCTCTTGCCCGAGCCGTTGGGGCCCATGAGCGCGTGGACTTCACCGCGACCGATCTCGAGGTCGACGCCGCGAAGGATTTCCTGGCCCTCGACGGCGACGTGGAGGCCCTTGATGACGAGACGGTCGCCGGAAGCGTGGGACATGGGGGGAAGGATGCCTTGCGGGAGAGCGGGACGATCAGGACTCGGGCAGACGGGTCAGGACTGAACCTTCTGGTGGTCGAACACGAGTTCGCCTTCGCCGACCGGCGAGACGACGTAGCCGGAGTGATGCGGGACGGGCAGCTCGTCGGCGATCTTGCCGCCGCCATCCTTGCGCTTGGCGATGCGCTGCCCCTGGATCTTGTCCTGGATCCGCATCAGCCCCTCGAGCAGGCTTTCCGGGCGCGGCGGGCAGCCGGGCACGTAGACATCGACGGGCACGACGAGATCGACGCCCTTCACGACGTGGTAGCCCCACTTGAAGTACGGACCGCCGCCCGTCGTGCAGGCGCCCATCGCGATCACGTACTTCGGGTCGGGCATGAGGTTGTAGAGCCGACGGACGCGGCTGGCCATCTTGTAGGTCACGGTGCCCGCCACGATCATGAGGTCGGCCTGGCGGGGTGTGGCTCGGAAAGCCCCCGCGCCGAAGCGGTCCATGTCGTAACGGCTTGCCCCCGCGGCCATCATCTCGATCGCACAGCACGCGAGGCCGAACGTCATCGGCCAGATGCTCGACTGGCGGGCCCAGTTGATCGCCTGTTCGACCGTCGTGAGGACGAGATTCTCCTCGAAGCGGCCTTCGATCCAGGGCTTCGAGGGGGCCAGGGGCTGGGTCATGACGCGCTCTCCGGGTGGGACTGCAAGGGAAACCGCACGGCATTCGATGCTCCAACGCCCATGTTTTCAAGTGCCAACGGTTCGGGTGCCGGCGGGGATTCGGTGGCCGTGAACCGGCAGCAGTCGGCACCGTCGAGCCGGCATTCCGACAGCCGGATACCCGCGCCGACGAGATCCTCGAGCATCGCCCGTTCGGCCGCGCAGATGCCACGGTCCTGCTCGGCCAGTTCCGGATAGGGGCACGCGTACGCGGTGAGCACCGGCAGGCCTCCCGCCGCAGGGACGGATTCCACGCCGCACGACAGGTTGCGTTCACGCAGCAGCGAGGCCACGCTCTGCAGCCGTTCGCGGGGCGTCTCACCGGTGATTTCCCCGCGGTAGAGCCCGCCGAGTGCCGACCCGACCCGCGCGAGGAGTCCGCGGCGCACGAGCGGATCGGACACGGTTTTCAGCTCCCGCCACAGCACGAGCGCGAGGTCGCGGAAGTTGTCTCCCCCGAGACGTCGCCCTTTTTCGGTGAGGCCGTAGCGATGGGCCGGCCGGCCCCGGCCCGCGCGGTCCGCGGGATTTGAGCTGCGGGCGACCAGCCCGGCTTTGATCAGGCGGTCGAGGCGCTGGCGGACCGCCGTGGCGGTGACGCCGAGTGATCGAGCCAGGTCACCGATGCCCGAGGGGCCATCGACACGGAGCAATTCCACCAGGGCGGCGTCGGACGATGGGCGATGGGTGGGGCCGGACGAGGTACTCATGACACCTCCGTTATAGCGCGCTCCCGAATTTCGACAATATCCCTTGCGAAAAATCAGCCGGGGGGGTGGGCGTCCGCCAGTGGATGGCCCGGACCGCCTGGGAATGTGGTGCGCATCACGTCGAGAAATTCGGCCGGCGACAAGACCCTCGACACCTTGCCCCGGAACTCCCGCGCCCCGGGCAGACCCTGCGCGTATGAGCAGGCGAATTTCCGCATCAGGAGCGTGCCCCGCTCGGGTCCGAACCGCCGGCAGACGAGGTCGTAGTGGTGAAGCACGAGATCATATTGTTCCTCGGGCGTCGGGTCGGCGGGCCTGGGCTCGCCCCGCAGGAGCGCTGCCGTCTGCGCGAAGATCCAGGGCTTGGCGAGCGACTCGCGGGCGATCATCACGCCGTCGAGGCCGTGACGGGTCAGCCGCTCGACGGCTGTCTCGGCCGAGTCGATGTCGCCGTTGCCCACGACGGGCAGTCGCGACACGCTCCGCTTCACCGCGGCGATCGCCTCCCAGTCGGCCCGACCCGAGAAGAACTGCGCGGCCACCCGTCCATGCACCGTGAGGCAGGAGGCTCCGGCCTCCTCGATCCGCTGCGCGACCTCGACGGCGGTGCGGCATGTCTCCGCACACCCGAGCCTGATCTTGGCCGAGACGGGCGTGCCATCGCAGGCCTCGACGACGCGGCGCACGATCTCACCGACCCGCGCGGGATCGCGGAGCAGCCACGACCCGCTGTGGGCCTTCACTGTGACCTGCCGCACCGGGCAGCCGAAGTTGAGATCGACGACGCTGACCTGAAAATCCTTCGCGAGCCGGCGGCCCACCGCGGCGAGATTGTCGGGATCGTTGTCCCACATCTGCACCGCCAGCGGCCGCGGTTCGTCGCGGACGCCCCACAGCCGGTCGGGGTTTTCGCCGCGGTGGGTTTCGAGCCATCGCGCGCCGCGGGCCGCGATCATTTCGGTCGCGAGCAGCCCGGCGCCGCCGAACTCGCGGACGACCTGTCGGTAGGCGAAGTTCGTGTAGCCCGCCATCGGTGCCTGGAGGACGGGTGGATCCACGGCCACGGAGCCGATCATCAGCGGCCGCACGCCCGCGACCGGTACGGCTGGCGATTGCAGGATCATGGCACGACAGGGAGCGCGGGCGGCGCCGGCTGAAGCGGTGCCTGCGGCACGAACGTGGGTGGGGGCACCGGGGGCGTTCCGGGGGGGACGTCGCCCGTCGCGCCGGCGGGGATCACGACCGGTGGCTGTCGCCACGGCGTCGGGGTGCCGATCAGCATCGTCGCGAACCGGTCGTCGGGGACCGAGAAGTCGGCGACAGCCATCACGTACTCCGCGATTTCTGCGTTGTAGACCCGGACGTCCTCGATGAATCTCCGCTCCTGGGTCTCGAGCCGCTCGGCCGCGGCCGCAACCGAGTCGATCGGGAGCCGGCCCTGGGCGTGGTGCGCCTCGGCCAGGGCGAAGGCCTCCGCCGCGGCCCGCACCGCGGCGGCCCCGGCCTCGATCGACTCGTAGCGTGCCGGCAGCATGCGATGAATCGCCCGCACGCGGCCGGTGGCCATGCGGGTGGCGAAGATCGTGTCGAAGTGGGTTTGATACGGGGTGACGAGCGGCCGATCGACGGTCCGGGGGAGTGGTTCGCCGACGGGAAGCCGCACGAGATCGACGAGCTCCTGCTGGGATGCCACGAGCGCCGCCTTGGCCGCGGCCAATTCCGCGCGGCGCTCGGCGACAAGCGCATCGAGCACGATGCGATCCTGTTGCGCCGCCCCGGGGGCGACCAGTTCGAGCCGCTCTGCCGCCGCGGACGCCTGCCGCACGCGGGCCGACGAGGCCGCCACTTTCCAATACGCCTGGGTGATCCAGAGCCGACGGGCGCGATCGCCCGACCGTTCGAGCGCTTCGAGGAGCGGCAGCGGCCGCTCGGGCAGGTTCGGGTCAGCCGCCGTGTCGCCCACCTTGTCGGTGGCTCCGAGCAGGTCGTCCAACAGTTGCGCCGCCGCCGTCGGGGCCATGGGTGCCGGTCGATCGGCATCCGCCCTTGGTTTCGCGGCTTCCCGCGGAGGATCGACGACCACCGAAATGGTGCCATCGGCAGCCACGTCACGAGCCGCTCCGGCTACCGTGGGGGCCTCGACCGCGCGCACGCTCGTCGTACCCGCCACGAGGCAGGCTCCGAGGGTCACGACAAGACACAAGGAAGGTTTCACGGGGAGCCGTCGCCAGGGTTCCTAGGCTCACACAGGACGCATGACCAGTCAACGCCAACCGTGGTGTGCAGGACAGGCACGAGTCTGACGGGACGGGTGACAGGCTAAAGCCTGTCCTACGTTCGGCTTCCGCTCAGCTCGGCTGGATGCCGAGCCGGCCTCTGGCATTCGAGCCGCGCCATGGCTGCGGCTCCGAATGCCCAAGCCCGCAGGGGCCATGGATGGCCCTGCGGGCGTAAAGTCAGCTCGCCGCGTCGAGGTATGGGTCCTGGCTCATCTGGATATGGGCCTCGGCCCGTTGCCGCTCGACGTATTCCAGGAGCCGGCGCTGGCGGACGTGCCGGGCTTCGATCCGTTGCTGGGCCCGCTTGAACACGGCGAGCGCCCGCTCCGACGATGTGCCGCAGAACCGCGCGAGTTGCCGTGCGATGCGGGCGGCACGCTTCGGGCCGTAGGCGCTCACCAGGATGTCGTCGTCGAGCGCGACATATTGCCGCCACGTGCCCGGGTCGCCCTGCCGGCCGCACCGTCCGATCAACTGGCGGTCGATCCGGGCGGAGTCGTGGAGTTCGGTGCAGATCACGTGCAGCCCGCCCAGCTCGTGCACGCCCGGCCCGAGCTTGATGTCGGTGCCGCGACCGGCCATGTTCGTGGACACCGTGATCTGCCCGCGCTGGCCGGCCTGCGCCACGATCTCGGCTTCCTGCGCGATCTGCCGGGCATTCAGGACGGTGTGCGCGAGGCCGGCATCGGCGAGCATGCGCGAGAGCAGTTCCGACTTGTCGATCGAACGCGTGCCGATGAGCACCGGCCGGCCGAGGGCGTGCATCTCCTGCACCTCTGCGACGATCCGCGTGAACTTGTCCGCGGTGTCGGTGCAGATTGTCGGTGGCAGCCGCTGGCGGATGGCCGGGCGGTTGGTGGGCACCGTGGCCACGGCGACGTCGTAGGTGCGGCTGATCTCGCCGGCGCTCGTGGCGATCGTGCCCGTCATGCCGGCGAGATGCGGCCAGCGGGCGAAGAGATCCTGGATCGTGATCCGGGCGGCATGGCCCGAGGGCACGGAAACCTCGATCTGCTCCTGGGCCTCGACGGCCTGGTGCAGCCCGTCGCGCCACGTCCGTCCCTCCGCGGCCCGGCCCGTGAACTCGTCGATGATCACGATCTTGCCGTCACGCACAACGTACTGCCGGTCGCGGGTGAAGAAGCGACGGGCGCGCAACGCCCGCTCCACGGCATCGTAGAGCTCGAGCAGGCTCACGCCCTCGAGGAGCGGCGGCCGCTCGTGGGCGCGCACGCGGCTGCGGCCCCGACCGAGCAGTTCGCAGGTCTGTTTCTGCACGTCCATGTCGAAGTCGGCGTCGCGTTCGAGCGTCGCGGCGACCTCGGCGGCGAAGCGAAACACGCCCTCCTGGACCGCCTGGGCTTCGCCCGGGGGCGAGGCGATGATGAGCGGCGTGCGGGCCTCGTCGATGAGCACGTTGTCGGCTTCGTCCACGAGGGCGAACCAGTAGGGCCGCTGCAGCAACTGCGATGTCCCCGCCGCCGCCCGGCCCGTGAGCATCGCCCCCAGGTCACCGCGCCCCTCGGCGATCTCGCGGTTCATGAGGCGGTCCTTCAGGAAGTCGAACCCGAACTCCTTCGCCGTGCCGTAGGTGACGTCGCGGGCATAGGCCGCACGCCGCGCGTCGAAGTCCATCTCCGATTCGACGATGCCGACCGACATCCCGAGCGCCTTGTAGATCGGCTCCATCCACTCGGCGTCGCGGCGGGCGAGGTAGTCGTTGACCGTCGCGAGGTGGGCCCCCTTGCCGGCGAGCGCGTAGGCCACGAGCGGCAGCGTGGCGACGAGCGTCTTGCCCTCGCCCGTCTGCATCTCCACGATCGCCCCGTGCACGAGCGCCACGCCCGCGAGGAGTTGGACGTCGTAGTGCCGCATTCCGATCGTGCGGCGGCCCGCTTCACGGGTGGCGGCGAAGCTCTCGATGAGCAGCGTGTCGATCGGCTCGCCCGCCTTGGCCCGGTAGGAAAGCGACCGCGCGAGCCGGCGCAGAGCGGGATCGCTGAGCCCCTCCATCTCGGCTGCGAGGCTGTCGATCTTCTCGACCACCTTCCACGTGGAGGCGTTGATCGCGGAACGGCGGGGCTTCAGCCAATCGAACATGCGCGGCACCGTGGGGACGACGTCACGATACCACGCAACCCGTAGGACAGGCTTCAGCCTGTCACTCAACGCGTTCAATCCGGCTTCGGGGTTGCCCCGTACCATCTCGCCGGACGTTCACTGCGCCCTCCGGGCTGCGTTCACTCCTACCGACTGGCGCTGCGCCATCCATGGCTCCGCTGGTCGGTAAAGCCGGCTCAATGGCAGGGGCAATCCCTCGCCTTCCCTGAACGGAAGCCCGAAGCGCAAGCGAGGGACTGACTTGCTTCAGTTGAGGAGGCTCGGGGCTGCCCATGCCCTCTCGCCGGGCTATGGGAGCGAGCGCAGCCAGGATGGCGAAGCGAAGCGGACATGCAGAGAGCCGAGGCCAGGAGGGCCGAGGCGAACGTCCGGTGAGGGGGTCTGGGCAGTCCCGAGCCAGCTTGTACGCGATGAGCCGGAACAAACTTAGTATCGGGCCGGGAGCGCCGGGGTGGCGCGGGCGGGGGGGACGCTGTTCGGGCTCTGGAACGGCCACCAGTTGCCGTTCACCGTCTGCTGCTGCGGGACGGCCTGCTGCATCTGGTTGGTGAACTGGTTCGTCGTCTGCTGCATCTGGCCGGTGAGTTGCTGTTGCTGCTGCTGCAGATTTTGCTGCAACTGGTTGGTGTACTGGTTCATCTGGTTGTTGAGGCCCTGCTGATACTGGTTGGCGCTGGCCTGCATCTGGTTCGTGAGCTGTTGCTGCTGGTTGGCGATCGCCTGCTGCGTGGAGTTGGCCCACTGCTGCGGCTGGGCCTGCATCTGGTTGGCGTATTGCTGTGCCTGGTTTGAGAGTTGGTTGCCGTATTGCTGGACGGACGGGGGGGCGGTGGGCGTGCCCGTCTGCGACCAACTCCAGGTGTTGGGGGCGGGGGCGGCCGGGGCGGCGGGCGCCGACGGCTGCCAGCCGGCCGATGGGCCGGGCATCACGGGAGCCGGAGGATAGGCCGCGCCCTGCGGCGCGCTCACGTAGCCGTTGTAGGGGGCGGGCTGGCCGATCATCCCGGTGGCGGGCGGTGGAACCGTCGCGCCGTAGGCGGGGGCCGCGGTTTGCGGTGGTGTCTGGCAGCCGGCCAGGCCGACGAGCAGCAGGGCGGCCAGAACGATGGCGTGGGGCACGGCTGACTCTCCGCGGATGGAACGGGTGAGGTCGGTTTGGAAATCTGCGGACCGGCGGGACAATAGCGACTCCCCCGAATGGGTCCAGACCAGTTCCCGCGGGGGAATCCCGGGAGCGATCGGATCGCGAGCCATTCGCATCCCAATTTGCCCTGGCTGCCACGAACCGTTCCCTCGCTCCCGATGTCCCACGTCGATCCCGCTCCTGTCGCTCCTCCGGTTGCCGACGGGCTGCTCGCCGCCTTGCGGGGCGAGGCCCGGCGGCTCGGTTTCGGCCGGCTGGGCATCGCGCCGGCCGACCCCGACCGCCGGCCGCCGTTCATCCACGACGGATTTTGCCGCTGGCTCGACGCCGGTCTCGCCGGCTCGATGGAGCCGTGGCTGCGCGACCACGAGCCGCTGCGGCGCGACGTGCGGCCGCTCTTGGAGGGCACGCGGAGCGTGATCATGCTGGCGACCGATCATGCGACGCATGCCGTGACCGGCACCGCGGGCGTCGCCGCCGCACCGGGGCAGGGCAGGGTGGCCCGGTACGCCTGGGGGGCCGACTACCACGACCTGTTGCGGTCGCGGATCAACGACCTCGGCGCCTGGCTGGAGGCCCGGGTGCCCGGCTGCCGCACGCGCGGGTTCGTCGATTCGGTGCCGTTTCCCGAGCGCGAGTACGGCTGGCTCGCCGGCCTTGGCTGGATCGGCAAGAACACGCTCCTCATCGATCCCGAGGCCGGCAGTTTTTTCTTTCTCACGGTCCTGCTCACGACGGTCGATCTGCCGGCCGACGTTCCGCTCGCCGTCGATCATTGCGGTTCCTGCACCGCCTGCCTCGATGCCTGTCCCACCCATGCATTCGTCGCGCCGCGCGTGCTCGATGCCTCGCGGTGCATCAGCGCGCTCACGATCGAAGACCATGGCCCGGTGGCCGACGACCTGCGGGCCGGCATGGGCGACTGGCTCTTCGGCTGCGATGTCTGTCAGGAGGTGTGTCCCTGGAACCGCCACGCCCCCGGCTCCGACGTCCCCGAGTTTCAGCCGCGCGAGGGTGACACGCTCGTGCTTGCCAGCCTCCTCGCGCTCGACGACGCCGCGTTTCGGGCGCGGTTCCGCGGCACGCCCCTGTGGCGGGCGAAACGTCGCGGCCTCGTGCGCTCGGCGGCGCTCGTTCTCGGCAATCGTCCCGATGCCGCGAGTGGCCCGGCCCTGATCGCGGCGCTCGCCGACGTCGATGCGGTCGTGCGCAGTGCCGCGGCCTGGGCGCTCGGCCGCTGGATCGTGGCCGGCGTGGCGGACGCGCCGTCTCGGGCGGCGCTCACGGTGCGGCGGGAGATCGAGACCGACGACAACGTGCGCCGCGAGATCGATGCGGCGCTGGGGCGGCAGTGACAGGCTGAAGCCTGCCTTACGCAGGGGCGCAGTCGGCCGTTTCGTCGATGTCGGCCGAAGGATCGCGGCCCGGGCCGTCGGTTGCATAGAACCGGGCGAGCACGGCCTGCCAGTCGGCGTTCACCTTGACCGCCACGAACGCGTCGCGCACGGCGAGCGGCTCCGGATGCAGCCGCGCATACTTGATGGCGAACTTCCGCATCGACCGGCCGGCCAGGTCCTCGGCGTGCAGTTCCACCGCCAGGCGAAAGTGTTCCCGCAGGACGTCGCGCTGTTCATGGATCGTCGGGGGGGGCGGCGTCGGCTCGCCGCGCAGGAGCGCGAGCGCCTGCGCGAAGATCCAGGGGTTTCCGATCGCGCCCCGCGCCACGCTCACGCCATCGACGCCCGTTTCCCGCAGCATCGCCACGCAGGCCGCCGCGGAGAAGAGGTCGCCCGAGCCGAGCACGATGCGGTTGCCCGCGTGCCGCTTCACCGCCGCGAGAAACGCCCAGTTGCTCGGGCCCACATACTTCTGCTTGACCGTCCGGCCGTGCACCGTGATGGCCGCGGCGCCGCGGGCGAAAGCGCCATCGAAGATCGTCCAGAAGTTGTCGGCGCTCGCGGGCGAGTCGTCGAGGCCACGGCGCATCTTGAGCGTGACGGGCACGTGGGTCGGCACCGCGTCGCGGACCCGCGACACGATTTCGAGCGCCGTCTCCGGCTGGCCGAGCAGGTAGCCGCCCCGGCAGCGACCGAGCACCTTCTTCACCGGGCAGCCGAAGTTGATGTCGATCACGTCGAAGCCGGCCTCGACGAGCCGCCGGGCCGCCGGGGCGAAGTCGTCGGGATTCGCGCCCATGAGCTGGCCGCCGACGGGATGCTCGTCGTCCGCCACGGCCACGCGGGCGAGATTGCGCTTGTTCTTCCCGATGACCGTCACGAACGTGTCGAGCAGCACCTCGCACAGAGAGTAGGCGGCGCCGAACCGCCGTGCCAGCACCCGCATCGGCAGGTCGCTGTAGCCGGAGAGCGCCGCCTGCACCACGGGAGAGGCGAGGGAAACCCCGCCGATCGAAAAAGGTGTCAGGACTCTTTTTCGGATGACGTTGTTCTCATCGCTGTCCGATTTCAGCGGAAAAGAGTCCTGACACCTTTTTCGATCATTCACGTCAGCACCGGGCACAAGTCGAACCATGTGCGGCCCTGCGCCTCCATCCAGGCTGCGCTCGAGGCAGGACCCCACTCGCCCGGTTCGTACAGGTCGATCGGCGGCATGTCCACCGAGTGCCAGGCCCGTACGAAGGGATCGATGATCTCCCACGACTTCTCCACCTCGTCGGCGCGGGCGAAGAGGCTCGCGTCGCCGGTGAGCACGTCGAGGAGTAGGGGTTCATAGGCCTCGGGCAGCCGCCCCTGGAACTCCCGCGAGTAGCTGAACTCGAGATCGGTGAGCCGCAGCCGCATCCCCTCGCCCGGCACCTTCGTGTGGAAGTGGAGCTGGATCCCCTCGGCCGGCTGGATCTGGATCACGAGGCGGTTTGGCTCGCGGTGGAACGTGCGGCGGCCCTCGGCGAAGAGTTCGAGCGGCGGCTGGCGAAACCCGATCACGATCTGCGTCGTGCGGCAGCTCATCGCCTTGCCGCTGCGCAGGTAGAACGGCACGCCCTGCCACCGCCAGTTGTCGATCTCGAGGCGCACCGCGCCGAACGTGGCCGTCTGGCTCTCGGGCGCGACGCCGGGATCATCGAGATAGCCGCGGTATTGCCCACGAACGCCCGCTGCGGCGACCTCGCCAAGGTCGAGCGGCCGGATCGCCTCGAGCACCTTCACCTTCTCGTTGCGGACGGCCGTCGCGTCGAACCGCACCGGCGCCTCCATCGCCGTCACCATGAGGAGTTGCAGCAGATGGTTCTGGAACATGTCGCGGAGCACGCCGGCCGTGTCGTAATAGGCCCCCCGTCGCCCCACTTTGACCTCCTCCGCGACGGTGATCTGCACATGGTCGATGTAGCGACGGTTCCACACCGGCTCGAAGATCGTGTTGGCGAACCGCAGGGCGAGGATGTTCTGCACCGACTCCTTGCCAAGGTAGTGGTCGATGCGAAACACCTGGCTCTCGTGGAACACCGAGTGCAGGTGGGTGTTGAGCGCCCGGGCGGTCGCGAGATCGGTGCCGAACGGCTTCTCGACGACGATCCGACGCGGCCCCCGCGTCTCGGCAGCCATGCCGTGGGCCCCGAGCGCGGTGACGACCGGCTCATAGAACTGCGGCGCGGTCGCGAGGTAGTAGACGCGCGTGGAATCGGCTCCGCTCTCGAGCACCGTCAGCTGGCGGTCGAGCGTGGCAAAATCCTGCGGCCGGCCGATGTCGCCGGCGTGGTAGTGGATCCGCGTGGCGAACTGGCTCCACGAGGCGTCATCCAGCGGTCCGCAGTCGCAGTGCTTCGCCGTCGTCTCGCGCAGGCTCGCCCGCCAGGCATCGTCGGTCATCGCCGTGCGGGAAAACCCGACGATCCGCGTGTCGGCGGGCAGCGATCCGGCACGGTCGAGATTGTAGAGCGCGGGCACGAGCTTGCGGCTCGTGAGATCGCCGGAGGCACCGAAGATGACAATGGTGTGGGGCATAGGCTTTCGAGTCTAACGTCTGCCGGGCTCGACTCGAGCAATCCGGCGAGAGGTTGCCCCGTACCATCTCGCCGGACGCTCGCTACGGCCATCCTGGCCTCCGCTCGCTCGGATTTGCCTGCGCTGCGCCATCCATGGCTCCGCTGGTCAAATACGCCGGCTCAATGGTAGGGGCAACCCCTCGCCTTCCCCGAACGGAAGCCCGAAGCGCAAGCGAGGGAGAGAGCGATCCCCTCGCTTGCGCTTCGGGCTTCCGTGGCGTTGCGACAGCCGCCAGGCGAAGCGAAGCGGACATACAGAGAGCCGAGGCCTGGAGGGCCGAGGCGAACGTCCGGCGAGAGGGTCTGGGCAGTCACGAGCTGGTGCGCACGCAACGCGTCACATGCTCATGCCCGTGAAGCCGCCATCGACGTAGATGCTCGTGCCCGTGATGAAGCTGCCGGCCACCGGGGCGCAGAGCAGGATCGCGGCGCCGACGAGTTCCTCGGGGTTGCCGAAGCGGTTCATCGGCGTCTTCGACATGATCGTGGTCACGCGGTCGGGCGAGAGGATCTTGCGGTTCTGCTCGGCGGGGAAGAAGCCGGGGCAGAGGATGTTGACCCGCACGCCCTTGGGGGCCAGTTCGCGGGCCACGTTCTGCGTGTAGTTGAGCACCGCCGCCTTCGAGGCGGAGTAGATGAACACCTTCGAGAGCGGTTTGTCGGCCGAGACGCTGCCGATATTGAGGATCGCACCGCCGCCCTTTCCGGCGGCGTGGTTGTCGGCCATGTGGGCGCCGAAGATCTGGCAGCCGATGTGCGTGCTCTTGAGGTTCGTGTCGAGGACCTTGTCGTAGTCGTCGTCGGGAATCTCGAAGTAGGGCACCGAGGAGTTCACGCCGGCGCAGTTGACGAGGATGTCGGCCCGGCCGCGGGCGTGGATCGTGGCCTCGAGGAGGGCCTGCACGCTCGCGCGGTCCACCGCATCGACGGAGACGAACGTGGCGTCGCCGCCGGCCGCCTTGATGGCGTCGACGCGGGCGGCACCGCGGTCGGCGCCGCGGCCGGCCACGACGACGAACGCACCCGCCTTCGCCAGGCCATCGGCGAGGGCCCCGCCGAGCACTCCCGTGCCGCCGACCACCACCGCCGTCTTGCCGGAAAGTCCGAACAGATCCTGGAGAAAACCGTTCATGCCTGCCTCCGGAGGTCGAGCCATTCGGTGTGGAAGCTGCCCGGCTTGTCGGTCCGCTCGTAGGTGTGGGCGCCGAAGTAGTCGCGCTGGGCCTGGAGCAGGTTGGCCGGGAGGTTCGCGTGGCGGTAGCCGTCGTAGTAGGCCAGCGCCGTCATGAAGGCCGGCACCGGGATGCCGATCGTCGCGGCCGTGGCGACGACGTGCCGCCAGGCCTTCTGGGCCTTGGCGAGGGCGTCTTTGAAGTAGGGGGCGAGCATGAGGTTTTCGAGATCGGGCTGGGCCTTGTAGGCCTCGTAGATCCGCTCGAGGAACTGCGCCCGGATGATGCAGCCGCCCCGCCACATCATCGCGATCGCGCCGTAGTCGAGCGGCCAGTCGTGCTCCTTGGCGGCGGCGGCGAGCTGGACGTAGCCCTGGGCGTAGCTGGCGATCTTCGAGGCATAGAGGGCCTGGCGGACCTGCTCCACGAACGCCTTCGGATCGTCGTGCGTGGCGAGGTCGGGGCCCTTGAGCACCTGGCTGGCCCGCACCCGCGCGTCCTTGAGCGCCGAGAGGCAGCGGGCATACACGGCCTCCGTCACGAGCGTGCTCGGCACGCCGAGGTCGAGGGCCAGCTGGCTCATCCACTTGCCGGTGCCCTTGGCGCCCGCCTTATCGAGGATCTTGTCCACCATGAAGTCGCCCGTGTCGGGATCCTTCACGGTGAAGATGTCACGGGTGATCTCGATCAGGTAGCTGTCGAGATCGCCCTTGTTCCACTCGTCGAACACCTTCGCCAGATCGGCGTTCGAGAGGCCGGCGCCGTGCTTGAGCAGCCAGTAGGCCTCGCAGATCAGTTGCATGTCGCCGTATTCGATGCCGTTGTGCACCATCTTCACGTAGTGCCCGGCACCCCGCGGGCCGACCCAGTCGCAGCACGGGATGTCGCCCTTCGGGCCCACCTTTGCCGCGATCGCTTGGAAGATCGGCTGCACGAGAGGCCAGGCCGCCTTCGACCCGCCCGGCATCAGGCTCGGGCCCTTGAGGGCGCCCTCCTCGCCGCCGGAGACGCCGGTGCCGATGTACTGCAGGCCCGCCGCCTCGACCTCCTTCGTGCGCCGCTCGGTGTCGGAGTAGAGCGTGTTGCCGCCGTCGATGATCACGTCCCCTTTGGAGAGCAGGGGGATGAGCGTCTTGATGAGTTCATCGACGGCCGGGCCGGCCTTGACCATCATCATGACCTTGCGGGGCGCTTTCAGCGCGGCCACGAGGTCGGGCAGCGTGTGGCAGCCGACGACATTCGGCTGCTTGCCGCGGCCGCCAGTGAAGGCGTCGGTGACGCTCGTCGTGCGGTTGTAGACGGCGATCGAGTATCCGCGGCTGGCGATGTTGAGGGCCAGGTTTTCGCCCATCACGGCGAGGCCGATGAGGCCGATATCGCACGATCCCTGCTTGCTCATCCTGGACAAGGCTCCGAAAGAAAACCGCCAGCGAAATGGGCGGAGATGGGCAGACTATATCGGCCCGGGCGGACTGGGACCACACTCCCACCCTCTCGCGGCGGTGCCCTGGGGCTGCGGTTTTCAGAACAGACTGAAGCCGCTCCCAGGCGACGGCCGATTCTCAGGCAGGATCGGTAGAAACGCGACGGCCGGCGGAAGCGGCACGGTCAGCCTGAAACACAGCGCTTGACCAATCCGCCCAGTTTTCCGTAGCGTTCCGGGCAGGTTCGTTCAGCGGCTCCGTAGCCAAGTGGCTAAGGCAGCGGATTGCAAATCCGCCATCGTCGGTT